>JBKCES010000067.1:0-8252 GCA_046304295.1 Cyanobacteriota bacterium | reverse complement strand
GCTATCGACGAAGAAATGGGTCGGGATAATACGGTGTTGGTGATGGGGGAAGACGTGGGCCACTATGGCGGCTCCTACAAGGTCACCAAGGATTTGTACGACAAGTATGGGGAATGGCGGGTGCTGGACACCCCCATCGCTGAAAATAGCTTTACCGGCATGGCTGTCGGCGCTGCCATGACGGGTTTGCGGCCCATTATCGAAGGGATGAATATGGGCTTTCTACTGTTAGCCTTTAACCAAATCGCCAACAACGCCGGCATGTTGCGCTACACCTCCGGCGGCAATTTTAAAATTCCCTTGGTGATTCGGGGCCCCGGCGGCGTCGGCCGTCAATTGGGCGCCGAGCATTCCCAGCGCCTGGAAGCCTATTTCCACGCTGTGCCGGGCTTAAAAATCGTAGCCTGCTCCACTCCCTACAACGCCAAGGGCTTACTGAAAGCCGCCATTCGGGACGATAACCCAGTGCTCTTTTTCGAGCATGTCCTCCTCTATAACCTCAAAGAAAACCTCCCCGAGGGCGAATATATTGTCCCCCTCGACCGGGCGGAAATTGTGCGGCCGGGGAAAGACGTCACCATTTTGACCTATTCTCGGATGCGCCATCACTGTCTTCAGGCGCTGAAACAACTGGAAAAAGACGGCTATGACCCGGAGATTATCGACTTAATTTCCCTCAAACCCTTTGACCTGGAAACCATCGGCGCTTCGATCCGCAAAACCCACCGGGTGATTATCGTCGAAGAATGTATGAAAACTGGCGGCATTGCGGCGGAGTTAATCGCCCTCATTAACGACCACTATTTTGACGAGCTTGACGCGCCGCCGGTGCGTCTCTCTTCCCAGGATATTCCCACCCCCTACAACGGCACTCTGGAACGGCTCACCATCGTCCAACCGCCCCAGATCGTGGAAGCGGTTAAGAAAATCATGGCTTAAGTTGGCTGACACAAAATTACTTGAATAATCCGTCAGGCAGAGCTTGCTACCCCTCCACGGGCTACGGTGTACACAGATCTTGACTAAAGACCTAAATTTTGGGTTTGATCCCCCTAAATCCCCCTTTAGAAGGGGGACTTTGAGAAGTTTTCCCCCCTTTCCAAGGGGTGGTAGGGGAGATTGTGACAGTTGTGTATACACGGGAGGGGAAGCGAATTCT
Organism: Cyanobacteriota bacterium; assembly: GCA_046304295.1. GTDB lineage: Bacteria > Cyanobacteriota > Cyanobacteriia > Cyanobacteriales > Microcystaceae > Synechocystis. Next base: position 7,093 of record JBKCES010000067.1, on the reverse strand, counting down.
AGGAAGCGGCGCCGGTGAAAACAGCCAATACTTTTTTGCTAAAAAACACTACTAGACATAGCGCCTGTCCCACAAATGTAATAGGTCTTATAGCGGTATTCATGCGAGTGAGATACGGGCTTCGACTACGCTCAGTCCTCTATTCAAGCGATTCAGCTATAAGAGCGTCCCTCAGCCGAGAGAATACCGCTATAAGAGACTCGATTCCGCCAAACTAGTTGATTTAAACCGAAAGAATTGTAAGTCTTTTTGTTTTTACTGGGGGGCGAGGCTCCCCTTATTAAATGCCCCGTTCCCGTTGGGCCGCCAAAGCAATACCGAGGGGGAAAATTTGATGTTCTTGGCGTTGAACCCTTGCGTGGAGGCTTTCCGGGGTGTCGCCGGGGAGGATGGGAACCGCCGCCTGCGCTAAAATTGGGCCGCTATCCACATCTGGAACCGCGTAATGCACCGTGCAACCCGTCACCTTAACGCCAGCTTCCAGGGCTTGCTCCACAGCGCCGACACCCCGGAAACTGGGGAGCAAACTGGGATGAATATTTAAGACCCGACGGGGGTAGGCGTCCAGCAAAACCGCTGTCACAATCCGCATCCAGCCCGCCATAATCACCCAATCGGCTCCAGACTGTCTCAACGTCTCCACAATGGCTCGGTCTAGGTCGGCTCGGGAAGAATAGTCCCGGTGGTTGAGCAGAACCGCGGGAATCCCTAGGCGCTCGGCTCGCTCTTTAACCCCGGCGCCGGGTTGGTTATAAATCAAAACTTGAATTTGGGCGTTCAGTGCCCCGTCCCGAATCGATTGGGCGATAGCAGAGAGGTTACTGCCGCTTCCCGAGGCCAGGACGCCGAGGGAAAGGATTTGAGGCTGGGGGATTTCGGCGAGGATCAGGGGCGGAGAAATCAAGCTAGCGGCGCTCATGGGTCACGATTCTCTTCCTTGGGGCCAAGCGTCCCCGCCAGGAGTTCACAAACATGAAGACCCGGAGTTCACGCCTATCACAAGCATCCCGTATTGCTGCTGCCTTCCGGCCCTGACAAGGTTTGGGCGTTGTCATCGCATGAGTCCGAGTCGTCTTTCATTTTAACATAGTCGCGGCGCCGGTGGGTCAGCCGGGGAGAATCTCCAGCAATTCCCAATTTAGGGTTTGGCGAGAACCAAGCCGCCATAACCGCCTCGGTTAACCTACAACCACCTCATGGGTCAGGGCCTGGCCCTTCTCAAATTCAGTCGCGTTGGCGAGGGTGACCGCCGCGATTTCCGTCAGGGCGTTCCGGGTAAAAAAGCCCTGGTGGGCCGTGATAAAAACGTTAGGGAAAGATTGCAAGAGTTGGAAGGTGTCGTCCTGAATAATGGAGTCGGAATGATCCTCAAAAAAGAGTTCGTCTTCCTGTTCGTAGACGTCGATGCCTAGATAGCCAATCTGACCCGATTTAATACCGGCGATAACGGCAGAGGTGTCGATTAAATGACCCCGGCTGGTGTTAATCAACATCACCCCCGGCTTCATCTGAGCGATGGTTTCGGCGTTGATCAGGTAATGGGTTTCCGGTAACAGGGGACAGTGGAGGGAAATAATATCCGACTGGGCCCACAAGTCTTCGAGGGAGACGTAACCGGCCTGGGGCAAGGCTTTAAAGGCATCGTTGGGAAAGGTGTCGTAGCCGAGAAGCCGACACCCAAACCCCTGCATAATGCGGGCGAAGGCCAGACCAATTTTCCCGGTGCCCACCACCCCCACCGTAGTGCCGTAGAGGTCAAAGCCAAGGAGACCGTCTAGGGAAAAATTATCGTCCCGCACCCGATTGTAGGCGCGGTAAAGCTTACGGTTTAGTGCCAGAATTAGGGCCGCGGCGTGTTCCGCCACTCCGTAGGGTGAATAAGCGGGTACCCGCGCGACTTTAATCCCCAGTGCCTGGGCTTCTCGCAAATCCACCTGGTTAAACCCGGCGCATCTCAAGGCCAGCAATCCGGTTCCCTGCCGGGCTAAAATTCCCAGCGTCTCCCCGTCGGCCCGGTCGTTGACAAAGATACAGACCCCAGGACAGTCATGGGCTAAGATGGCGGTGTCGGGGTTTAAAGCGTCTTCAAAAAAGACGAGTTGATGCCGAGCATCCTGATTGGCCAACTCGAAAAATTGCCGGTCATAGGACTTGGCGCTGAAAAGAGCAATCCGCATAACAATTCAGAATTGGGATGAGCAAGCCTACTCGCTTTTATAGCAGATAAACACTCCAAATTTTCCTTGAGCAGAACAATCTACTTAAATTGCTCAGTGTTGTCAGCCATGGGGTTAGCCATCGCTCTCGGGGTAAACAATTTCTCGGTCGAGGGCTAGAGTGAGGGGTCAGCGCCTCGTCTTTGTTCTTCCTCTAGAATCCCCGGTTAAAACCGAGGGAGAGTTCAAGTCGTTTCCAGCCCAAATATCCTCCCCAGAAATTTGATGATTGCTCCGCAAACACCGTAGGTTGCCACCAAAGCCGGCGCGACCAGATATCTGCAACGGCTTGACGATCGTTCCAATGGTAAATAATCTCGAACCGCCAGAAAGGGAATGACGTTGATTGCATGGTAGTTTGTCATCGGATATGGCAGAAAGAAGAGCATTGCCGGAGCATTAATAAAATACAAGAGTCCCCCATCCCCTAGAGTCTGCGCCAAGCCCATAATTACGACGTAGCGCCACAACGGAAAAGAGTAGCGGTTGATGAAGTACCAGATCGTCGCCAAGATTGCGAGATAGGCGGGGACAGTTAAGAGTAGATCGATTCCATAATTGAGCAAACCCTTGCTCAAGGGAGTTTCCCCGTTAATCCGCAGAGAGGGAAATACTGGCACGGAAATCATATGAAAGCCCTCCACCACTGCGGCGAAACTAGTCCCTAGACCAATGAATCGTATTCTGGATGGAAGCCACAAAAAGCTCTGTACGAGTATTGGGCGTAAGGCGATTTGCCCGCCAAGGAACGCAAGCACAAGGAGGCGGGTAACACTTTCAGATGAAAAACCAGCCAGCGCAATCGAGAGGGCAATGGCCACTGTAGCCCATATGCAATACAACCTAGGTCCCATAGCAAGCTTCATGTCAGCCAATCTAAATCAAGGCCAACAGGTGGAAAATCGTATCCTTTCTATCTTGACTCACCAGCAAGAAAACCTTACCTTCCTCATACTAGCCTCATTCTCCGAGAGTCATTCAAATAGAGGCGGCTGATCCAACATTTTCTTAGACGTCCTCGCTAAAGTTAGACAGTCCCGTCAACTCCATCGTCAACAGCGGGCGGCCAAGCTAGAGGAGCGGGTTAAGGTTAGACCCCGCGGAAACCCTCTTTCTTTGGAGCGCGACCATGGCTACCCTCGATTCCCTCAGCAATAACAACGGCATTTTCACCATCGGCGACACCGGCAAAGTAGCCATCGATTACCTCTTTGATGGCGGCGCCTTTAGGGGCGAGGTGGCGATTTTCAGTATTGAAGGGATGGAGAATCTGGAGATTAACTCCGCGGCTTTTACCCTAGAAGCCACCCGGCGGGCGCTGAGCAATTCCGCCGAAGGTTTTGTCCTCGTCCGGGACAGCCGGGACCGGGCTCGCTTTAGCGGCAGTTTCGCCTGGGAGAGAAACTTTAACAGCGGCGAATATCGGGGTCTGCAAAGCTACTGGCTAGCGCCGGGGGAGCGCTACGCACTGATGCTGATTCCCAATTCTACGGTTTCTAATCTGGCCAACTTCCCCAACACGACGTCGACCCAGATCCGCCCCCTCTATTCCTTCGGCAACATCAATAACAACGGCTCCGTTACCCCCCAAATTACGGACATTACCGGCGCCGGCGACACCTTTGGTTGGGAGGACAGCAACCCCAACTTTAGCGACCGGGACTATAACGATCTTATTATCCAGGTGCAGGGCGCGACGGCGACCGCGGCGCCGTTAAACGGCAATATTAACCCCTTCCTCGACTGGCGCAATACGTCCACTGGCGAAGAAATCCTCGCCTACGCCAACCGGCCCCGCTTCGAGCGCGGCGCTTTTGAGGTCAACCCCACGGGCATGATTCAAACGGAATACCTCTTCGACGGCGGCTGGTATCAAGGGGAACTGGGCGTCTTTAGCCTAACCGGGATGGAAACCCTAGCACCCGGCTCGACGGAATTTATTCAGGAGGCGGCCCGCCGCGCGTTAAGCAACTCCCAGGAAGGGCGGGTCTTAATTCGGGACCGGTCTGAAGGAGCCCGCTTTAACGGGACTCTGGGTTGGGAAACTAACTACAACAACGGCGAATTTCTAGGACTGCGAAGCTTTACCCTCAAGCCCGGCGACACGGTGGCCTTTATGCTCACCCAAAATAACACCGTGCGCAATCTCTACCTCGACCCCGCCGGCGCCGCCCAAACCGGTAAAATTCCCCTCTTCTCCATCCCGGAAGCCAACCTCGGGGGCGGCGCTCAAATGGTCGCCTTGGATCAATTCGGCGCTATTGGGGTGGAGGACAATCTGCTCAATAACGGCGCCGACCGGGACTATAACGATTTTGTCTTCCAAGTCCGGGGCGTTCAGGGCAATTTATCTCTAGCGAATACTTTAGTTAATACGAACCGGGACTTGCGAACCACCACAGTGGGTCAGTCCTTATTGGCGGAGTCCGCTAAACCGGCCTTCTCCACCGGGGTTTTTACCGTAGGTCAAACGGGTTTACTGCAATTTGACTACCTCTACGACGGCGGCGGCTACCAGAGCGAGATGGCGGTCTTTAGTCTGACGGGGATGGAAAACCTCCAGGCGGGGTCTTTGGCCTTTGCGCAGGAAGCGGCCCGGCGCGCGGTTAGCAATAGTAACCTCGGGCGCATCTTTATCCGGGACCGGACAGAGGGCGCCAAATTTCAAGATGTGGTCAGTTGGGAAAACAATTTCAACAGAGGCGCCTATTTGGGAACCAAGGTCTTTGCCATGACCCCCGGCGACCGCCTCGGCTTTATGTTGGTGCAAAACACCACCGCCCAGGAGTTAGCTAATAATATTACCGTTTCCTCCCAGTCTGGTAAACTGCCCATTTTTTCCATCCCGGAAGCCAATCTCGGCGGCGCTCCCGTGAACCAGATGGTGCGGATTGACGACAACGGAACCTACGCCTTTGAAGATTTGCGGGTGGATCTGGGGCAATCGGATCAGGACTATAACGACGTCCTTTTCCAAGTCAAAGGCGCCAACGGCGCCGTCCTCTCGGTGGATCAGGCCTTTAACAGCGACCGGGACTGGCGCCAAACTCAGGTAGGGCAGGAACTCTTAACCTACAGCAACCGGGCTTTCTTTGACCAGGGCGTTTTAGTCACCGATAGCACGGGTTTAATGACCGTGGATTTCCTCTACGACGGTGGCGAGGACTTTTACCAAGGCGGCGGCTACTATGCCGAAGTGGGGATCTTTAGCCTCAAGGGATTGGAAACCCTGCAAATCGGTTCGGCGGAGTTTACCCAGGCGGCGCTGACTCGGGCGCTGAGCAATTCCGCCCAAGGGACGGTGATTGTGCAAGACAGTCTCGAAGGAGCCAAATACAGTGCCAACTTAGATTGGGAAGGAACGTTCAATGACGGTGTCTATCAGGGCGTCAAGACTCTGCAACTCAACGCCAACGAAACCTACGGCCTCGTCATGGTCTCCGGCACGACCTTGGCGGACGAGTTGCTCAACCCCAGCGGCAAAATTCTCCAAAGCCCCCTCTTCTCCATGAATACGGCTAACTTGGATAAAACTGACCAGTTTGGTTTGCTCAAGGCTCAGGGCAACGGCGCCGTCGTCAGCTTTGAAGATGTCCAACTCAACAACGGCTCCAACCGCGACTATAACGATATTGTCCTCGGCTTCCGGGGCGTGACTTTCCTAGAGGTTCCCCAGTTGAACGAACTGGTGCCCGATAACCGTCAGTGGTATAACCTCCCGGTCGGGGAAACTCTCTTAACGGAGTTCTTCGCCTAACCTATAGCAGACCTAAATGGGGGGTGAACAGGGTTCGATAGGTTGTATGGCGCTCCCCGGGAGGAGAATTAAGCCGACGCACTCTAAACCCCCGCGCCGCAACGGCCCTATAATCCTCTAGAAATCCTCTAGAAAATTGCCTCCAAACCCCTTTCAGTCTTTTTGTTATGGCTACCCAGGACACATGCTGTACCATCGTTCCCTACTTTCAAGTCCAAGAGGGTCAACTCCCGGCGTTTAGAGCTTTATGCGAACGCTTTGTGACCCAGACGGAAACCGAGCCAGCTTGCCTTTATTATGGTTTTAGTTTTAACGGCGCCGTTGTTCACTGTCGGGAGGGCTACGTCAATGCCCAGGGCGTGCTCTCTCATTTGGAGAATGTCGGCCCGTTGTTGGCGGAGGCCTTGGAAATCTCCGAGTTGATCCGCCTAGAAATCCACGGCCCAGCGGCGGAATTAGCCCAATTGCGGGAACCTTTGGCGAAACTCCAGCCCCAGTTTTTTACCCTAGAGTATGGCTTTCGACGGGCCTAGAAGCGGTTCGTTAACCGTTACAATAATCCCCGGCACTCAATTTGGCTTTAGGAAGCGGGGAGAATGTTTGTTTTGAATCAAGGCTCTAGCCTGGCGGGACGATTGGGCCTGGCGGCGGTATTAAGCGGGCTGATGCTCAGTTGCGCCTTTAACCCCTTCGGCTGGGCCCAAAGCGCCGTTACCATCGCCGAGTTGAGCCAACCGACGGCGGAGCGCCGAGTCGTGGAAATCCAGGGTAAGGTGATCAACGTGGCCCCCTTTCTAACGGGCGGCGCCTATCAGATTCAGGACGACACCGGGACGATTTGGGTGCGCGGCGCTGGCCCCTTGCCCCAGAAGGGTGCGATGGTGACCCTGAAGGGAGAACTGACTTCGGAAGCAATCTTTATCGGCGCCGAAAAACTGGCGGAATCCTACCTGTTAGAAATTGACCCCGCTCGGGCGGGTCAGGACAGATTACAAAGGGCAGAAGACAGAGGACAGACTACAGAAGGCACAGAAGAAATTTCCACATCCACGCCCGCGGTTGCTCCCTCCCCTGTTCAGACTCCGGCACCGGAGGTGTCCCCAAGCCCCAAACCCCAAGC
>JBKCES010000066.1:0-14036 GCA_046304295.1 Cyanobacteriota bacterium | reverse complement strand
AGCCGGAGTCTGGGCTAAATAATAGGTCGCCTGACCGCCGCCGCAACAGAGATCTAACCAGGTTTGCTCCGCCGTTAGGATTAAGCCCGCTAAGGGTAGCGCATGGAAACGGCGCTCGCCTCCGACACCCAGCGCCGCTAGGTTAGAAATAGCGGCGTAGAGCCAAGGATAACGGTAGCTCAGGGGTCTGAGAAAAGTGGCCATTACGGCAAAGGAGGGTTGCTGGAAGAGTCAGGTAAAATTGATGAGGTCAAGCCCCGGAGTTTATTCTTCCTTCGGCGGCGCCGGGTCGTAACCGCCGGGAGAGAGGGGATGGCAACGCAAAACGCGCTTCAGCGCCAGCCAGCTTCCCCGCCAAGCGCCGTGGGATTCAATACCCTCCAAAGCATACTGGGAGCAGGTGGGATAGAAGCGACAGGAGGGGGGAAAAAGGGGGGACAGCCAGCGCCGATAGCCCCGGATCAGGAGTTGTAACAGTCGCTTCACCGCCGGTTACTCGTCGCCGCCGCCGATAGCGATGCCGGTGTGATAAATTTCGGCGTTTTTGAGGCTAATGCCTTCCAAACTGGCGCCGCTGACATCCACATCGTAGAGTTTGGCGTAGGCGAAATCTGCCCGGCGCAGGTTGGCGTTGTTCAGGTTCGCGTTAGTCACTAGCGCCCCCTGTAGTCGGGCCTGTTCCAAATTAGCGCCGCTTAAATCTGCTCCCTCCAAATTCGCTTCTGTCAGGTCGGCGCCCCTCAAGTCCGCCTGCCGTAGATCGGCGCCAAGTAAATGGGCCCCTTTCAAATCTGCGCCCCGCAGGTCGCAGGTCATACAGGCGTTGGTTTCTAATAATTGCCGAACTTGGTCAGGATTTTCTCCCTGAACGGGGTTAACCGCAAATAACGGCGCTGTCAGCAACAGAAATGGCGCAAGCCAGTTCAAAGTCCGTCGCATATCCCACCTCCCAAAAAATGTTGAGCCTTGCTTAATTTTTAGTCTAACGAGAAAGCGGAGAATTTGTCCTCAGCGCCCTGATTAACAGGAGGATTGGGGGATTTCCCTCTTTTTCTCAGTATCCATGACTACTTTCTCTGGAGAAAAGTTCCTGGCCCGCTCCCCTTCATCCGGCCATACTGCCCTCTTAAAATTAAGACTTGTAAACTTTTAGGCAAGGATTTTCCATAAACTGGGCTTATTCGTAAAATAAGATACAGAAATAAATGTAGCTCTCCCTGCCAATCCGAAGACGGAACGGCGCTATTCCACAATCAGGAGATCATGACTATGTTTGCGCAACTTGCTTTCCGCCCCGCTTCCGCAATGACGAGCCGATTCCCCGTGTGTCACATCATCTACACTCGGGACACCTGGGTTAACCTGTTTACTCCTCCAACTCCCTACGCGGCCGCAGAAGCGAAACTCCTCTGCCAAGCCTCTCCCGATAGTTGGGTCGTTTGGGTTCCCGACCACGGGCAAGCAATTTTAGAACGCAGTGAATTTTACTGTTAGAACCAGATAAAAAACGGTAGGGGCCAAGAGCGCCGCTACCGTTAAGAGATTGGAGAGACTTGAGCCTAAGGGGCGGGCACGAGTTCCCGGGGTTGATCGGCGGGGGCGACCACCACCTTACCTTCCTCGTTAATATCCACCAGCGCCGAGGTTCCCTCCTTGAGACGACCGGAGAGGATTTCCTCCGCCAGCACGTCTTCCAGCAGGCGCATAATGGCCCGACGGAGAGGACGGGCGCCGTAGGCGGGGTTGTAGCCCTCTTCCACTAGGCGCTCTTTGAACTTATCGGTGACGGAGAGGGCGATATTTTTCTCCACCAGACGGGTGAAGACGTCCCGGAGCAGGATTTCGGCGATCTCCTTGACTTCCTCTTTGTTGAGTTGTCGGAAGACGATGATTTCGTCCAGACGGTTGAGGAACTCGGGGCGGAAGTAGTTTTTCAACTCTTCGTTCACTAGGGAGCGGATGCGGTTGTATTGAGACTCCGCCTGATCGCTTTCAAAGTCGAAGCCCAGACCGCCGCCGCCTTTTTCGATGACCTTGGAACCGATGTTGGAGGTCATGATCAAGAGGGTGTTTTTGAAGTCCACCGTGCGACCCTTGGCGTCGGTGAGGCGCCCGTCTTCCAAAATTTGCAGGAGCATGTTGAAGATGTCGGGGTGGGCCTTTTCAATCTCGTCAAAGAGAACCACGGTGTAGGGCCGGCGCCGGACGGCTTCCGTGAGTTGCCCGCCTTCGTTGTAGCCCACATAGCCGGGAGGGGAGCCGATCAGTTTCGAGACCGTGTGGCGCTCCATGAATTCCGACATATCCAGACGGATCATGGCATCTTCCGAGCCGAAGAAGTAGGCCGCCAGCGCCTTGGTCAGTTCCGTTTTGCCGACGCCGGTGGGGCCGGAGAAGATGAAACTGGCGATGGGACGGTTGGGATTTTTCAGACCGACCCGGGCCCGACGGATGGCCCGAGACACGGCTTTGACCGCGTCTTCCTGACCGATCAGGCGTTGGTGGAGGGTGTCCTCCATGTGCAGGAGTTTTTCGGATTCGGATTCCGTCAGTTTGTTCACCGGCACCCCAGTCCAAGAGGCGACGATGTGGGCGATTTCCTCTGATGTCACCTGGGGATCTTCGCTCCCGTCCTCGGCTTTCTTACCAGAGGCGATGTCCCGGATCTGTTGCTTGATCTCCATTTCCCGGTCCCGCAGTTCCCCGGCTTTATCAAAGTCCTGGGCCCGGACGGCGTCGTCCTTCTGCTTAAGGATTTGGCGCAGTTCTTTGTCCAACTCCTTGGCTGCGGGGGGCAGTTGGGAATTGATCAAGCGCACCCGAGAACCGGCTTCGTCAATGAGGTCGATGGCTTTGTCCGGCAGGTAACGGTCGGAGATATAGCGGTCGGAAAGTTTGGCCGCGGCCTCCAGCGCCTCGTCGAGGATTTTCAGCTTGTGGTGTTGCTCGTAGCGCTCCCGCAGGCCGAAGAGGATTTCGATGGTTTCCGCCACAGAGGGTTCCCCCACCATGACGGGTTGAAACCGGCGCTCTAGCGCCGCGTCCCGCTCGATGTGTTTGCGGTACTCGTCTAGGGTGGTGGCGCCGATACATTGCAGTTCGCCTCGCGCCAGGGCCGGTTTCAAAATATTGGCTGCGTCGATGGCGCCTTCGGCGGCGCCGGCGCCGATGAGGGTGTGGACTTCGTCAATTACCAGGATCACATTCCCTGCGGAGCGAATCTCGTCCATGATTTTTTTCAGGCGCTCTTCAAATTCCCCCCGGTACTTGGTGCCCGCCACCAGTAAGCCAATATCCAGGGTCATCACCCGTTTTTCTTCGAGGATGTCGGGAATATCTTTGTTGGCGATACGCTGAGCCAGACCTTCGGCGATGGCGGTTTTCCCCACCCCCGGCTCCCCGATCAAGACGGGGTTATTTTTGGTGCGGCGCCCGAGGATTTGAATGACCCGCTCGATTTCCTTTTGGCGCCCCACCACCGGATCCAGTTTGCCGTCGGTGGCCAGTTGGGTTAAATTGGAGCCAAATTCGTCCAGGGTCGGGGTTTTGGTGCGACCGCCGCCCCCCACGCCCGCAGCTACTTCGGCGGTTTCCCCCAGCATCCGAATCACCTGGGTGCGGACTTTGGAGAGATCCACCCCGAGGTTTTCCAGAACCCTGGCGGCGACGCCTTCCCCTTCCCGAATCAGACCCAGGAGTAGATGCTCCGTGCCAATGTAATTATGTCCCAACTGCCGGGCTTCCTCTAGGGAAAGCTCCAGCACTCGTTTCGCCCTAGGGGTAAAGGGAATTTCCACCGCCACAAAGCCGGAGCCGCGGCCGATGATTTTTTCCACTTCAATGCGGGCATCCTTGAGGTTGACCCCCATGGATTTCAGCACCTTGGCGGCGACGCCGGTGCCTTCGCCAATCAGGCCCAGCAGAATTTGCTCCGTGCCGACAAAATTGTGTCCCAGGCGACGAGCTTCTTCCTGGGCCAGCATGATGACCTTAATGGCCTTTTCGGTAAAGCGTTCAAACATAGCCTAATCCATGACCTCAGCGTACCCTGTGTGTTGCTGATTCTAACATAGCCTTTTGGCTTTACTGTTGCCACCGGCGCCGCCCCTCCGGTAGGATTACGGTTTACTGGCAAAGTGTGCCGGTCGGGTCGCCAGCGCCGTTTTTAAGATAGGAAGTTTTTATTCCCATGTCCCTCAAACCCCTCTTTTCTCGCCTCTTGGCTTTGCTCCTCGTCGTTGTCGTCGGCTTAGCTGGGTGCGAAAGTCCTACCGGACTCACCGGCAATTATAACCAGGATACCCTAGCGGTGATTGAAACCCTGACGACGGCCTTAGAATTGCCCAGCGACGCGCCCAATCAGTCGGAAGTTCAGGCCCAGGCCAGGGCTCAGATCAACGACTATATTTCCCGATACCGGAAGGAGACCAAATCCGGGGGTCTGCGCTCCTTCACCACCATGCAGACAGCGGTCAATTCCTTGGCGGGCTATTACACCGCCTACGGCACTCGTCCGGTGCCCGATAAGCTCAAAAAGCGCCTCAAAATTGAATTCGCCCAGGCCAAGCAGGCGATTGAGCGGGGCGTTTAGTCCCACCGCCCAGTGAGCTTTACCTTCCAGCGTCAGGCCCAGTGCTCCCACACCCACGCGAGGGCCGGGGTTTTCCAAACCCCCCACGGCCCCGTGGAAACGCCCCGCTTTATGCCGGTGGGCACTCTGGCCACCGTTAAGGGCTTGACCCCGGAGCAAATTGGGGCCAGCGGCGCCCAGATGATTTTGGCCAATACCTACCATCTCCACCTGCAACCGGGGGAAGAGATTGTGCGGGAATTGGGGGGACTGCATCGGTTTATGGGCTGGTCGGGGCCGATTTTGACGGACTCCGGCGGTTTCCAAGTGTTTAGCCTGGCCCAACTGCGAACTCTGCGGGAAGAGGGAGTTCTCTTTCGCTCCCCCAGGGACGGGCGCCTGATTGACCTGACCCCGGAGCACTCCATCGGCATCCAAAACGCCCTCGGCGCCGATGTGATCATGGCTTTTGATGAATGTCCCCCGGGCCAGGCCGGTCGGGATGCGGTAACCTCCGCAACCCAACGCACTTACCGTTGGCTCAAACGATGCCTCGATGCGCACCAAAACCCGGAGCGTCAGGCACTCTTTGGCATTGTCCAAGGGGGAACCTTTTTAGACCTGCGCTCCCAAGCCGTAGAGGAGTTAACCGCCCTCGACCTACCGGGCTACGCCATTGGCGGCGTCAGCGTCGGTGAAGCGCCGGAACTAATTCACGCTGTTGTTCGCCATACGGCGCCGCTTTTGCCGGAAGATAAGCCACGTTACCTGATGGGCGTGGGCACCTACCGGGAAATGGCGCTGGCCATCGCCGCCGGTATTGATCTGTTTGACTGCGTCATTCCCACCCGCCTGGGCCGTCACGGCGCCGCCCTCGTCCGGGGAGAGCGTTGGAACTTGAAAAACGCCGCCTTTCGCCGGGACGACAGACCTTTAGATTCCGACTGTCCCTGCTACGCCTGCCAGACCTTTAGCCGGGGCTACCTAAATCATCTGATCCGCTCCGGGGAGATGTTGGGCTATATTTTGCTGTCTCTGCACAACATTACGGAATTGGTGGGGTTTACCACCCGCATTCGGGAGGCGATTTTAGCGAACCGTTTTCTGGAGGAATTCGGCGCGGAGTTAGGCGTCGCCCACCGTTAACCAATAAAAGCGGAAAGGCGGGAAAACCAGTTGATTCTGGAATTGGGCCGGAGGCGCTCCGGTGTAGAGATCCTGGAGTTGGCGGGCGTTTTGGAAGTCGGGAAAAGGTAGACTCAAATCCGAAAAGTCTAAATACTGGTAATGGGCATCAAAGTTGCCGATGACTAAAACCGGAGCTTCGCCCTGGGGATTAAAGCGCCAGAAGGATAAAAAGTGAGGATTGGCTAAATCCAACCATTCCCGATTATTAAAATCCCCAAAGGCGGCAACTTGGCGCCGAACTCGGATCATGCGTTGGAGGGCACTGAAAATTCGCTCTTCGACGGACCCCTTAACCTGTCGTAACTGGGCTTTTTTCCAGTCGATTTTGGGACGATGGGCCCAACGACTATCATTGGCTTTACTCAGATTGCCCATGTAGGAATAATCATTGAGGGTGCCGATTTCATCGCCGTAGTAGATCAGAGGAATACCGCCGAAGGAAAAAATGACACTATGGAGCAAAAGAAGATGCTGAATCGCCAAGTTGATTAAGTCGGCGTCCTCCCGCTCCAGCGCCGCTTCTAGGCCGATTAAAGACGTCAGGGTGCCGGAGATGCGGGCGTCGTTATTTTTGGGATTTTGCCCGAAAAGCAAACCCCTAGCGTTAGTGTCGGTAAACTTGCCGGAAAAATAGTCCAATAAAAAGCGCCGATGGGTGAACGGCTCATAGCCCGCTTGACGAATATCGTCGTCGGTGAAACCGAGACCAATATCATCGTGACAACGGAGATAGTTTAACCACGTGGCTCGATCCAATTTAGCGGGTAAATTTTTCAATCCCTGCCGCAGAAGTTTGGCGTTTTTGGTCGCCACCGAGTCCCAAAGCAGGGCCATTAAAGTAGCGTTATAGGCAATCTCGCACTCCTTGGCATTAATGGCATCCTCCCCAAAATATTTGACAATTTCCACCGGCGCCACAATGGCTTCGGCGATAAATAACACCCCCGGCGCTGTCACCTGACAACAGTCTTTAAATAACTGCAACAGCCGGTGGGCTTCCGGCTCGTTTTGACTACTGCCCCCCAGACTCTTCCATAAAAAAGCCACCGCGTCGAGGCGAAGAATATCAACCCCTTGATTGGCCCAAAAGAGAATAATATCCAGCATTTCAATGAAGACCGCGGGGTTTTGATAGTTCAAATCCCATTGGTAGGTGTTAAAGACCGTCATCACCCAGCGCCGCATTTTTTCATCCCAGGTAAAATTACCCGGCGCTGTTTGGGGAAAAACCTCCGGCAGGGTCGCTTCAAACATATCGGGAATTTCCCGGTTAGGAAAAGTGTAGTAATAGTTCTGGTATTGTGGGTCCCCCTGCCGCGCTCTTTGGGCCCAGTCGTGCTCGTTAGAGGTATGGTTCACCACAATATCCAACACCAACAACATTTGCCGGCGCCGCATTTCTTGCCCTAACTTGACCACGTCCGTCAATTGGCCCACCCGAGGGTTAATTTTGCGGTAATCGCTTACGGCGTAACCCCCGTCGCTGGCGTTTTGGGGACAGTCGAGGATGGGCATAATATGGACTAAATTAATTCCCAATTCCTCCAGATAGTTCAGTTTCTCGTAGAGGTCGGGCAGATCCTCCGTAAAACCGTCGGCGTAGAGAGTCATCCCCGCCCATTGGGGGCTGAGAAACCAATTAAAGTCCTTTTCCCGAGCTAAATCCAAGGCCCTTAATTCCGGCGCTCGGGCTAAGTATTGGCGGGCCATCACTTCCACCAGGTTTAAAAGATGGTGGCGAAAATCCGCCCGCTCTCCGTAGAGGGATTCAAAGAGGGAAAAGAGGCTATAAAAATTTGCGCCCAGACGGGTGTAAAAATAGCTCAAATCCTGTTCCTTGAGGTCGGGCTTGAGCTTATCGAGAATTCCGTTGAGAATAGAGTGAGAGTACTGTTCGTACATGGAGTTTAGGCGTGAAGTTCGGGCGCCACCTCAATGAGGCGATCCACCAATTCGGGAAACAGCAGACCTGTGGCTTGCCAGAGTTGGGGGTACATGCTGAAGGCGGTAAAGCCTAGCAGGGTGTTAATTTCGTTAATCACCAAACGACCGGTTTTTCTTGATAGAAAAAATTCAAACGCCCGAGGCTTGCAGTCAAAGGGCCGCCTTCAATCTGTCCCTCACCCGAGATAGTGACACTATATCTTACTACTGCTCCGAGTCGGGAGTCCCTTCTCCGGGATCAAGCGTCGTCCTTTCCCTAGAGGCTTCGGGACTCTTCTCCGAGCCTAAGACTTGAGGAAGATTCTTGGATTTGAATATGCCGCCGTAAAACTTCGTCGGCCCGAATGGGTTCTAAGGAGAGTTCTTTTGGACTAAAAGTGGTCAGCGCAACGGTTTTGTCCAAGAGCCAACCCGCATAGTCGTCGGAGAAAGTTTCTGCTGGCAAACAATTTCCTCAAAACTTAGATCATTTACTTTTATCTTGACTCATCCAAAACAAGCCTATAGCGGTCACATCTAGGTTGTAAATTGTCCTCCGCCAAAAAGCTCTACCTGTAAAGATTTCGGCGTTTAAGTTTTTACAAATCATTTATGACTGCTATAAGTGAATCATGAAGAGATGTCAGAGAATCTAGAGTAGTCCGGTCAAACGGTCTACCAGCCCACTAGGGCGTCATACTCAGCGCCGGTTTCCGTAACGGCGCCGGTCTCGCCTGCCGCTTCCTCTCGGACTTCCGCACAAAAGGTGGCGGTGTTAAAGCCCCCAAAGCGTTGAACCGTGCTAGTGCGAACCCGTAAATTGGGGCTAGGAAACCAGAATCGCTCTAGGGTGGTCATAGTTTCGTATTCCGTAATCAGGAGCAACGCCCCATCCGGTTCAATCTGATAGCGCCCAGCGATGGGGACGATTTCTGCGTAGCCCCGCTCCCGTAGCAGAGCGCCCTGTCGGGGGTTGTGAGCGTCGGGAATCAGGGCGAAAACCGTTGTGCCTTCATGGTTTTCATCCTCTTTATCCCAAGCCATGACGCCCTGCCAACGCACAAAAGCGCCACCCACGCTTGCGGCGGGATCGACGCTGTGGAGTTGACAGATCTCAATCACCCGGGGATCGTCGGCGCCGAGGGGATCGACAAAAATCTCGGAACTCCCGGTTTCCGCTCGTCGGAAAGCTAGGTGATGGGTCGCCCGTTGAGAGCGCCAAGTGCCGGCGCTGTTCTGAAAAAAGGTCATTGCGTCCATAGTTTCGTAAAAAATCACTCCTTAAATAATGTGGCGAAGAGGGTCAAGGGTTGAGGCGGGATTAACGGATAACAGAACGGTTCTTTCTCTCACCATTCCTGGGTCAAAATTTGGGGGCGACACCGTTTAATTTGGGCCGCAACCTGCTCGGCGCCTTCTTCTCGTAGATCGTCGATAAATCCTGGTTGGGCATCCTGAGCTTCTGCTTCGCTGTCAAAGGGGCCAAAGTAATAGAGACAGGCAGGATAGTCGGTATAAATTTCGATCCACCAAGCAAGATCGGCGGGGGGCTGGAGGGCGGAAGTGGCAGTAATCTGGATAATCCGGTCGCCATTCTGGTGTAAACGCTGGAGGGTCTGGCTGAGTTGGCTATAGGCGACCTTTAGGAAATAGCGATTGCGGTCAGCGGGTAAGAGCCGGGAGGGGGACTGGCTCCGGCGGGGGCCAGGGATAACCTCCAGAAGGTACAGCGATGACTCCACAAAAGCGTCGCTCTCATTAAGCGCCATAACAGGGTAGGGGTAGGGGGTTGAGTCTGGACAAGAGAAAAAACTGGGCGAAACCAGGGGAAGGAAGAAAAGACCCTGCTAGGCTTTAACCTGAACGCCCCGCCAAAAGGCGACGTAGCCCTGAATCTCTTTAGCCCGTTCCTTGGGGTTGGGATAGTACCACGCCGCGTCGGGGTTTTCCCGTCCGTTCACCGATAGAGTATAGTAGCTGGCCTCCCCTTTCCAGGGGCAAACTGTATGGGTGTCGCTGGCTTTGAAATATGCCTGATTAAGGGACTCCGGCGGGAAATAATAATTGCCCTCCACTTGCTGGCACTGATCGCTTGCCGCTAGAATCTCGCCGTTCCAGATTGCCTGAACCATCGGGATACCCCAAAAAAACTGATTAGACTTAGAGCTTAATTATACCGGCGCGGTTAGGCAACCCCAAGGCGCTGGGCTGTTGGAAGAACGGAGAAATTTAGGGACAAGCGCCAAATAGTTCCGGTCGCGCCCGCCAGACCCCTTCTAAAAAGCGCCGCAGTTGGGGTTTTGCTTCCCCATTGGGTTCCTTGGCTTCAAGAAGAGGCAGAAGAGCTAAAAACTCCTCGTCCTCCGCCGCCCGAAAGAGCGCCAAGGGATAAACCACGTCGCTAGCCTCCCGAGCGTCTAAGGTGAATTCCTCCGTCACCAGAATCCAAGGTCGGAGCCAGCAACGTTGAGAACCTTCGAGGACTTGAATGACCTCCCCGTAGAGCCGGGCCGGGGGATGGTCGAGACAGACAATTTGGCGAGACGAAAAACCCATGACCCCTCTCAGCAAAGTCGCTCAACTTGGTATAGAGTCTCCGCTTTGTAGTTTATCCTAGGGCGGAGAGCAGACTTAACTGAAAATTATGGGGCGACGGGACATGGTTCAGCGATGGATTCGGGTCAGCGGCAATGTGATACTAGCGCTGAGTCTAGCTCTACTGCCCGGAAGACCGGCACCGGCCCAACCGCCCCTAGGGTTGGAGTTGGAGGGGGAAGAAGTTTCGTCCCCAATCCTCCGGGCGGTGCGTTTAACGGGGAATACGGCCTTCACCGCAGCGGATTTGCAATCCCTGTGGCAACCCCTACTGGATCAACCGGTGACGAAAGCCCAACTGCGGGATATTGCGCAAGGGATTACCCAACGGTATCTGGACGAGGGCTATCTCAACTCCCGGGCTCGTCTAGAGTCCTTTTCCCCGGAGGGCGTCGCGGTTATTCTCGTTCAGGAAGGGGAATTGGGAACTGTTTTCATTGAAGGCGCACCCCGCTTGGAAACCTATATCCGGGATCGCGTCGCCCTCGGCGCCGGACGCCCCCTGAATATTCGCAATCTGGAAACCCAACTGCGGTTACTCAAAGCCGATCCCCTCTTTAAATCCATCGACGCCAGTTTGAGGCCACCCCAAACGAATCTAGAGTCTTTAGATCAGTTAGACGACCCGGCGGCACCGGAGAGCAACGTCAGCGATCTCGTGGTGCGGGCGGTGGAGGCCAATCCGGTCTTTGGTCAGGCTGGGTTAGACAACTACTCTCCCCCCAGCATCGGCGCCGTACGGTTAAGCCTGAGCGCCGGTTATCGCAACCCGACGGGTCTAGGAGACACGGTCTTTGTCTCCTACCGTCCCCGTCTAGAGGCCTTTCTGGACAGTTACCGTCTCGATACCTTTTACCAAATTCCCCTCAATCCCCAAAACGGAACTTTGGCCTTCAGCGCCTTTATTGACCGCAATAAAATTCTGACGGACGAATTTACCCCCCTCAACATCCGGGGCAACTCCGACCGTTATGTGGTGGAATACCGTCATCCCTTGATTCGCACCCCGGAGGAAGAGTTCGCCCTCAGTTTCGGTGTCTCCTACGATTCCGGGCAGACCTTCGCCCTGGATCAGGGGGTGCCCTTTGGGTTTGGCCCCAACGCCGAGGGCTACAGCGAAAGTTCTCCCCTCCTGTTGACTCAGGATTACACCGTCCGGGATAGCGTCGGCGTCTGGGCTTTGCGCTCCCAATTTAAATTCGGCACGGGCCTGTTCGGCGCCACCAATAACCCGGCGCCCATTCCCGACGGCTACTTTTTCGCCTGGTTAGGACAAGTTCAGCGTCTACGGCAGTTTTCCGAGAATAATTTTTTGATTATGCAGTTGGATATGCAGTTCACCCCCAATCCCCTCCTCCCCATGGAGCAGTTCGTCATCGGCGGCGCCCAGTCAGTGCGGGGCTATCGTCAAAATGTGCTGGCGGGGGACAACGGCGTTCGTTTCTCCATTGAAGACCGCATTACTCTGGCCAAAGATGGGGAAAATCGAGCCGTGTTTACGTTGGCGCCTTTCTTTGACTTCGGCGCCGTTTGGAATGCGGAGGGAAATCCCAACCAATTGGGCGCCAATAAAAATATGCTGGCGGCTTTAGGTTTAGGGTTAATTTACCAGCCTGTTGTCGGGTTAACCCTGCGGGTGGATTACGCGCCGCCCCTGATTAACCTCAATATCCGGGGTAATAATATCCAGGACGACGGGCTGTATTTAGGGCTGAACTACGAGTTTTGAGGTTAACCGGCGCCTTTCGCCAGTTGATCCTGGGGTAAAAACCCCCGCTCTTGGGAGAGGGGAGCCACCGGCGCCGTTAGGCAAAAGTCCCCGGCTTCAATCCACTCTTTCAGGGTTTGGGCCGCTTCTCGGGAACGAGCCATACTGGCCAAGGGTGCCACCCGCACGGTTTTGCCTTCAATGGTCATGCGGCCACTTTTAAGCTGGGCGTAACTGACCAACCCAAAGGTGGGGCGCACCCGGCGGGGAATGGAAAAGTCCATCACCGGTGCCACAATTTCCTCGTCCCGAACGGCGCAATGGGCGATGACTCCCTCATTCAGCACCGGCAGGGGTATCGCCACCCCTACCATCAGGGAAGCACCGTAGTTCTTGAAATAACAACCCCGCACCCAATAACCCTGCATTTGTTTAGCATCTCCGATCAGGGCCAGGGTGGCCGCCGGGCCGATGGGGGTCTGGTTTGGTAGGCGCTTTTGCAGGGGAAAATGCTGGGTGCCTTCCCAGGCGACGTAACCGACGCCGCCTCCGAAGAAAATGCGGGTGCCAATGCCGATCACCTCCAACAGCGGATCGTTAAATAAAGGCGAAATAGCGCCGGGATTGCCGTAGACGGCGTTCCCCAACCGGGGTTGGAGGGGTCCTAGGTAGGTATAAAGCAGGCGCTCGCCGCCGTTGACCCCCACGACAAAGTTTTGGTAAAGACCCCTAGGGCTGTAGAGATAAAACTGGTTAATGGAGTCCTTGGTGATTTGGGTTTCCAGGGCGGTTCGGGGATAGCAATCCGTGCCTTGACCCAGCGCCCGTAGAGAAACGGATTTGCCGTTGATTAAATCCTCGATGATATGACCCCCGCCCCGCTCCCCCAAGGGGAAATGGCTCCTCTGCTCCCCGTCGCCTAGTTCGCCGCTGGCGTAGTCCGCCATCGCCGTGGCACCCAGATACAAATCTACGGCGCCAAAGCCTCCGTAGGCGGGAATGCCTTCCAACCAGCATTGGCGGATTTTGATGGGAGGGTCGGTGTGACCTAGATTAATGACGGCGCCGGCGGACTCGATGGGTTCAAAGGTTCCAGCGCAGACCACATCCACCGTTTCGGCAATTTTGCGGATGCCCCACTCCGGCGCTAGGGCCTTGACCTCCTCCACGGT
The DNA here is from genome assembly GCA_046304295.1 of Cyanobacteriota bacterium. GTDB lineage: Bacteria > Cyanobacteriota > Cyanobacteriia > Cyanobacteriales > Microcystaceae > Synechocystis. Next base: position 880 of record JBKCES010000066.1, on the reverse strand, counting down.
CCAGACCACGGCCTGACGGCGCCGAATTTTTTCGTTGATGTCATCGAGGCTACGCATGGGGTTGGGGGAAGAAAGCAGTTAACCCTAGACTATCCCATCTCATCGGCTGGGTCTGCCGGCCAGCGCCGCTTTAAGGAAAGTTGCGATAGACTTTTAGGAACCCTTAACCCCCTAAACTCTCTGGCCGATGACTCCAACGCCTTTGCTCCCTAATCTCTGCGTCGCACCCCGCCAAGTTTTACGCTGTTCCCTAGGGGAATGGGCGCCGGAGTTAAGCCAGTGGGGGCGAAAGCCGGTTTTGATCGGCGGGACGCAAAGTTTAGCCCAGGTCAAAATCCACTGCCCGGCGCTGGCGGATTATCCTGCGTTTAACTACGGCCCGGACTGTTGCGAAGAGTCCCTGACCCGATTAGAACAAGCCATTCAAGGGGAAAGTGCCGACGTGATCCTCGGCGTGGGCGGAGGCAAGGCCCTGGATACGGCTAAATTAGTAGCCTTTAAAACCGGACTGCCCATTATTACCATTCCGACCTCCGGCGCCACCTGCGCGGCTTGGACGGCGCTGGGAAATGTGTACAGCCCAGAAGGGGCCTTCCTGTACGACGCGCCTCTGCCCCGGTGTCCCGATTTACTGATTTTAGACTACGACCTGATTCTGGCGGCGCCGACCCGAACCCTGGTGGCGGGCATTGGCGACGCCATCGCCACATGGTACGAAGCCTCCGTCAGTAGCGCCGACTCGACGGACACCCTCACCATCGCGGCGGTGCAACAGGCACGGGTTCTACGGGATCTGCTCCTACAAAAATCCGCGCCGGCGCTGGCGGAGCCGGGGGGCCAAACCTGGCGGGAAGTGGTGGACGCGACGGTTTTACTGGCG
>JBKCES010000065.1:0-34950 GCA_046304295.1 Cyanobacteriota bacterium | reverse complement strand
TACACACAAGTGTCACGATCCCCCCTAACCCCCCTTAGAAAGGGGGGAAAACTTCTCAAAGTCCCCCTTGTAAAGGGGGATTTAGGGGGATCAAACCCCAAATTTAGGTCTTTAGCCAAGATCTGTGTACACCGTAGCCTTAGAAAGGGGGGAAAACTTCTCAAAGTCCCCCTTGTAAAGGGGGATTTAGGGGGATCAAACCCAAAATTTAGGTCTTTAGCCAAGATCTGTATACACGTTAGCCTTACCAAGGGAGGTTGGGGAGGTAAATATCAACCCTTGCGGATAGCTTCAACGATGGCGATTTGCTCGGCGCTGAACCCCGCCTGCCGGAGATGGCTCAAAAAATCGGCGCTCCGGTAACGCCCATCCAAACGGACGGCTTGATTGTAGAGGCTTTTGGCCTTATCCGTCTCCCCCCGGCGCCAGTAAACCAGGGCCAGCGCCACCCAGGGATGGGGATTCCCCGGCTCCAATTCCGTCGCTTTTTGTGACCGTTGGGCCGCCAGGTCGTACTCTCCCCGGCGCTCGTAGGCGAGAGCCAGGTTATAGTAGGCGATTTCGTTATCGGATTTTAACGTCCGGGCGCTTTCGTGGGTCTCAATGGCCCGGTCATAATTCCCCTGAACGAGATAAACAATCCCCAGGGCGTTCAGCGCCGGCACATCCTTGGGAAAGTCCCTTGCGGTTTCCTTTAAAACCTCTTCCGCTTCGGCGCTTTGCTCCGCCAGGTGGAGCGTCCACCCCCACAACACTCGACCGGAAACATTGGCCCGATCCAGCTTTGCGGCTTCCTCCAGGGCGGCGACGGCCTTCGGAAAATCTCCCTGTTGACGGTAGCGGAGTCCCGCTTGACGTAACTGGGCCGCCCGTCGAGGATCGAGGGCGACAGGGCTGGGAGCTGGGGTTAAGCTGGGGCTAGGATTAGGACTGGGAAGGGGTTCCGGCGCCGGCGCTTGGCAGGCGAAACAGAAAAAACAGATGGACAGGTAAATTAAGTGAGGTCGGCTCATGGGCAAACTAGCGGCGCTTTAATTTGAATCCGGTTCCGCCCAGAATGGGGGACGTTCTACTGAGCGAAGCTAAATCGACTTGCGTTAGCCGTCAAAGTCACATTTTTAATCTCAAGAAGTCCGCCGCTCCCGAAAAAATTTCTTACAATGGCGGCAGTCCCCTTCCCCGCCCTCGCCGGGAATACAAACTCTCTCTCCTAAAGCACCGTTAGAGCGAAGACCCCTCCAGGATGTCTTTCTCGGCGGAATTCGCAAATTTTCTCATCTAACCCCCAAAAAACGCCACTTTTTTGTCTTCGGGGCTACAATCGATAAGGTCTTTTTTCGAGACAGCGCTACCCCTCTTCAGACTCTTTGCGGAAATCGGCTCCCTTCTTCGCTTAAACCGTCAGGGCGCCCCATCAGGAAGAGAGCGGCAAGTTCAAAAGAAGGCTTTTAACCAATCTTCTCAACTTTTATTCCACTATCCCATTTAGTTTGCACGTAAGGAGCAAGAGGAAAACGGCATGACCCTGACCCAAGAAGAAGCGCTGACCGCACTCATTGTCAATCCAGCGAAGGACGCATGTTTGAGCAACGGCGCCCCTAGTCCCGACGACGCCATGTTAGGGGGCGCATTAAAAAGCCCCGAAACTAAAAAACCTCGCTCCGGCGCCGAGAAGAAAGGGCGCAAGTCTTCGGGAAAAGGGAATTCGGCGGTCGCCAATGGGGGCAATGGGAACGGCGCTGGCCCGAGCCTTGAAGACGCTACGTTAGTGGAGGTTGTCAGTCTGAGCAATGGGAACGGCGCCGACCTTCGTCCCGATGACACCGGTTTAGGGGGAGCGTCCCCCAGTCCCGAAACCCCAAAATCCCAGTCTGGCGCTGAGAAGAAAGGACGGAAGGTGACGGTGGCCAAGCGCCGGGAAACCAGTAAGAAAAAAACCGAGGCTGAACCGAAACCGTCCCTGGCCGAGCGGAGTGACCCGGAGGAAATCAGTCAAGAGATCAGCTTGGACGATGTCATCGACACTTCGGATATTGAAGACGAGGATCTCGAAGATTTTGTCGCTGGAGACCTAGATCCGGCGGAGATCGTAGACGATCTAGAGCCGACGGACTTAGATTTAGAGGAAGAGGAAGACGAGCTAGAAATTGAGGACGAGATTAAGCCCGCCAAATTGGCTAAGGGAGCTAAAAGCCGGGACGCCGCTAAGAAAAAACCCTACACCGAGGACTCCATTCGGATCTACCTTCAGGAAATCGGGCGGATTCGGCTCCTGCGGGCGGAGGAAGAAATCGAACTGGCCCGACAGATCGCCGACCTGCTGGGTCTAGAGACCATCCGGCAAGAGTTGTTGGATAAACTGGAGCGGGAACCCAGCGACAAGGAATGGGCTAAGTACGTTTGGAAGATTGACCAAGCTAAGCTGCGTCTCTCGGAAAAAAGTAAGCGGGAACCGAAAAAATCGGATTTGTCCAAATTTCTGGAGACGCCGGAACACGAATTACATCTGGAAGAACTTTGGCAAATTCAAGGCGATAAGGAATTTTCTATCTTCCGGCGCCGGTTGTACCTCGACCGCAAAGCTAAAGATAAAATGGTGCAGTCGAACCTACGGTTGGTGGTTTCTATCGCTAAAAAGTATATGAACCGGGGTCTTTCATTCCAGGATTTAATTCAGGAAGGTTCCCTCGGCCTCATCCGGGCGGCGGAAAAATTCGACCACGAAAAGGGCTATAAATTCTCCACCTACGCCACCTGGTGGATTCGCCAAGCCATCACCCGGGCCATCGCCGACCAGTCCCGCACCATTCGTCTGCCGGTGCATCTCTACGAAACCATCTCCCGCATTAAGAAGACCACCAAAATCCTCTCCCAGGAAATGCGGCGCAAGCCCACGGAGGAAGAAATCGCCGACAAGATGGAAATGACCATCGAGAAGTTGCGCTTTATTGCTAAATCCGCCCAACTGCCCATTTCTTTGGAAACGCCCATCGGTAAAGAAGAGGATTCCCGGTTAGGAGACTTTATCGAAGCGGACGGGGAAACCCCAGAGGATGAAGTGTCTAAAACCCTGCTCCGGGAAGATCTGGAAAACGTCCTCGACACCCTCAGCCCCCGGGAGCGGGATGTCCTACGCTTGCGGTACGGTCTCGACGACGGTCGCATGAAGACCCTAGAGGAAATTGGGCAACTCTTTAACGTCACCCGGGAGCGCATCCGTCAGATTGAAGCCAAGGCCCTGCGGAAGTTGCGCCACCCCAACCGCAACAGCATCCTCAAGGAATATATCCGCTAGCGATCAATCTCGTTCCTTTAAGCTCGGCGCCGTATTCCCTGCGGGAGACGGTGTACACAGCTCTGGGTTAAAGACTCAGTTTTAGGCTTTATCCCCCTACACTTCGGCAGGCTCAGTGGAACAATCCCCCTTTGCAAGGGGGACTTTGAAGACCGGTTCCCCCCTTTCCAAGGGGGGTTAGGTGGGATTTTGACACTTGTGCATACACGTTAGCCCCAGGGCGGCGCCACCATTGTTAACTTTGGTAACAAAAGATACCGTTTGCGGGAGATTAGAAAAAATTATGCTAAGGTGAAGGTATAGCAATCTCTCTATTTTTGCTCACCTAGGAGGGTGAAACCCATGAACAAAAATCGTCAACAGTCCCTAACCCAAGCCGCCATCGCCCACAAAGAAACTTTGCGTAAAAATCTCCAACACCGTTTGGAACTGGCTCGGGCTAACGGCAACGACTCCCTCGTGAGCCAACTGGAAGCGGAAGCGGCCTACCTGCATCTGTAGATTAGAGCGGTAGATTAGCTCTCCCCCTGAATCAGCATTCATCGCTCTAATTATGAGATTACGGCCCAAGACCAAAGGCGCCGTAATTTTTTTTGTCCTTGTCCTCCGTCCCCCACTCCCCCTAGGATTGGAAAGAATGGGCAAGGGGGCCAGATGGATCTACTCGCGGCGGCGAAACGGGGCGATGGACAAGGGGTTCAGGCGGCGCTGAGCCAGGGCGCCGGGCCCAATCAAAGGGATCGGCAAGGGCATACGGCTTTGCTCTACGCTGTCCATCAAGGCGATTTAACCCTAGCGGCGGCGCTCCTCAGCGCCGGGGCCGGGCCGGATGTCGCGAAAATGCCCCAGGGCTTAACGCCCCTGATGTTAGCCGCCGCGAGGGGGGAACGGCAACTCGCCCAGATCTTACTAGAAGCCGGCGCCGATCCCAATCGGGTCAATGAGGACGGCAGTACAGCCTTGATGATCGCCGCTTACCGGGGTGATCAAGCCCTAGCGGCCCAGTTGCTTCAGTCCGGCGCCGATCCTAACCGAGTGGACAAACAGGGGGACAGCGCCCTGGGGTTGGCGGCCCGGGGAAATTTTCCGGCGCTGATGACTGAACTACTGCGGGCCGGCGCCGATCCCCATCAAGGGGACTGCTGGTTTACGGCGGCCAGCGAAAATCAGGGAGATTGCCTACAGGTTCTACTCGATCTCGGTTGGGACGTTAACCTAGCGGACGAAGACGGAGAGACGGCGCTGCATTTGGCCTGTTTGGAAGGGCATCTCGACATTGTCCATCAACTCCTCCGAGCCGGGGTAGAGGTTAATCCGCAAACAGACTTGGGAGACACGCCCCTGGCCCTAGCGACCCTCCAAGGTCATGGAGAAATTGTTCGATTTTTGCTAGACCAGGGCGCCGATCCCAATTTAGGGGTTCCGGGGGAAACGCCTTTAACCCTCGCCTTGCAACTCCCCTCTTCCCTCGGGGAAACTTTAACGGCGCTGTTGTTAAAATTCGGAGCGGTTCCCCAGGGCGCCGATTTAATCGGGGCGGCGGAAGCGGGAGAAACGGAGAAAGTTCGCTTACTTCTAGAAGCGGGAGCAACCGTTAACGCCCAAGACCCAACGGGAGCCACAGCCCTGATGCGGGCCAGTTTTCGGGGTCATCGACAGGTCGTCGTCCAATTACTGACAGCGCCGGGGTTAGACCTGGGGCTGAAAAATCAGGGCGGCTATAGTGCGCTGGATTTAGCCGAGTTGGCCGGGCGCCGGGAGATTGCTAGCCTGCTTCGTCAAGCCGGTGCCAGGGATTAATTCTTCTGGCATTGGTAATGCAAAAAGACCTCGTCGTCCCGCTGTTCTACCTCTAGGAGCTGTAAGTGCCGTGCCTGGGCTTCCGTAAACCCGGAGCCTTCCAGAAAGGTCGGCGCCGTTGTTCCCCCCAATAAGTAAGGACAAACCGTTAACCAGATCTCGTCCAGCCAGTCTCCCGCCACCAGAGAGGTAACCAGTTCGGCGCCGCCGAGAACCGCTAGACGGTTGAGACCCAAGGCTTTTAACTTCGGCAGAATTAAACTCCAGGGTAAATTCTCTCCCTCTGGGGGAAAGATTAAAACCCGCTCAAAATGGCGGGGATAGTCCCCCCCATCGGGCCAGCCCTCGGGATTGAGGGTCAGTAACCAACGGGGCAGAGGTTGCTGAAAAAAGGGTAGTCGAGGGTCAAGGTCGGCGCTCCGGGAGCAAATCAAATGCAGGGGTTGGGGAGGGAGGTTTTGCCCTCGGCGCCGGTTTTGCCAAACCTCCCCCAGGGGCAAACTGGTTCCGTAGGCCCTCAAGGTGCCGGCGCCGATTAACACCCCATCCACTTCGGAAATTTGCTTTTCTAAATGAACCCGGTCTGCGGGGGAACCAAAACGGGCCGGACTGCGCTGAAAATCGCTAATCTTGCCGTCGGCGCTCTGGGCAAGAACCAGGGTCATCCAAGGGTGCTCAGGGTTGGGCATTGGCGACAGTTATTCAGTGAGCAGTTATCAGTTATCAGTTATCAGTGAGAGCGAGGGACGTTCAGGGTTGGGCATCGGCGAAGGCCCGGGAGATAAAGGGTAAAATTTCGGGATTGGCGGCGTTGGCCGTTCCTTCCGTAAAGACGGTTAATAAATAAGGACGACCCTGGGGCGGCTCGATGTAGGCGCAGTCGTGGCGAACCCGGCTCATCCAACCCGCCTTGGACCAGAGTTTTGCGTCGGGATCTAGACCGGCGCCGAGGAACCCCGTCACTTGATTTTCCTCCCCCGGCGCCGGCACTTCCGGGGAGAGATTCCGCTCCAGCAGGGCCATCATCCGCCGACAGGCCTCCGGGGACACTGCCACCCCGCCGACAATACTGTGGAGCAGACGGGCGCAGGCGTCGGTGGTCAGCATATTGCGATTTTCGTAGAGTTCCCCCACAAAGACCCGCTCCCGCCCGTAGGGGCCGTCGCTCCAGGTTTTTTGGTTGACATTAATCGGTGGTAACTCCTCCCAGCCCAGGGACTGGAAGTAGCGGTTGACCAGATTGCGCTGGCTTTGCCAAGTGGCGAAGGGCCCCGCAGGTAAAACCGGGCCGCTGGTGGTGCCCGTCAACGTGTCCACCACTAAACTGGCGGCATCGTTGCTAGACCCGACTATCATATCCGCCATGGCCCGCTCCAATTCCGGGTGCGGCTCCACCATGCCTTTGGCTAACCATTCCGCCAGCGCCACCAGATAAAATAACTTGACCACGCTAGCGGGATAAATCCGTTCGTTCCCCCGGTAGCTAAAGCCCCGCAGGGGATGGCGCCAAAAATCCTCTGGGGTAAGGGCGCCGCCGGTGTTGACAATCACCGGCTCGTCGTAGACTAGCCAGGTAACGGCAATCTGATCCGGCGCCAAACTGGGAAAAGCGTGCCAGGTCTGTTCTAGGATAGAGGTTCCCTGGTCGGTTAAATCAGGGTCGCGATGGAAAAAGGGCATAGGAGAAATGGGTGACAGATTAAGGTATTCTGGGGTTGATGGAGCTAATCGCTAATGGTTTTGATATCAGACCGACGGCGCCGGAGGAAGCAATAGCGCTCACTCCCTTTATTTGGACGCTTAAGGATTAAGCTTTATAATTTTTGGGAGCCAGCGGCAGGACAAACGGAGGGTGCCTCAAACCTTTGTCCTAAATTCGGGGCTAAATCAAAATAATTTTGACCCAAGGCAATGCGCCGGAAAGCTTCGTCGTTAACCTCGGCCAGAATAGCGCCGGTGATATTGGCTTCTTTTTGGTAAACTTCAAAGGTTTTCTGAGCCGCCGCGACAAAGTCTGTCCCGGCGAGAATACGGTCGGGATAGCGATTAAAAAACTGAGCATATTTGGCTCGTTTTTCTGGGGTGTCAAAGTAAGCTTCCGCTAGCACAGTCCAGGAAATATCGAGGTAAAGATTGGGATTTTGATCCAAAAATTGAGACATTAACTGGATATGCTCTTGGGGATTCATGGTGGTTAACTCCCGCGAAAGTCCCATGTGCATCCAGACGATTTTATTTTGGGGATAGAGCCGAAGAACTTCGCTCATCTGGGCTAGATTACGGGTGGGATTGCCGTCGTCTCCCAAATCAGCGTGGATAGAGATGGGAATACCCCGCTCCGCCAAAACCGCCATGAAGGGCCCCCACTCTCGAATGTCTCCTAAATCCGCCGGTTCGTGCCCGTTGCCCCGGAGCGCCTCTTTGTGGAGGTTCACTTCCCCCATCCACTGAAAGAGACCCGGATATTCCTGGTCTAGAAGTTTAATCCCCGCCACAATCTCTTCAGGATGGGCCAAGTCTGGAAAGGTCATAGACAGGGCGACGTGAAGATCTTTTTGAGGGTATTCGACGTAATTGGCGGCGTTTTCAAAATCGTTTTTAAAGCCGGGCTGGGCGGGCGTGCCTACACAGTCTAGATAGTAGGCGCATTGGCCGTCGTAGGGTAAGGTCTGCCCAATGCCGTAAAGGAGCGCGAAACGAACGTCGGCTCGATCCAGATAACTCATCATCTCAGGATAGGGGATACTTTTGCCGCCAAAGGGTTGGGGATGAAGGTGGAGATCGGTGACGGCGCTTTGGGGTTGGGTTTGGCGGTCATAGCAGGGCCGGTCTTTTTGCTCCCGCTCAAAGAGAGAAAGGGGCCGGACGCTTTGGGCGCCGCCGGGGAGGGACAGCGCCGCGTCTAGGACGGCTAAGGCGAGGAGGGAGTAGAAAAGTTTGAGCATCGTTTGAGGAGAGGTCGCATAACAGTGATTTAACTCTTAAGCCTAGAATAGAATCGGCGCTGATAATAGCCTCTTCTAAGACGATTAGTTTTGATGATCATTCCCCTGAGTATTGCGCCGATGATGGATTACACCGACCGCCACTTTCGGGTGGTTCTGCGGCGGTTGACCCGTCAAACTCTGCTTTACACCGAAATGATTACGACCCAAGCGATCCTTCGGGGCGACCGGGCTAAATTATTGGATTTTGACCCCGTTGAAAAGCCCTTGGTTCTGCAATTGGGGGGGGACAATCCCCGGGCCCTGGCCCACTGTGCCCAGATCGGCGCCGATTGGGGTTACGACCAGATTAATCTCAATGTGGGTTGCCCTAGCGACCGGGTGCAAAACGGGCGATTCGGCGCCTGCTTGATGGCTCGGCCGGAGCGGGTAGCGGAGTGCGTGGCGGCCATGGTGGCCCAGGTCTCCCTTCCGGTGACAGTTAAACACCGGATCGGCATTGACGACCAAGATAGTTACGAAGACCTCCGGTGCTTTGTGGAAACCGTCGCCCAGGGCGGTTGTCGTCACTTCATTATCCACGCCCGTAAAGCTTGGCTCCAGGGTCTCAGCCCCAAGGAAAACCGGGAGATTCCGCCCCTCCGCTACGATTTCGTCTATCGCCTGAAACAAGATTTTCCCCGTCTGGCCATCGAAATCAACGGAGGTATTCATGACTTAGAGTCAGTTAACGCTCACTTGACCCGGACAGACGCGGCCATGATCGGCCGGGCCGCCTACGAAGACCCCTATCTGTTCGCCGCCGCAGATCAAGTCATTTTCCACAGCGCCGAACCTAGTCCCAGTCGTCGGGCGGTGGTAGAGGGACTTATTCCCTACTGCGAGCGCCATCTTTCCCAGGGCGGTCGGCTCCATACCATCAGCCGCCATCTCCTCAATTTATTTAAAGGACAACCCGGCAGTCGGCGCTGGAAACGCTATTTAAGCCAACAGGTTCCCCAACCCGGCGCCGGGCCGGAGGTCTTACTTCAGGCGCTGACCCAGATCGAGGCAGATTTCAGCTATTAACGCGTCGATTCAAAAATGAAGCGCGTCACTTAATCAAAGCAACTTCATAACGGTGGTTTAAGGCAAATGGGGCCGAAAGCGCCGCAACCGGAGCGCGTTCAACACCACCGAAATGGAACTGAGTGCCATGGCGGCGCCGGCGAAGACGGGATTAAGCAACCAGCCAAAAAGGGGATAAAAGAGTCCCGCGGCTAGGGGAATCCCCAGACAGTTGTAGAGAAAGGCGAAAAAGAGATTTTGGCGAATATTGGCCACCGTGGCCCGACTCAATTGCAGAGCCGTCAAAATGCCCCGTAAATCCCCCCCTAGGAGGGTAATATCGCTGGCGGCAATGGCCACATCGGCGCCGGCGCCCATGGCTAACCCCACGTCCGCCTGGGCCAGCGCCGGTGCGTCGTTAACGCCGTCCCCCACCATAGCCACCCGTTCCCCTTGGGCTTGAAGTTGTTGGATGTGTCGGACTTTATCCGCCGGTTTCACTTCGGCGATGACCTGACGAATCCCCGCTTCTTCGGCGATGGCCTGAGCTGTCGCTCGATTATCTCCGGTTAACAGATAGAGTTTCAGCCCCTGCCGTTTCAGTGCCTGAATCACCGCGGCGGCGCCGGGTTTGAGGACGTCTTTAAAGGCGAAGACAGCTTCGAGGTTTCCCTCGACCGCCAATCCCACCACCGTATGACGCTCCAACTCCCACTGGCGGCCGCTTTCCCAGAGGGTCTGGGCCCGTTCCTGAAAGCCAAACCATTCTAGGCTTCCCACCCGAACCTGTCGCCCCTGAATCCGTCCCTCCACGCCCCAACCGGGACGGGAGCTAAAGTCTTGAACGTCTAAAAGCTCGACGCCTTGGCTTTCTCCATAGTTAACGAGGGCCTGGGCCAGAGGATGGGGAGAATACCGCTCTAGAGAGGCGGCCTGTTGGAGAAGTTCTAACGCCCGGCGGGGAGAAACCCCAGGACGGGTTAAAAACTGGGTCACCACCGGTTTACCCGCTGTCAGGGTGCCGGTTTTATCCAAGACCACCGCCGTAATTTGGGCCGCTGTTTCCAAACTAGCGGCCTCTTTGATTAAGACTCCTAATTCGGCGCCTTTGCCGGTTCCCACTAGGATCGAGAGGGGCGTGGCTAACCCCAAAGCGCAGGGGCAAGCAATGATCAGGACTTCGATAAAGGTCAAGACGCCGAGGGTCGGGTTCCGGCCAACAGTCCACCAGAGGATTAACGCCAGGAACGCAATCCCCAACACCCCCGGCACAAACCATTGGGTAATCCGATCCGCCAGCGCCTGAATCGGTGCCCTGGAGGCTTGGGCCTGTTCCACGAGGCGAATAATTTGGGCCAGAACCGAATCCGCCCCCAGATGGGTGGCTCGAATCACCAACGGCGCCGATTGATTAACCGTGGCGCCGATGACCCCAGCACCGGGGCCTTTGGCTACAGGGACGCTTTCTCCAGTCACCAAGGATTCGTCTACTAGGGATTCTCCCTCGACGATTTCCCCGTCCACCGGAATTTTCTCCCCCGGTCGAGCCAGAACCAGATCCCCGGGCCGGAGATTTTCAATCGGCTCTAGAACCCAGCTTTCCCCCCGGCGGGTAAAGGCTTCCGCCGGTTGTAGTCCCAACAATTCTCGAATCGCTTGGGAGGCGGCCCGGCGGGCCCGTTTTTCCAGCCAGCGCCCCAGGAGGATTAAGGCGATAATCAGTGCCGAGGCTTCAAAATAAACCACCGCCGTTAACCCCTGACGGGTTAAGACCTGGGGAAAGAAAGTGACGAAGAGGGAATAACCATAGGCCGCCGTGGTTCCCAAGGCCACTAGGGTATCCATGGTGGCGCTCCCCACCCGGGCCGCCTTCCAGGCACCGCGATAGAATTGGGCGCCGCACCAGAATTGAACCGGCGTCGCTAGGATTAACTGCGTCCAAGGATGATGCAGAACCATCAAAGCGGCGGGCAGAGGCAGTCCCGTCATCATGGGCAAGCCGCCGAGGAAAAGCAGACCCCCCAGTCCCAGGGCGACGGCCAGGGAGGGAGGAAAGGGTTCCGACGGTTCCTCTGGGTTTTGTGGCCTCGCCACCTCGGCGCCGTAGCCCGCCCATTCCACGACCTGTTGTAAAGCCTCCGGCTTAACTTGCCGGGGGTCATAGCGGAGGGTGGCCCGCTCTAGGGCGAAATTGACTTCGCAGTCCGTCACCCCCGGCGCTTTTTTCAGCGCCCGCTCAATGGCCCCGGCGCAGGCGGCGCAACGCATTCCCTGGAGGCGGAGGGTCAGGGTTTCTGGCATAGTGTCCGTCCAAACAGAGGTAGTTGTTAGCTAGGTTAACCTATGCTTCTGCCGACTAACCGCAGTGGCAGAATCGGCGCTGATAACTAAAATCTCTAACACATCGATGTCATCAAGGAAATTTATCGAACCCTTTTAACACTAAAAACCTTCAGCATTTAAATTCTCTTTTGGCAAGCATATAGCAGTCACAAGTGAGTTGTAAAATTTTAAATCCCTGAACCCTTACGGGCAAAGACTTTGAGCAGAGGGACAATTTACAACCTAGATGTGACCGCTATATAAAAAAGTGATTCCAGAGGCTCAGCATCGACCAATTGGTAAAGAATGCGGAAAAACAAATTATATTGAGTGTCTAAATAGTGTACTTAAAACAAGGATATATGGACTTGTCTGTCGCACTTTTTCTTCTCAAAAAGTCGGCTCTTTGGAGCATAATATGATTTTGTAACGGTGCTATACAAAACTGACGTGATTGCCTCAAAACCGCTTTTGACTGAGCTGCTCAATCTTGCAGACATAGAAGTCGAAGATTATTCGATCGAATTAGGACATATAGTCTTACACGTCGAAGCGTTTTCTTATGAGTCCACATATCCTCATTGTGGCACGGTGAGCAAAAACGTACATCAAAACCATTTTCATCCAGTAAGGGATTTACCTGTTATGAATCGCCCAGTTACATTGATGGTCAACCTTCGTCAATTTAAATGCCATGTGTGCGGCAAACCATTTAGTGAAGCATTAGACTTCATTGATAAACGAAGAAGATTTACGAATCGATTTGAAAATCAAGTTGTCTGGAGTTTAATCAACTCTGACATAAGTAATACAGCAAAAATGTTTGACTTAAGCAATGATGAGGTATTCTCTATATTAAAACACGTTGGTGACAGGGATATTAATCCAAATTTGCAAATTGTCAAAAGGTTAGGGATTGATGAAATTAGTATGAGAAAGTTTCATAAAAACTATGTTGTAGTTTTAGTGGATCTAGACTTACAAAAGCCATTATCATTTATCGATTCACGAAAGAAAGATGTGATATAGCATTTACAAGTGAGTCATGGACAAAGTCCCTGCTAGTCCTTTACCCGTCACGGTTTTGGAGTAGGTGGCGTTTACGTCTCGTTTGAAAATGCTATAGTCAACTTTCTGAAAATCTTGCCAGAAGCGGTTTTAGAGAATATTCAAGAAGTTAGTATAGATACGACAAGTACATATAAAACAATCGTTGATGAGCTGATGCCAAATACGGTCATTACTGTTGATAGTTTTCATGTATATAGCATTTACACGTGAGTCATGGACAAAGTCCCTGCTAGCCCTTTACCCATCCGGGTTTTGGAGTAGGTAGCGTTTACGTCTCGTTTGAAAATGCTATAGCAGGCCTAAGTCAATCATGAACAGGTGGTTGGCTCCCCCCTTTCCAAGGCTACCGTGTATACACAACTGCCAGAATCCCCCCTAGCCCCCCTTTGAAAGGGGGGAAAACTTCTCAAAGTCCCCCTTATTAAGGGGGATTTAGGGGGATCAAACCCAAAACTGGGTCTTTAACCAAGATCTGTGTACACCGTAGCTTTCCAAGGGGGGTTAGGGGGGATAATCCTTGGATTGCGTTCACCACCCATTTAGGCCTGCTATAATGAAAGCAATTAATGATGAATTACATAAATCTTGTATATAGCGGTCACATCGAGGTTGTAAATTGTCCCTCTGCTCAAAGCCTTTACCCGTAAGGGTTCGGGGATTTAAAATTTTACAACTCACTTGTGACTGCTATAGAGACGAAAAAAGAGCTAGATAAAGAAAAAAAGGAGAAATTCTAGAGGGAACCAAATCTATTTTCTTACAGAATGAAGAAGATCTAAATGATCAAGAAAAAGCAAAACTAGAAAAAATTCAACAAGAATTAGAATATTTAGCAAAGATGCAGAGCTTGAGAGAAGAAATCAGAGATATTTTTGAAAATGAAGAAACGTTAGAAATGGGAATGATAAAACTTGCAGACTGGCTTATATCGGTATTCTCTCGACTGAGGGACAATCTAATAGCTTAAACTCATCATTCGAGCACTGAGCGTAGTCGAAGTGCGTCTCTCACCAATCTGCAAGCCGCTATAAACAGGCTCAGGATTTTTATAAAAATAGTTGCAAGTCTATCGCAAACTAGTTTGGTGAGATTGTGGGTTACCTTGAAAACAAAAAAACTAATAAACTGGTTAAAAGAGTTTGCAATAACATTGAACCAATAAAGCGTAGGGGCTATGGGTTCACAAATGTCAAAAATTTTGAGCTACGTTGCCTGATGTCTTGGTATTTTACAGGGCTACTGCATAATTGTGTGATTATGTCAAGCATAATAAACCCAAAAGAGCCTATAGCGGTGTCTGCGCTGGTGAGGGACAAATAAGACGGCTGAAACCCTTACTGAGTAAGGGTTTCAGTGTTCTCACACGTCTGAATACCGCTATAAAAATACATAATAATGATAATTAATAAAAATATTTTTATTAATTAAAAAGTTGTTACATCTTGAGACGGAATGGGAAATCGGCCAAAAAGCGCCTTCCCTCCGTTAAGAGAAAAGGCGCCGAGACAATGAAAATCGACTTAGATGAAGAAGTTGCCGACCGGGATGGAGCCTAACACTGGTAGGGTTCCGGTAATACCGGTGAGGTTAATTACCAAGTCGTTGGCGCTTTGGAAGCCCGCGGCGCCGTCGTTAACGATCAGGTAAGTGGAGGTGTTGGTCCAGACTAAAGCGGCACTGTTCAGTCCTAACGCCTGATTCCCCGCTACGGCGCCGTCAGCATCGGCGAAGACGTTGGTAACAATCGTGTTAATTTTGGTCGTGGCGCTATCTGCAGCCCGGGTGAAGGCAACCGGAGCGCCGGTTACGGCCCCGCCTTGAGTTAGGAGGTCAATTTTATCGGCGCCGATGGCAAAGTCGCTGATCCGGTCTAGGGACGTAACAGTGGATTGGCCGAATTGGAAGACAAAGGTGTCATTACTCGCTTTGCCCGCTAGGGTATCCCGCCCAGCGCCGCCGTTGAGGATATTAGCGCCGGTGTTGCCGGTGAGTTTATTGTTTAGCGTGTTGCCAGTTCCGTCAAGGTTGGCGGTTCCCGAGAGGGTCAGGTTTTCGAGATTAGCGCCAAGGGTGTAGGTCAGGCTGGTTTTAATCGTGTCGGTTCCCTCGTTGAGGTTTTCCACCACTACATCGCCGATGTTATCGACGGTGTAAGTATCATTGCCTAAACCACCAATCATCGTATCGACGCCGGTTTTGCCGTCTAGGGCATCGTTGCCAGCTAAACCGGTCAGGGTGTTGTTACCGCTGTTACCAGTGAGTTGGTTATTCAGGACGTTGCCGGTTCCGTTAAGGTTGGCGCTACCGTTGAGGGTTAGTCTTTCAACGTTGTCGGGGAGGGTATAGATAATGTCTGATTTAACACTATCGGTGCCTTCGTTGAGAGCTTCAATGATTAAATCGCCAGCGTTATTTACCGTATAAGTATCGTTTCCGGCAAGACCAAAGAGAGTGTCGGCGCCGAAAGTGCCTTTTAAAATGTCGTTACCGGCAGTGCCATTGAAATCGTCTGTTTGAATGGTCCCACTGGCAGTTGCGAAAATAATGATTGCGCCATTGGTGGGATTGGAGAGGGTGACGGTAAACATTTCGTCTAATTCAGTGGTGATATCGCCCTGAACGTTGACGGTAATCACCTTACTGGTTTCCCCGATGTCGAAACTGACGGCGCCGCTGGGTAAAATTCCCCCGACAAAATCGGCGCCGTTGGCGGGATAGGCTCCGGTTCCAGTGACTGCCCAGTTAACGGTATTCATTTCAGTAGTACTACCGAAACGGGTAACAGTAAACGTAAAAGCTTGACTGCCAGAATTGCCTTCGGTTTGGTCGGCGCTGGTGGGAGAAATCGCTAAATTTACAATATGCTGACTCGTATACAAAGCCCACAGTTCTCCCTCACTAAAGTAGAGGATATTCCCCACGGCCGTTAGCTGACGATGGTAGTAGTCGTCATTGTAAGGGTCTTGCACCGAAACCGTGCCAACAAGTGTACCATCACTCTTCCACAGTTCATAGCCCGCCGCCACATTGACTTTGAAGTAGAGGATATTCCCCACTGGTGTTAAATCTTCGGGGTAGGAGCCACCAGAACCAGGGTCAATATCTTTCACCAGAACTGTGCCAGCGGACGTACCATCGCTCTTCCACAGTTCCCTGTTAGTGCCATAAACAGTGTCCTTGGCGGTGAAGTAGAGGGTATTTCCCACCGCTGTTAGATTACTGGGCAAAGAACTATGTCTGCCAAGATAAATATCTTTGACAAGGACGGTGCTCTCTGCTGTGCCGTCGCTCTTCCACAGTTCCATGCCGTTCACATCGTCCTTGGCGACGAAGTAAAGGGTATTCCCCACTGCTGTTAGATTATGAGGGTAGGAGGCGATGTCACCAGAGTAGATATCTTTGACAAGAACGGTGCTCTCTGCTGTGCCGTCGCTCTTCCACAGTTCCATGCCGTTCACATCGCCCCTGGCGGCGAAGTAAAGGGTATTCCCCACTGCTGTTAAATTACGAGGGTAGGAGGAGCTGTTACCAGAGTAGATATCTTTGACAAGAACGGTGCTCTCTGCTGTGCCGTCGCTCTTCCACAGTTCCATGCCGTTTACCTCGTCATTGGCGACGAAGTAAAGGGTATTCCCCACTGCTGTTAGACAAGGCGACAGAGAGATATAATTGCTAGAATTAATATTCTTGAGGAGAACGGTGCCCTCTGCCGTGCCGTCGCTCTTCCACAGTTCTTCTCTGTTAACCTCATCATAGTTGATAGTAAAGTAGAGAGTATTCCCCACTGCTGTTAGATTACCGAGGTCGGAGTTATTTCCACCAAAGTTGATATCTTTAACAAGAATGGTGCCCTCTGCCGTGCCGTCGCTTTTCCACAGTTCACGGCCGTTTACCTCGTCATTGGCGACGAAGTAAAGGGTATTCCCCACCGCCGTTAAAAAATCGGGATAAGGGCCAAAATAACTGGGGAAGATGTTCTTAACCAAAACGGTGCCCTGTGCTGTGCTATCGCTCTTCCACAGTTCGCGGCCGTTTACCCCGTCATTGGCGACGAAGTAAAGGGTATTCCCCACTGCTGTTAAATCATTGGGATTAGATGCACTCGTACCAGAGTGGATATCCTTGAAGAGAAATGGGATTAATGGAATGGACATGAGATTTTCCTTGTTTACAAAAGGGTAAAAAATGAACAATTAGGCCATTGATGGGACGAGCCAGACCGACTGAGCGCCGTCTAATTCCGTATCAGGGCCGATCAGCGCCGGGTTGCGGTAGCCCGGTATAACGGAAACAGCGAACACCTCCTCCACCCCACTGTTGAACCAAAACAGTCCCGCCACCTGACGGGTCGCCAGATTAACCACCGCCAATCCACAGCGCAATTCCGCTCGCCGATCATCCAGGGGCAAGCCCCCAAACACCGCCGTTTCCCGAATTTGGGACAAGCCCACAAAAGCGTGCCCCTCCCAACAATCCAACCCGCGGGTGAAGCCCGGCAGTTCGGCGATGACTTCCGAGCGCCCGTTGAGGGAGTCGCAAAGATTCAGGGTTCCCCGACCCGAATCCAGAAAATAGAGCAAACCTTGATAGAGCCGGGGGGAATGGGGCATGGATAATCCCCGCAAAATAGCGTCGCTAGTTTTCACATCCAACCAACAACCGCCCTGAGCTTTATTTTCCCGCCAGCCGTTTTCCGTATCCGTTTCCCCCAGCGCCGTAACGTAGGCCGGAGCGCCGTCCAAACCTAAAGCTAAACCATTGAGGTGACAACGGTCGCCGGGGACGATTTCTGAGATAAAGGGCGGCTTCCACTGAGGCATAAAACTCCAATTGCCCTCAACAGTCGCTAAACAGTTAAATAACGTATTCACCACCCAGAGCCGACCCTGACCAAAGGCTAAATCGTGACCCATGATTGGGCCTGTCTGGTGGCAAGAGCGGGCCAAAAAAGCCATATCCTGCTCCCCTTCCGGCTTAATGCGGGGCGCAATATCTTTATTCGCCGGTAACTGCCAAATCGCCTGACGAGCGCCGACGACGATGCCGGTGGCCGTGCGAGTGAGACCCATCGCTTGGTCAAAATGGGCGAAGCTCACCCGCAAGCGACCTTGATACGAACCAATACTAGCCACCCGTCCCGCCTGATAGGTGGAAAGGAGAATGGATAGATCCAGCCGCGCTAATAACTCCGGCAGATTAACGCTGTATTCATAATTAACCGGCACTGCTTGACGGTTGACTTGCTTTTGTTCTTCTGTCTCGGTGGCAGTATTAGACAACATAAGTCCCTCTGCGCGATTTAAGTAAACGCCATGAATGATTGAAGAGGTATATTTATAGATCTAAAATTCTTGCCTTTTCTTTCCTTCCCTATTTTACTACCGTCCTCAAACGGAACCGAATCGAGCGGATGTACTGAAAGCCGCTTGGGGAACAAGGGGAAGCCGCCCAAAGCCTTACTTCATCGGCGTTGCGGCTATATCATGAACAAAAGTTAAGATTTGTGAACTTAATGTTTAGCTGTAGTTACACAGGCAGACGTTCTTAACCCGGCGCCTCAACCAGACCGGCAGGCGGCGCTATCCCGAGGTTTAGGCGTCCGGGGAAAAAAACCTGACCAAAACTTCTGGGGGGTCTTCGCTCCCCTTTTTTGGGCGACGTCGCTAGACCTTGGGGGTTGACCTTAACCGGTCAGACGGCGCCGTTTCTAGCCAGAGGCTTTGGGCACGTTTTAGTCGCTCCAGTTGGCGCCAACAGGTCAGGGAGCCAAGGATCAGCAGAAGGCTATTGCCAACCACGCCCCAGAGCCAAAGACCCGAAAACAGAGGGTAAATCGGGGACGCTAAGGCGATTAGAGGCAGGGGACTCCACCAGAAAAAGGAGCCGAAACTCCAGCCGCGGGTTAGATAGGCGGTCAGTAACGGTAAGACCACGCCCAAGCCCACAAAAATGACCGTTGTGGCGGAACCCCGGGGAAGCCCCTTAATCGTCAGCGCCGCCTGGGTCCAAACGCCGCAGACCCAGACAAAGACTAACCCTAGAGCCAAGGCCAGCAGACTTAAGCCTTTTTCGGCGCCGGAGTCGGCGAGGAGCAGAACACTGGGGGCGATAAACAAAAATAACAGACCGATATTGACGCCCAGGGCCAAAGGCGCGGGGCTATTTTCGCCCCACAGTAGGTTATAAACTAGCCCCCGTTTCGCTTTCGGCAATTGCGCCCGGCTCTGGAGCCAATCTTCTAACTGAGTCCGGTCGGGGCTGAGGGCGAAGACCAGCAGACCGAGGAAAATAAAACAGTAAAGCTGAAGGTTAACTAAGTTCGCCAATGCTAAATCTTCACGCTCCCAGTTTTGCCAGAGGAAACCCGCCGTCGCCAGGGCGAAGGTGGCCGTCAGTCCGTAACTCTGGGCTTTGCTCAGCAGGAGGCGCTGGGGACTGCGGAACCGGCGCTGGATACTGCGGGAGAGCCAATAAACGCCGACGCCGAAATTGACGATCATGAATCCCAGCGCCGTCCAGCCTTGACGGAAAATCGGCATTCCGTACCATAAGAGGTCTCGATAGCCGCCCGAAACTTCGCTCTCCCGATTAATCGTTGTAAATGTGTAGCCAATCGCTCCCGGCGCTAGCCAGGTGGAGTCAATTAAGTGGGCGAGTCCCGCTAGGGGGTTAAATAACCCCGCCCAGGAGCCGAGCACATAGGGCACTCCGCTCATGATCATGATGGTGTTGACACCCAGAAACCAAGCCAGGAGTCCGGCGCCGCCGAAGGACTGTACTCCGCTCCATTTCCCCTTTTGGCTCAGACCCAGCAACAGGGCGATGAATCCCCAAAAAGCGGCACCGGCAAAGACCGCACCATAAAAAAGCAGAATTAAGCCAAGGGGAATTTTCGCTAGGAGGCCGGCGCCGAGATGAAGGGGCAGACCTAATCCGAGGAAAAGGTACAGCAAGGCTGGAACCCCGAATAGTTTGCCAACCATAACGCTCTGGGCGGAGCGGGGACTGAGGCGGACAAAATTAAAGGTTCCCCGGCTTTCCTCTTTGGCCATATCGGCGCTGAGAAGGTAAAAGGAGATCGCTAGCAGGGCGATGGCGCCGATAATGCTAAGGGTGACGAATAAGTCCAATCCCCAGAGTTGCCAGTTGAGTTCCAGACGCCCGGCGAAGTTGGCGACGCATTCATAACCGACTCGGGGGTAAGAGGTCTCGGCTTCCGGCCCGAGGCAGTAGCGGTTATAGATAGTCTGGAGGGGATTGACCTGAGAGGGAAGGCGGTCTCGGGAAAAGAGAACCAGTTGAATCTGGGCGAAGAGGCTGAGGAAGGCGACCGCGGCGACGGCCCGGGGTTGGAGGCGCCCTTTGAGTTCCCGGAGCAGTTGGGGATTCCAGTTGCCCAGGCGGTCTAACCAGGAGGTAAGCATGGCGGGAGGGAAAGCGTGATGCGCAATTTCCCTCCATTCTATAGCAGGCGCCCAGAGACCCATCGCTGAAGATTGGGCTGAGACGGCTGATACTTCAGCGCTGGCGGCAAAACAAGAACACTTTCCTAGAACTAACCAACTTCTTCGGTGGAGACCACTTTCATGGCGGGAGGTTTGTCCTCGGTTTTGGCTTTCAAGCGGGCCAGAACCATCTGGGAAATTTCCGTGACTAATAAGGTCGCCAGCAAACCGTCGTCAATCCAGCCCACAATCGGGAAAACATCCGGCAGAAAATCTAGGGGGCTGAGTAGATAGGCTAGGGTTCCTAAGACAACCCACCAGCGATACTGGGGATGGCGAATCATCTCGCGGTACCAAGCGTAGAGGGATTCTAGGGAAAAGTTCATGGCGTTGACCTCAATTAATCTATCCTTATTTTGGGGTTTGCCTCTAGGAATCGCGAGGGGGGATCGCCTCCCCGCCAGATTCGGTTTTGCCCCCTGGCTTGCGTTAGACTGCTGAAAAAGTGGCAAGGGGGCGAGGCAAAAATGATTAGCCTACAGGAAAGTTTCAAGATGGCCGCCGCCATGCTGACGGCCAACAAACTCCGCACGGCGCTGACGATGCTGGGGATTATTATCGGCAACGCCTCGGTGGTGGCCATGATTGGCATTGGCCAGGGCGCCCAAAAATTGGCGCTGGATAAACTTTCGGATCTGGGGCCCAATGTCATGTTTGTGCTCCCCGGCTCCCGCCAAGCCCGCAACGCCACCTTCGATTTACCCCGCACTTTAGTCCTGGCGGATGCGGAAGCCATCTCCGCCCAGGTGCCCAGTATTGACGGCGTGGCGCCGGAAATCAATCGGCGCTTATTGACCCGTTACCGCAACCTGAACACCAACGCCATGATCGTGGGGACGACGCCGGACTACGAGCAGATTCGCAGTTTTTATGTCGATAGGGGGCGCTTCATCAACTCGGTGGATTTAGAGCGGGCCCGGCGGGTGGCGGTCATCGGCACGGAAATCGCCAAGCGCCTCTATAAAACCCAAAACCCCATCGGGCAGTCTATCCGTTTTCAGAATCTCAGTTTTGAAATTATTGGCGTCATGGAGTCCAAGGGGTCTTTTTTTGGCAGTAATCAGGACGAGTTTATCTTTATTCCCCTGACCACTATGGTCAATCAGGTCATTGGCAAAACTTCCCCCTACGGCGTGGAGGTCAGTTGGATCAATGTCAAAGCGAAGGACGAAGCCGCGGTCAGCGCCGCTAAATTCCAGATTGAAAACCTCCTGCGCCTACGACATAACATTCAAAACGGGGAGGATGATTTTGGCGTCTCCACCGCGAAACAAATGCTGGATATTGTGGGAACTATCACCGGCGGTCTCACGGCGCTGTTGGCGGCCATCGCCGCCATTTCCTTGATTGTGGGGGGCATTGGGGTGATGAATATCATGCTGGTTTCCGTGGCGGAGCGCACCCAGGAAATTGGCCTCCGCAAAGCCATCGGCGCCGATAAAACCGATATTTTGGGGCAATTTTTGATCGAAGCGGTGATCGTCTCCGCCCTAGGCGGCGCCGCCGGTATTGTCCTCGGAGTCAGCGTTGTCCTCGTCGTTGGCGTTTTTTCTCCCCTGCCCGCCGTCATTTCCCCCGGAGCTATTGTCCTCTCCGTGGCCATCTCCGGGAGCATCGGTCTCTTTTTCGGCGTCGTCCCCGCCCAACGGGCCGCCGGCTTAGACCCCATCGTGGCCCTGCGGAGCGCCTAGGGATAAACTTTCTCTGAGAGACCGTTTAAGTCGAGAAGGGCTAACCCTTGACAAAAGCGCCGTCAATTTTCGACAATAGAAATTTGTGTGTCAATTGCTCAGCTCGGAACAGGTTCAGACCGCAATCCCAAATCCTGGCGTTTACCCAGGTACCTGTACGGCAGTTTATTTTTGGATGAGTCTATGAGTTACGCCATTATCGAAGCGGGGGGAACCCAACTGCGGGTCGAACCCGGACGGTTCTATGATATCAACCGCCTGGACGGGGAGCCGGAGACGGCCTATGTGATCGATAAAGTTCTGTTGATCAACCATGACAGCGCCGTGACCGTGGGGCAACCCCTGGTGGCTGGCGCTACTGTGGAGGGGGAAATTCTCTCCCACCGTCGGGGTCGTAAGGTTATCGTCTATAAGATGCGCCCCAAAAAGAAAACCCGCAAAAAACGGGGGCACCGGCAGGAGTTGACTCGTCTATTAATTAAATCCATCTCCCTCAACGGTGAAGCTCTGGCTAGCGTCAGCGCCGAGGAGTTGGAAAAACCGCTCCCCAAGGCCGTCGACGCCGGGGACGAGGATTAACTGCCTCCAACCCAAGCCGCCCCCTGAGCTTACCCGCGCTCCCTGAGCGTAGCCGAAGGGAGCGCCCCCACCCAATTCAATCCTTACTTTCAGGAGCGTAATTATCCATGGCCCATAAGAAAGGCACCGGCAGTACCCGCAACGGGCGGGACTCTAATTCCAAGCGCCTCGGCGTCAAACGCTACGGCGGTCAAACTGTCACCGCGGGCAGTATTCTGATTCGCCAACGGGGCACCGCCGTTCATCCCGGCGTTAACGTCGGCCGGGGCAACGACGACACTCTCTACGCCCTCGTGGACGGCGTGGTGAAATTCGAGTACAAGACCAAAAGTCGCCGCAAGGTGAGCGTCTATCCCGCTGAAACCCAAGGCGAGTAAAGCGCCGATGTCCCCGCTTTCTCCCCTGGATCGTCTGCGCCTCGGCGGAGCTGTGGCGGTGGCGAAAACCGTCACCGCCGCGGTTAAGTTCCTCCGTCTCGGCGCCGCTAGCGTTCTGCCGGGGGAGATTGCCCGGCGCCTCCATCCGCGGATGTTGTCCCTCCTTTGCCGTCAGGTCAAGGGGGGCGTCATTTTAGTGGTGGGCACCAATGGCAAAACCACCACCTCCCTGCTCTTAAAAACCATGCTGGCGCAGGGGGGCTACCGGATCACCCACAACGCCGCCGGCGCCAACTTGGTTAACGGCTTAATCACCGCCCTACTGACGGATGCCGATCTCTTTGGGCGTTTGCAGAGCGATTTCGCCATTTTAGAAGTGGACGAAAATATTTTGCCCCTGGTGGCCCAGGACTGCCAACCGAGGGTGATTTTGGCTTTAAACCTCTTTCGGGACCAGCTAGACCGCTACGGGGAAGTGGACACCATCAGTCGGCGCTGGCGAGGGGCCCTCGAGCCGTTGCCCCCGGAAACCTTGGTGGTTCTCAACGCCGACGACCCCACCCTGAGCCACCTGGGGCAACAACTGCCCCAACAGACCCGTTACTTTGGCTTGACGGAGCCGGAACTTTACCTCGAAGAGATTCCCCACGCCGTCGATTCCATTTACTGTCCCCAATGCGGTCACCCCTTGGACTATCGGGGAGTTTACCTTTCCCATTTGGGAGATTTCCACTGTCCCAGTTGCGGTTTTCGCAAAAGCCAGCCCGCCTTCCACAGTCAGGACTGGCCCCAGATTCTGATCGGCGTTTATAACAAATACAACACCCTAGCAGCGGGCTTGGTGGCCCGGGAATTGGGTCTGGAAACCGAGGGGATTTTCGCCCAGATTAAAACCTTTAAAGCCGCCTTTGGTCGAGCCGAAGAATTAACCGTTGGGGAGAAAAAGGTCAGAATTTTACTCTCCAAAAATCCCGTGGGTATGAATGAAACCGTCCGGGCGGTGAACGACATTAAAGCAGGGGGCAAGGCTCCCGTCACTCTACTGGTTCTCAACGACCGCACCCCCGACGGCACCGACGTTTCTTGGATTTGGGATGTGGATACAGAAAAACTAGCCAATCTTGGGGGAACCTTAATTGTTTGCGGCGACCGCCTCTACGATATGGCTCTCCGTCTTGACTATAGCTATGGGGAGGGAGAAAAACCCTTTCGGCTGATCGCGGAGGAAAATTTGCAACGGGCCTTAGATTTGGCACTAGACGCGACGCTCCCGGAGGAAACCCTCCACATTTTGCCCACCTATTCCGCCATGCTGGAGGTGAGGGGACTTTTAACCGGGCGCAAAATTCTCTGAGTCCATCAGACCCCTCAATCCCCCAACTCCGGGGGACTCTTGCAAAAGTCCTGAATGGATTAAGTCTATCGTGCGTATACAAGTATCAAAATCCCCCCTAGCCCCCCTTGGAAAGGGGGGAAAACTTCTCAAAGTCCCCCTTGTAAAGGGGGATTTAGGGGGATAAAATCCAAAATTTAGGTCTTTAGCCAAGATCTGTGTACGCCGTAGCCAGATCAAGTAGGGGTAACACCAGCGCCGTGGGGTAAGATTTGCCAGAATGGAGCGTTAAGGTAATCACCTTTTGATCAATTAAACGGCTCTCCGTTGGCTTTTCTCCCGTGCCCGGATTAACCGGATAAGCTGGAAAGGCGGCGCCGCTGAGACTGAGACGGAGGGCGTTGCCGGGAGGGATTTGGGCGCAGACGGCTTGTAAGTTCAAAATAATCTCCTGGAGAGCGCCGGGTTCTCCCGCAAAGGTGCCATAACTTTGGGCCAGGGGCCAGACTTCTCCCTGGGGCGTAACTTCCGAGAGAACGGCGCTTAGGTCAAAACTGGGGCAATCGCTCTCCAGCCAGAGCCGAACCTGGGAAGCTCCGCAGAGACGGAGAGGTTCCGTTAACGGCGCCGAGGTGTAGGTTAAAACGTCCGAGCGACTATCCAAAGACCCCCGCTCCCAGGCTCCGCTGGGGAAGGAGGCGTGGCCCCCCAGGGCGGGAACCGGACGCCCCGGATCATGAACCCAGGTATCGGCGCCGGTTAACCCCAGTTTTGGAGTCAAGTCTCCCCCCTGGATAGCGGCTAAGCCATTACCGGAGAAAAACCAGGTTTGACGGCACTGGGGAAAGTCCTCTAAATTCAACCAGCGATTAGACCCCATTTCAAAGAGATGGAGAGAAGGCGATTCGCTCAAGGCGTTGGTTTGTCCCTTGAGATGGGCGTTAAACCAATCCACCTGCCACCAATCCACCGGACTCACCGCCTCGGGGCCGTAATCCTTTTGCCCCGTCCGGCGCCCCCAGGGCAGATGCCCCCAGGGGCCAATAATTAATTTTTGGGGACAGTTCCCCTCTTTAAGTGCCTGATAGAGGGCTAGGTTACCCCGGAGGTGGGGATCAAACCAACCGCCGATTTGCAGGGTCGGAATGGACAGGGAAGGGAGTAAATCCTGGGGAGAAAGCGCCGACCAATAGTCGGGGTCGTCCCGGATCCAGTCCCAATAAAAAGACTCCGGCGCCCAGGTTTGCAAGGTGTCGGACTGGACGGGAACAGCTCCGTTAAAACTGGGAGCGGCAAAGGCGTTTTTTAACGCTTGATGAGCGCCGATGTTTCCCCGTCGCCGGGCGCTTTCCAGCGCCAATTGGGTCGCCCAGGTTAAATTTAACTGCCAACAAAAGGCTCCGTTTTCGTAGGCCCAGTCCCGGCGCAAATCCCAAGCCATCATGGCTGGACAAATGGCCTTGAGGCAGGAAGACTGACTGGCGGCGCTGTAGAGTTGGGTCATGCCCTGGTAGGAAAACCCGTACATTCCCACTGCGCCATTGCATTGGGGTAAATTCGCCACCCACTCCAAGGTATCGGCGCCGTCCTGAATCTCGTTCTCAAACAGCCGAAACTCCCCCCCGGAATCTCCCCGTCCCCGGACGTCTTGAATAACGACTAAATAACCCTGTTGAGCGTACCAGCGGGGATGGGCGTAAACCACCGTAGAAGCGATTTTGCGCCCGTAGGGTTGACGCAGAAGCAACGCCGGCAGGGGTTCCCCAGTGTCGGGGTAATAGAGATCGGTCGCTAACGGAACCCCGTCTCGGGTGTAAACATCGGCGCTGTCCTGACGGATGGGGAATGGATTCAATCTCCTCATTACCCTGACGCTAAATCGAGGCTAAATCGGGAAAGACGGAAACCAGCGCCGGGTGAGTCAAACGCCCATCTCGAACGTTCAAGCCTCCCCCTAGGGCGGGATTTTGCTCCAGCGCCGCTAGCCCCAGATCCGCTAGGAGAAGCGCATAGGGAAGGGTGCACTGATTCAAGGCCTGGGTGGAGGTCCAGGGCACGGCGCCGGGTAGGTTAGGAATACCGACGTGAACCACTCCGGCTTCAAGATAACTGGGCTGGCTATGGGACGTGACCCGGAGGGTTTCAATACAGCCTCCCTGATCTACCGCCACATCGAAAATCACGGCGCCGGGTCTCATTTTTTTCACCAGGGAGCGAGAAACTAAAATCGGTGCTTTTTTACCCGGAATCAAAACAGCGCCGATAAGCAGATCCGCCTGGGGAAGCCATTGAGCAATGTTGCGGCTATTGCTGACTAAAAGCTGAACCCGGGAGCCGAAGAGGGTTTCCAAGTAATTCAGGCGCTCGATATTGACATCCAAAATGGTCACCTGGGCGCCGAGACCCACCGCCATTTTGGCCGCCTCCGTCCCCACCACTCCGCCGCCGAGAATGACCACCTGACCCGGCGCCACTCCGGGAATTCCCCCCAGGAGCACGCCTCGCCCCCCTTGCTGTTTTTCCAAAAAATGGGCGCCCAACTGCGCCGCCAAGCGCCCGGCAATAACGCTCATGGGTGCCAGTAGGGGCAAACGACCATCCGGGAGCGCCACGGTTTCGTAGGCGATGGCGGTAATGCCCGACGCCATTAAGGCTTCCGTTAAGCCCCGGTCCGCGGCCAGATGGAGGTAGGTAAAGAGGATTTTCGGCATCCCTAGGTAGTCGTACTCCGATGGAAGAGGTTCTTTGACCTTAATTACCATCTCCTGATGCCAACAGTCCGCCGCCCCGGTCGCGATCTCGGCGCCAGCCTCTGCGTAATCTTGATCCGTAAACCCGGCGCCCACACCCGCTCCGGTTTCTACAAAGACCCGGTGGCCCCGTTCCCTCAAGGCTTGAACCGAACTAGGGCTAAGGCCGACTCGAAATTCTTGGTCTTTAATTTCCTTGGGAACACCAATATTCATAGAGCGCTAAGAGTTAGGGTTTGGGAAGGATTGCCAATCTGCTCTGACACTATAGCGACAATTAACCGCAAAGGGTTATAAAGTGCGGCGATGGGCACTATTCAATAGAAATCCGCAACGCCCTTTCGCTCGGTTGGCTCTCAACGATCTTCAAGGAGTGGATTGAGAGGGAGCAAACCCAAAACTGGCTCTTTAACCGAGATCTATGTACGCCGAAGCGCCCATTAACTGGGTAACTTGCCGCTCCCCTGCACCACTTGTTTGAGGGTCGTGAAGGTTTCCAGACCGATTAAGCCCCGGCGGTGGCCCTTTTGGTTGGAAATGCCTAAAAAGATGGATTCTCCCTGTTTGGGATTGCGGGAGAAGCGGGGCGAGGCGTTGATATAGACCAAGGCGCTGTCCACCCCGGAGGCAAACTGTCGGCTTTCTAGGTAGGATTCCGTGGCGATACAATCGGCGTGGCCGCTACTGTGACGGTTAATCCAGCCCACTGCGGCGCCGAGGTCGGGGACGGCCCGGAAGGCGATGATTTTTTGGAGGTAGGGTTTGCTCCATTCCGAGTCTTTGGCTAGGCTTAAATAATTGGGGAAGGCCTCGCATAACTCGGCGTCGCCCCGCAGTTGGAAGCCCTTTTCCTGCAAGTTATTAAACAAAAGAATTAGAAGAGGATCATTCAGCGCCGGACTGAGGAGAACTTTTTCAATGGCGTTGACCGGGTCCGGCTCGCTGGCGTGGCTATCGAGGATCATCCAACGCACCAGTTCCAAGTCTCCCTTGGCGGACCAGTAGAGATAACAGTTCCCCAGCGCGGCCTTGAGCACCGGCAACGTGGCCTGCTGGGCCACCTGCTCTACTAAACTAGGGCCGCCGTAGGGAAGAATCAGGTTTAAATAGCGGGTTTGGGAGACCAAATCCTGAATCACCGGCGCTTCGTCGCTGGGAAGATGGCTGATCGAGCCAGCCGGGAAGTCGAGTTGGCGTAAACTCTCCTGCAGAAGTTGGACAATGGCGGCGGTGGAGTAGCTAGAAGCGCCGCACCCTCGTAGAACTAAACTATTGCCGGTTTTCAAACAAAAGCCCGCCGTAATGGCGCCCAGTTCCGGGAAGGCCTCGTAAATCAGCGCCACCACCCCCAGGGGCATTAACTGACAGTAGGTTTGGGAGGGGTTGAGTTGGTAGGGGGCGTTGATCACCCGTTGTAGGGGATCCGGCAGATCCGCCAACTGCTCTAAAAGCTCCACCGCCTTCAGCAATCGGTCTGGGGTTAGTTTCAGGCGCTCCACCAGACCGGGGGGCACCGCCATATCCCGACTGGTTTCTAGGTCTAGCGTATTGGCCTCTAGAACCAGATCTAGACCCTCCTCAAGTCCTTTCGCCATCGCCCGCAGACCCCGATTCCGGTCGGCGCCGCTGAACTGAGCCAAGGCAAAAAAGGCTTGCTGGGCCGACTCCAGCGCAGTCGTCAGCAGATTCGAGACGGAGTTTTCAGTCATAACGACCCTCTAGGAGCGCTAGGCGAGCCAACTAAGATAGAGAAGGGCCGCCGCCGCTAAAGCGATCCCCATTATCCCCAAGATCCACCGCCAAGGAAAGACGCCCGAGATCCAGAAGAGGCCCGCCAGAACACTTAGGGCCGGAATTAGGACGGAAACAAGCCGTTCCCTCGGGCGCAAGGTCGGCGCTAGACGCCAGCGGTAGCCCGTCCAGCGCCAACGGCGCTTGTAGGGATAGAGGGAGGAGATTTGCTCGATTTCCTGGCTGGCTTCCTGGAGGACAAAAATTTGCTGGCAGAGGTCGCACCCATAGGCCTCCGTCAGGATAATGGGAACTAGGCGCCCCCGGCGCCGGCAGGGACAGGGATAATCGCGATGGAGATCGAGGGGTAGGGGTTTGCGTAGACGCACGGGGAGAAGTCAAGGAAACGGTTAAAACGGGAAGTTAAGCGCCGAAAATTTGTCAGGGTCGGCGGACATTTTGGGGCGGGGGATGGCGGCGAGTTTCTCTATAGTTTAATGTCCAATTTAGGGGCGCGATCCTGTTTCCCTCCTTGCCCTGCTTTTTTCCTAAGATCCTTGAGCTATCATGACCACCCCCAACGCCTGGAGCGACCGCTTTGACGAAACCCTCCACCCGGCCATCGCCCGCTTCAACGCCAGTATCGGTTTTGATATTGAACTGATTGAGTATGATTTAACCGGCTCCGTCGCCCACGCCCGCATGTTGGCCCGGACGGGTATTATCAGCGCCGAGGAAGGGGAGCGGTTGGTTCAAGGACTAGAGCAAATTCGTCAGGAATACCGGAGCGGAAACTTTAACCCCGGTATTGATCAGGAAGACGTCCACTTTGCCGTCGAGCGCCGGTTAACGGAATTGGTGGGAGACGCGGGCAAAAAACTCCACACCGCCCGTTCCCGAAATGATCAAGTGGGAACTGATATTCGCCTCTATCTGCGGGCCCAGATCGACCAGATCCGGCAGGCGTTAAGAATTTATCAACAGGCGTTATTGACCCTGGCCCAGGAGAATGTGGAAACCTTGATTCCCGGCTACACCCATCTGCAACGGGCCCAGCCCATTAGCCTCGCCCACCACCTTTTGGCCTATTTCCAGATGGCCCAACGGGACTGGCAGCGCCTCGGAGAAATCCGGGCCCGGGTCAATATTTCCCCCCTCGGGTCGGGGGCGCTGGCGGGGACGACCTTTCCCATCGACCGCCATTTCAGCGCCGAATTATTAGGGTTTGAAGGCGTTTATCACAACAGCCTCGACGGGGTCAGCGACCGGGACTTTGCCATTGAGTTCCTCGGCGCCGCCAGTTTAATCATGGTGCATCTGAGCCGACTGAGCGAGGAAATGATTCTCTGGGCCTCCCAGGAATTTAGCTTCATTGCCCTGACGGACCGTTGCGCCACGGGATCGAGCATTATGCCCCAGAAGAAAAACCCCGACGTGCCGGAGTTGATCCGGGGTAAATCCGGGCGGGTGATCGGCCATTTACAGAGCTTATTGGTGTTAATGAAGGGTCTGCCCCTGGCCTATAACAAGGATCTTCAGGAAGACAAAGAGGCGCTGTTTGACTCTGTTAAAACCGTTTTAGCCTCCCTAGAAGCCATGACTATCCTGCTGACGGAAGGCATTCGTTTCCGCCCCGAGCGCCTGGCCTCCGCAGTGGCGGAGGACTTTTCCAACGCCACGGACGTCGCGGATTACCTCGCCGGTAAGGGGGTGCCTTTCCGGGAGGCCTACAACCTAGTGGGGAAAGCGGTGAAAACCAGCCTCGGCGCCGGCAAGTTGCTCAAGGACTTAACCCTAGAGGAATGGCGGG
The DNA here is from genome assembly GCA_046304295.1 of Cyanobacteriota bacterium. Taxonomy (GTDB): domain Bacteria; phylum Cyanobacteriota; class Cyanobacteriia; order Cyanobacteriales; family Microcystaceae; genus Synechocystis. The sequence continues at coordinate 4,694 of JBKCES010000065.1, read as the reverse complement.
CGCTCCATCCCGCCTTTGAGGCCGATATTTACGAGGCCATTACCCCCCGGCAGGTGGTCGCGGCCCGCAATAGCTACGGCGGCACCGGTTTTGAGCAGGTTCGTCAGGCGCTGACCGCGGCGGAAGCGGAACTCGGTCAGGGGGGGTAGGCATCCGGCGCCGTTGGGGAAAACCGTAAAATAGTCCTTGTGTTTGGCCTTGCGGCGAGAAAGTTCAAGATTTGTTACAGATCTTGACAAATCCCCTAGGCAGTGGAGACAGAGTGATAGGATTCCCTAAAATACCCTTGTAATTTTCATTAATCCTCCTATGACAGAACTTTCTGGACAACCTCCTAAGTTCGGGGGTAGCACTGGCGGCCTGCTTTCCAAAGCCGACCGGGAAGAAAAGTATGCTATCACCTGGACCAGCTCCACCGAACAAGTGTTTGAAATGCCCACCGGCGGCGCCGCCATTATGAACGAAGGCGAAAACCTTCTTTATCTGGCTCGCAAAGAACAATGTTTGGCGCTGGGCACCCAGTTACGCACCAAATTTAAGCCCAAAATCGAAGATTACAAGATTTACCGCGTCTATCCCAGCGGCGAAGTCCAGTACCTTCACCCCGCTGACGGCGTCTTCCCGGAAAAAGTCAATCAAGGTCGGGAAGCCCAGGGCACCAAAGCTCGGAGCATTGGCAAAAATCCTGAGCCGGTAACCCTCAAGTTCTCCGGCGTCAAGCCCTACGAAGCCTAAAACCGGTCCTGTTCTCAGTTCAGTGGCGGATACCCTAGGTCTCTTGGGGAAAGCGCCGGCCAAGGCCGGGGCGGAGACCGGTAACCGCCGCTGAATTTTTGTTTTAACCCCACAGCTATGATTCAGCCCGACTTCGAGGAATTTCAGCACCTAGCCCAGGGGGGCAACTTTGTGCCGGTCTATCAGGAATGGGCGGCGGATCTGGAAACCCCGGTTTCCGCCTGGTACAAGGTCTGCGGCGCTCAGCCCTACAGCTTTTTATTGGAATCGGTGGAGGGGGGCGAAAATTTAGGGCGCTATAGTTTTTTGGGTTGCGACCCGGTCTGGACGCTGGAGGCGAGGGGAAGGGAGACTCGCCAGCGGTTCCGCTCCGGAGAAGAAAGGGTGTTTGAGGGCAATCCTTTAGAAATTTTAGCCCAGTGTCTGGCGCCGATTCAGCCAGTAAAACTCCCCCAACTGCCCCCCGGTATTGGCGGACTGTTTGGGGTCTGGGGCTACGAGCTGATCCAGTGGATGGAGCCAGGGGTTCCCGTCTATCCCGCCGGCGCCGGGGATTTGCCGGACGGCTTCTGGATGCAGGTGGATCATTTACTGATTTTTGACCAGGTTAAACGCAAAATTTGGGCCATCGCCTACGCCGACCTGCGGGAGGAAACCGACCTCGACGCCGCCTACCATCGGGCCTGGGACCGGGTCACCCAACTCCTGCTGAAACTGAAATTTCCTTTGCCCCCGGAAGCGGCGCCGCTGGAATTGCGGGCCCTCCGGCCGGGAGAGCCGGGGTTAAGCTACCAGAGCAACACGTCCCCGGAGCAATTTTGGGAGAATGTCCGCCTTGCGAAAGAATATATTAGAGTGGGGGATATTTTCCAGGTGGTTCTATCCCAGCGTCTGAGCGCCACTTACCGGGATGCGCCCTTTAAACTCTATCGCTCCCTCCGGGTCATTAACCCCTCTCCCTACATGGCCTTTTTTGCCTTTGGGGATTGGCAAATTATCGGCTCCAGCCCCGAGGTCATGGTTAAAGCCGAGCGCCGGGGCGAGGGGGGATTACAGGCCACGGTTCGGCCCATTGCCGGAACCCGCCCCCGGGGAAAAACCTCTGCGGAGGACGAAGCCCTGGCCCAGGAGCTTTTAGCGGACCCCAAGGAAATCGCCGAGCACATTATGCTGGTGGATCTGGGACGCAACGACCTCGGGCGTGTCTGCGCTCAAGGCACAGTGCGGGTGGATCAACTGATGGTGATTGAGCGCTACTCCCACGTCATGCATATCGTTAGCAATGTGGCGGGGGAACTGGCGCCGGAGAAAACCGCCTGGGATCTGCTATCAGCCTGTTTTCCCGCGGGTACCGTCAGCGGAGCGCCGAAAATCCGGGCCATGGAAATTATCCGGGACCTAGAGCCGGAGCGCCGGGGGATTTACTCAGGAGTTTACGGTTACTACGATTTTGAGGGACAGTTAAACACCGCCATCGCCATTCGCACCATGGTTGTCCGGGAAACAGCGCCGGGACAGTATCAAGTCTCCGTTCAAGCCGGCGCTGGTTTGGTGGCGGACTCCGATCCCCAAAAGGAATACGAGGAAACTTTAAATAAAGCGCGGGGTCTCCTCGAAGCTATTCGGGCGTTACAGTAGACCTAGAGCGTGTCATCAATTACGAGGATTGACTTTTAGGCTATCGTGTGCATGGAATTTACTTGAGAGGATAACCAGCGATGATGATAAGAAAGTACGCTTTACGAGATGATCAGTGGGAACGAATCAAGGATTTGTTGCCGGGACGTGAAGGAACTGTAGGAGTTACAGCCAAAGATAACCACCCGTTTGTGGTCATTCCACCGAAGAAAAATCGGCAAGTTCAACGCTCTTATGATAAAGCTCTGTACAAAGCCCGCCATTTGATCGAGAATTTTTTCGCCAAACTGAAACAGTTTCGTGCCATTGCGACTCGTTATGATAAACGCTCGGTGAATTTCTTGGGGGCTATTCATCTAGCCGCATCCATAATTTTGTTGGCTTAGCTCTGTAACATTAAGAGGTATATTTTGTCAAGCTATTTAAATGATGACACCCCCTAATTATGCACCCCGACCAACGTTTAGACAGTTACGACTACGTTTTGCCCCCGGAGGCCATCGCCCAATGTCCGGTTACGCCTCGGGATCATTCTCGTCTGTTAGTTATTCATTCGCCCAATGAACATTGTCACCAGCATTTTTATGACTTACCTCAATGGCTCCGCCCTGGGGATTTGTTAGTGGTTAACGACACCAAAGTCATCCCTGCCCGGCTGTTGGGGAAAACGTCCCAGGGACAACCTGCGGAAAGTCTACTGCTCCAAGAACTCTCTCCCCGGCGCTGGTTAGCCTTGGTAAAACCGGGTAAACGCTTCCGCCCCGGCGCTGAACTCTTTTTTCCTTCCCTGACTAATCCTCAGCTAGCGCCGCTCCAAGCCACAGTGGTTGACCGAGACGACGATACCGGCGGCAGAATTTTAGAGTTTGCCTTACCCCCAGGACAAAGTTTAGGGGAAATGTTAGAAGCCTACGGACAGATTCCCTTTCCCCCCTACGTCACGGAAACCATCGCCCAGCCGGAGCAGTATCAAACGGTCTATAGCCAGACCCCCGGCGCCGTCGCGGCGCCGACCGCGGGTCTCCACTTTACCCCAGAACTCTTGGCGGCGCTGGCTCAAAAGGGCATTCAGAAAACCGCCGTTACCCTCCACGTCGGGGTGGGCACCTTTCGTCCGGTGGAAACGGCCCAGATTACGGATCATGTCATGCACCAGGAGTGGGTGGAAGTTCCCGCCGCCGCAGTGGCCGCTATTAAAGAAACCCAGGCTAGGGGGGGACGGATTATCGCTGTGGGCACCACTGTCGTGCGCTCCCTGGAAGGAGCTCTGGCTCAGTCGGGTCAAGAGACCTTAGAATCCTTCCGGGGTCAGGTGAATTTGTTTATCTATCCCGGCTACCGTTGGCGCCTGGTGGAGGGGCTGATTACCAATTTCCACTTGCCCAAGTCCAGTTTATTGATGTTAGTCAGCGCCCTCCTGGGCCGGCGCCGTCTCTTGGCGCTGTATCAGGAGGCGATTGAAGAAAAATACCGTTTTTATTCCTTTGGGGACGCCATGCTGATTTTGCCGGAAGCCCGCTTAACATCCTCGATCATCCTAGCCTAATGTCTCTCTACCCATGACCGACCGCCGTCAATCCTCCAGCGCCGCCCTGAGAAACCGTCAATCCATCGGGGACGTTTTGGCGCAAGTTTTACCCCCTAGAGGAACAGTTTTGGAAATCGCCGCCGGGACTGGGGAACACGCCGTTTACCTTGCGTCTCGTTTTCCCAACCACCCCTGGCTGGCCACAGACTGTAATCCCTTGGCTTTGGACAGCGTTGCCGCCTGGCGGGAGTTTTCGCCCAGTCCTAACCTATTGGCGCCGATTTACCTAGATGTGGAAAATATCCCCTGGCCCGTGGAATCAACCCCGCTCCCGGAACCCGTCAGCGCCGTTTTGGCCATTAACCTTGTCCATATTTCCCCCTGGTCGGCCACAGAAGCTCTTCTCGCCGGCGCCGGTCGGATTTTGCCCCCCGGCGGCCTGCTTTATCTTTACGGCCCCTACCGGAGACGGAACCAGGCGCTGGAACCCAGTAATCAAGCGTTTGACCTCTCTCTACGCCAGAGAAACCCGGATTGGGGCCTGCGGGAATTGGAAACTGTGGCGGCTTCGGCCCAAACCCAGGGCTTAACCCTAGCGGAAACCGTCCCCATGCCAGCCCAGAATCTCTCTCTTATTTTCCGGCCCGTCGCCGTCCCGGAAAGTTGCTAGGATTGGGGCCGAACGTCTTCTTCTCCGCAACCAGAACCTAAGGGTTACGGCGGAGCACATTGCCGTAATACAATTCCTCCGTTTTCACCGTAATCACCTGGGGCGGGGTAGCGTCGGGAGGGT
>JBKCES010000064.1:0-4223 GCA_046304295.1 Cyanobacteriota bacterium | reverse complement strand
GGCCAACGGTTAGGCCGTTTAAGCTGAGGGCCGTCCTCACCGCCGCGGCGCAGGAGTAGGTGGCTAACAGTCCCCTCGGTTTTAAACACTGAGCCAAGAGCGCGATGAATTCCACCGTCCAAAGCTGGGGGCATTTGGGGGGAGAAAAGGGATCGAGAAAAACGGCGTCGGCCCGGAAGCCAGAAGCGATGATTCGAGGTAAGGACTGGCGGGCGCAGTCCCAAAGGATCTGGGCTTCAAGATTGGGGGTTTGAATCTCTCCCTGTTGAACCAGGGCGGTTAAGTCCCTCGCCACCGCCGGGGGATAGTCCGCCAATAAACCCTGCTCCAGCGCCGCCTGGGGAACCTGGGGATCTAACTCCAGCGCCCGCAAACGAACGAAGCAGTGGGGATTAAGCTCTCGAATTACCGCCAAGGCTGCGGCGCTGTTGTAGCCCAGCCCGTAGCAAACGTCCAGCAGGGTAATCTCCTCCACTTGAGACGCCAACTCCCCCAGACGGCAGGGATAGACAAACTTGCCCAGAGCCTCTTCCTTGGCGCCGGAGCGGGAATGGAAGGTTTCCCGAAATTCGGGGGAATAAAACGTGTGGGAGCCATCCCCCGTCGCCTGGGGCTGGAACATTAGGATTGGGAGCGGGTCTGTTCCAATTCCGCCTTGAGGGCGGTGATTTGTTGGATCAGGTCTTCTAATTCGCTCTGGGCTTGGTCATAACTGACGGAGACCGTCAGACTAGAGCCGGCGGCGGGGTTCGCCTTTTGTTTCGCCTGTTGGAGCCAGTCTTCCACCGCCCGCCGGGCTTCGGCTTCCGTCACGGCGCCCTTTTCGGCCCAAATCCGGGTCTGTTCCCCCAGTTGAGTTTGCAGATCCCGCAGGGTTTGCTGGCGGCGCTGGCTATCCTGAAGGGTTTCCGCTAGGGTGGCGGCGGCGCCGATAGAAACGCGAAAGCCCTGATAGAGTAGGTCAAGAGGACTAGACATGGTTAAAAGTAAAGTAAAAGGGCAAAGCTTAAAACTGTCCTAGATAGGCGTCTAAATCGGTCAGGAGTTGGCCTAACTCCCCTTCCGTCACCAGTCGTAGGCGCTCGTCCCGCAGAGTCAGCAGAACCTTGGCACCAAAGGGGCTGGCATAGAGGTTGGGATTACAGAAAATCTCCAAAAAGACCTCGCCGCTGTGTCGGTACTCCAGGGGCGCGGCTCCCGGAGGACGGGTTTTTTGGGCCACCGCCTGGGCGACGGTTTTCAGGTTCACGGTCAATGCGTCCAAGGCTTGCCGCAATTCCCGGCCCGCTTCGGCGGAAAAAGGAAAGGTGACGGAGCCTTGGGCTAAATTGAGGGTCAGGGGGGCCATAATTTACTGGGTCAAAAACGGGACTCAGCCCGGATTGCTCCTTATTCTAACGGCAAGGGCGCCGGATTTTGGGGTTGGATTCAGGTTTGCCCACCGGAATCGGCCATTCTCTCCCAGCCTTGGCACAATGGGGAAAGCCCCTAGGGGTTAAGGCCCTCTTCCCTTGGTTTTTCCATGAAAAGACGCTACCTTTTAGAAGCGGGCGCCGTCACCCTCGGCGCCATCGGTTTAGCCCAAATTCTTGATTCTCCCCCGCCTCTTTCTATGGCTAACACAGAGACCTTTGAAGTCACCAAAACCGATGCCGAATGGCAGACCATCCTCACCCCGGAACAATATAAAGTTCTGCGCAAGCACGGCACGGAGCGGGCGGGCACTAGTCTCTTAGACAAACAGTACGGCGCCGGCGTTTACAACTGTGCGGGTTGCGGACTGTCTCTCTTCGCTTCGGAAACTAAATTTAATAGCGGCACCGGCTGGCCCAGCTTTTATCAGCCTCTAGAAAACGCCGTGGCCACCTCCGTGGATCGCTCCTTCTTTATGACCCGAGTCGAAGTTCACTGCCGGCGCTGCGGCGGCCATCTGGGTCACGTCTTCGACGACGGCCCGGCGCCGACGGGGAAACGCTACTGCATGAATGGCGTCGCCCTTGAGTTTGAACCAGCCTAGGCGCTCAGCCATGAACGCGCTCTCTATCCCCACCTGGATTGTGCATATCTCCAGCGTCCTAGAATGGCTGGCGGCCATGGCCCTGGTTTGGCGTTTTGCCGGGGTTATCAACCAGCCCCAGTGGCGCTGGCTAGTCTGGGCCATGCTCCCGGCGTTGGTCAGCGCCTTTTGCGCCTGCACTTGGCACTTTTTCGACAACGCCCCGGAATTGGACTGGCTGGTCACCCTCCAGGCGGCGCTGACGGTGGTGGGAAATTGTACCCTTTGTTTAGCGGGCTGGCAAATCTGGCGCGCTGGGCGCCTGGCGGGTTCCTGATGCTGAGCAAAGAGAGTTTATTTGCGTTGTCCCTATTTCCCTACTTGGGATTTTTGTGGTTTTTGAGTCGTAGTCCCCAAACTCCTCGTTTAGCGTTGGCGGGGTTCTATTTCCTGCTAGTCTTTGTGGCGCTCACCATCCCGGCGGGCATTTACGCCCAGATCCATTACGGCGCTCAGTTGGCGGACGTGGACTGGCTCCACGGCGGCGCCGAAGTTTTTTTGAGTATTTCTAATTTGTTAGTGGTTTTGGGCTTTGCCACGGCGCTGTCTCGGTTCCAAGAAGACAAACTTTAAGAAAAACTTAACACCCTCTCCCCCAACGGCGCGGTTGCGTTTTTTTTCAATCAAGCGATGGAAATACTTGCGTTGGATTGGGTATCTAACATGGCGCCTCCCTCAGCTCCTTGGGCGCTTGTCCGGCTGAAATACGTGAAAGTGGACAAATCAATCATATTGAACGTCTCAATAATACTTTACGTCAAAGGATTTGACGACTTGTCAGACAAAGTCTATCTTTTTCCAAAAACGTAGACAATTACATAGGTTAAATTTTGTACTTCATGCACGACTATAACTCTTCCCTGACCAGCGATTGAGCCTTCTTCACTACTACCGAATCACCACCGGTTTTTGTTTGTGCGAGTTGAAAGGCTCTGATCCCGCTCTGAATTAAGAGCGCCGGGTCCGGGAAGGATATTCCCCAAACTGTCGGTAATAGAGTTGGCTACAGCGCCCAAAGTGGTTGAACTGATATTTCAGCATTAAGTCGCTGACTCCTCCCGGATGAGACTTATCCTGCAAATCTGCCCGCAGAGCTTGGAGACGGGCGGTCTGGAGGTATTGCATCGGCGAGCAGTTGAGCGCTTTGGCGAAGACTCTTTGCAAAGAACGGGCGCTGACTCCTGCGGTAGCGGCAATGTCCCCTACGCTAATAGGATTTTGGAGATTGGCCTGAATAAAATCCTGGGCGAGACGAAGCTGACAACTGTCAACGGCGCCGGTTTGGGATCGGAGACTAGAACTATAGGAATGAAAATGATTTTGCAGTAAACCTGTAAGCAAGTTTTGCTCCAGATCCGGTAAAAAAAGGGAATGGGGTTCCGTCGCTTGCCAAGTGAAAAGAAGGAGTTGCCGCAAACTTTGACCAAAGGCTGAATTGAGGGGAATTTCCGGTTCAAAAACCGGGAGCTTTTTAACTGGATAATTCAGAAGTTTAGCGAGTTCCGCTTTTACCCAAATCGAGGGAAGACAAAAAGAAATACCCTGCCCCCGCTCGCTAAGGTGTCCTTCTAAGATTTGGTTGGGAGAGAAAAAATGGGCGACCTCCGGGGAGGAGTAAATTAAATCTTGGCCGTTAATGGCCTCGCTAATGTTCCCTTCTAGGGGTAGATAAAGAACATAGAGATCCTCCGGTTGCGTCCGGTTTAAACGCTCCCTTCCTTGCCACTGCAAATACACCAAGCTGGAATGGGACAAGGGAGCGTGGTAATACCGACAAAAAAAGGAGTCTGAAGAATCTAACAGTTCTCCCTGATGGGAGCCAATCAGCCGGGTGAGCAGGGTTCTCGCTTCCTCGTAGCAATGGGTTTCTAGAAGCGGCGCTCTCTCCAAAGCCGGAAGGGAGGTTGGGCGCATTGGCTAGGCAAAAAGAGAAAATCGGCTCAGACCTTACCATTTCCCAGACTCTTATTCAAAAGACGACAGAATTTTAAAGCACTTGACGTTCGCTGGCTAGACAGCGCCGGGCGAATTCAGATAACTGTGGGGTCTAGATGCTTTGTAAGCGTTCAGAGGGTTACGAAACAATAGGGGGTTCGTCGTCCGCAGGAGAAAGAGGTAGTAAGGAAGGAGAAGGGCGGTTCAAACGAGAGGAGCGGATGGTTTCATA
>JBKCES010000063.1:0-8470 GCA_046304295.1 Cyanobacteriota bacterium | reverse complement strand
AAAGGTATAGCAGGCCTAAGTGAATCATGAACAGGGTTCGATTCACGCCCCCCTTTCCAAGGGGGGTTGGGGGGGATAATCCTTGGATTGCGTTCACCACCCATTTAGGACTGCTATATGTCTGATCAAAGATAAGTATAGTGAAAGAATTTACCTATTAGCTAGAATAAAGAAACAGGTCTTAAGGCTTCCCCAGAACTCCGTAAGTTAGGCCTTCGGTTTAAAGGTAGATGCCACGTGTAGTTCCTTCAGTTGAGCGGGTTCCACTCCGGCAGGTGCCTCGGTGAGGAGACAACGGGCCTGCTGGGTTTTGGGGAAAGCGATAACGTCCCGAATGGAATCTTCCCCCGCCAGGAGCATCACCAAGCGATCCAAGCCGTAGGCGATGCCGCCGTGGGGCGGAGCGCCGTAGTCGAAGGCTTCCAGTAAAAAGCCGAATTTGCCTTGGGCATCCTCCGGGGAGAGGCCGATGGTGGCGAAAACCTGATTTTGCACATCTCGCTGATGAATCCGCAGACTGCCGCCGCCGATTTCCAAGCCGTTATAGACCAAATCGTAGGCTTGGGCCCGGGCGGTTTTGAGGTCGGCTAAATCCTCTGGGTACGGCGCCGTGAAGGGATGGTGCAGGGCTTCTAGGCGTTTTTCCTCGGCGTTCCACTCAAACATGGGAAATTCTGTAATCCAAAGCAGGTTCACTTGCTCTGAATCAATTAAGCCCAACTGTTCCCCCAGCGCTAACCGCAGACGGGCTAGGGATTTATGGACAATCTCCGTCTCTCCGGCGCCGAAGAGGATCAGATCTCCAGGCTGAGCGCCGGTGAGTTCTAATAATTCCGTCACCATGGGCGCCGTTAAACTGTCCTTGATGGCACCGATGGTATCGATTTCTTGATTTTCCCGCACCCGGATATAGGCCAGACCCTTGCCCCCGGCATCGGTGATTTCCTTAAACAGATCCCCGCCGGGTTTAATGCGCACATTAGAAATGCGGTCGTTACCCCCCGGCACGGTGATAGCCTTGACGCTGCCCCCGGACTGGACGGAGCTGGAGAAGACTTTAAAGCCAATATTTTTGACCAGTTGGGAGACATCCACTAACTCCAGACCAAAGCGGGTATCCGGGCGGTCGGTGCCGTAACGGTTCATGGCTTCAGCATAGGTGAGGCGGGGAAAGGGGCGGGGCGGTTCGCAACCCTTGACCTGGGCGAAGATATGGGCCACTAGGCGCTCGTTCAAGTCCAGAATTTCCTCTTGATTGAGAAAACTCATCTCCATATCCAACTGGGTAAACTCCGGTTGCCGGTCGGCCCGGAGGTCTTCGTCCCGGAAACAGCGGGCAATTTGGTAGTAGCGCTCAAAACCCGAGACCATCAGCAGTTGTTTGAACAACTGGGGCGACTGGGGCAGGGCGAACCATTCCCCTGGATTGACCCGAGAGGGAACCAGATAATCCCGAGCGCCCTCCGGGGTGGAGCGGGTTAAAATCGGGGTTTCGATTTCAATAAAGTTTTCCTGATCTTCCAGGAAAGAGCGAATGGCCTTAACCACCCGGTGACGCAGTTGCAAATTCTGACTCAGGCGCTCCCGCCGCAGATCCAAGTAACGGTACTTGAGGCGCACCTCCTCCCGCACCTGTTCCGCCTCCTGACTGGAGACCAGAAAGGGGAGTTGCTGGTGGACGCCGTTGAGAAGTTCAATGTCCTCGGCGTAGATCTCAACCTCTCCTGTCGGAATCTTAGGGTTCAGGGACTCCGCCGGTCGGGCGCTCACCTGACCCGTCACCTTAATCACATATTCGTTCCGCAGAGCTTCCGCCACCGGATAGGACTGGGGCGTTTGGTCTGGGTTGCAGACAATCTGGGCCGTTCCCCGGCGGTCTCGCAGGTCAATAAAAATCACGCCCCCATGATCCCGACGGCGATCGACCCAACCGTAGAGGGTCACGGTTTGACCGAGATGAGTGGATCGCAGATCGCCGCAGTAATGGGTACGCATAACCTTGTAAAAATGGAAGTCTTAGGAAAAGCTCAAAGGAGAGGGGAAAAACAGTAACTGCGCCCTGATAAATTGGGAAGCTGGAATTTCGCCTTGCCCATTATCCTGCTATTTGGCCCGCGCCGTCTCTCCCCCGACGCTTTTACCTAGGATGTACACAGATCTCGGTTAAAGAGTCAGTTTTGGGCTTTATCCCTCTAAATCTGCCTTTGTAAGGGGGACTTTTAAGGTCGGTTCCCCCCTTTCCAAGGCGCCGTACTGAGCTTGTCGAAGTAGGGGTTAGGGGGGATTCTGACATTTGTGTGTACACGGTAGGGCGCTTTTGCGGGGGGATGTCAGAGTAAAACCTGAGCTTTTCAGCCAGAACTTACCAGGGATCGACGATGGATTTAAAGGGATGGATTTCCGTAGCCTGGGGATCAGTGTCCGGTTGTCCAAAGGGGCCGCCGATCATGGTGGCTTCCTTGGGATCGATCTCCTCCGCTTCCTGTAGAGGGGCGAATCCCTGCCATTCCTCCCCAGTTCCTACCATGGTGGCCGCGGCGGGATCAATTTCTTCCTCTTCCGTAGAGCAGCGCCGGCGCCGGGCGGCCAGTCGTTCAAGCTCCAGCAATTCCGCGGAAAGATCCAAGTCGTCTGCAGGCGGGGTCGGTGCCGGAATGGGGACAGTGGGAGTCGGCGCCGTTTCTAACCCCAAACTTTCCTTAAGGGAGTTAAATGCGCCTCGCAGTTGCTCCAGCGCCGTTTCTAGGGTGCCTAGGCGCTCTTGAAAATCCGTCGGTAGCAAGGAGAGAGCGGGGCCGCCCAAACGGTCTAGGGCATCGGGGAAAACCCGAATTAATTCTTCTAAACTGGTTTCCCCGGACTGAATTTTCCCTAAAGTCTGCTCCACTAGGGTGGACTGCTTTTCCAGCGCCATGACCCGCCGGAGCGCCCCGACGTTGGCGTCCCGGCTTAACTGTTGGCGGAGCGCCCCGGAGAGGGGCAGAACTTCATAGACCGGAAGGCGACCGTCGTAGCCTAAACCCTTACAACGGGAGCAGAGCCGCCCCTTGAGGTGTAACTGCTTGACCAATTCCGGGTTGAGCGTGTTGGCTTGATAAAACTGAATTTGTTGTGGCTCTGCGGGAGCCAGACCTAACTGTCCCAATTCCTCCGGGGTCGGATGGTAGCTGACACGACAAGCGCCGCATAATTTGCGCAGACGGCGCTGGGCTAGGACTCCTAAACCGATCTCCGCCAGTGCGACGGGGGGTAGCCATTGACTCATTTGGCTAAGGGTGCCGGCGCTGTCCTGACCATGGATACCGGCGAGAACGAAACAGCCCTGTTGGGTCGCTTTGAGGATGGCCCGGGCCGTCTCGGCTTCTGCGACCTGATCCACTAAAATCACATCTATCCCCTGCTCCGCCAAGGATTGAATGGCAACGGGATAGGTCATGGCTTGGTCTAGATTAACTTCAATTTGGGCCAATCCCGGCAGAGCGCGCTGAATAGGATCGGCTACGGCGCCGACCTTGCGACCGGACTGGAGTAGCAGAGCGCCGAGGACTTCCAGGGTTTCGTTAAGATTTTCCTGTTTTAAATCCGCCACCAGCAGGAGACCCGACTCCGTCCTTAGCAGGGAGGTCAGTCGGCTTTGGAGCGGCGCCGGCAGACCAATATCCGTTAAACTCGGCGCCTGGACGAGGGTGGGGACAATGCGCACCAGCACCTTTTCGCCGTAGAAACTGGGGAGGGTGTGGATAAAAAAGTAAACGGGTTTGCCTTCATAGACCTTCCGTAGTTTAGCCCGCGCCGGCGTTTTGGTTTGATGGGGGTCCAGATTGGCCATGATCTTCAGGCGCCGAACCAAGGCGGGGAAGAGTGTCGGGGGCAGGGGGTCTAGGAGCGGCTCCAGTTGACCCTCCCGCCGCATGTGTACGGTTACCCGTTGTTCTTGGGGATCGAGGTGGAGTTCCCGGGCGCCTTTCCGTAGCCCGAGAATCAAAATCTTGTTGGCCAAATGGATGACAGGAGCGTCCGCCCCACTTTCCGTGTCCAAGGCCGCTTCGTTTTCCGCGGCGCTGTCCAGGGCACTGATTTGCGGGGGCGTTTCTTCCATAATGGCGGTGATGTCAACTCGGGTAGCGTCGCGCCGGGGATCGGGACTAGCCGACTCTCCTAAACTAGAGTACTTATGAACAAGATCTTCGTAGTCTTCTAGGAGAATCCCCCGACGAACCAGAATAATCTCCTGGGGCCGGAGCCGCTCCGCTAGCTCCCACTGTAGTCGAAAATTGTCGGGATCAACCATCAACAGTTCTAAACGCCGCCCTCCGGCGGGATCAGTCTGGAGCGCCCAGGGAAAGATCCGCTGTTGCCGACAGAGGGGGTAGGGCACATGGCGCCAGAGTTCCAGCAGGCCCGCTTCTGCGGGTTCCGCTAATTCTCCTGGATCGACAAACTCAACGCCGTAGATAATCGTGCGCTCCCAAAGGCGCTCCTGCTTGTAGCTCCGAAGATGTTCGGGGTCTAGCAGTTGTCCCGTGAAGGACTCAATCGCGTCCGGCAGAGTCAAACCGGTTTGTTGGACTTCTCGGAGAATTTGCTTCATCTCCGGGGGAGTCAGGTAGCGAGAATTGACCAACTCTCGGCAGAAGGGCGAGAGGGAAGTTAGAAAGCGGTCGGAGGAGGCGGTCATAGGCGCAATATCATAACCTTACTCAAAACTATCCCAAAAATTGATAAATTGACTTAGCCGAGGGAGTCATTTTGAGGATGAGCTGGAGCTTGTCCACGGTTGCTCCTCATAGCCTTTTTCGGATCCGGCGCCGCCAGCTTGGCGGAAATCAATTCAATCGATCTAGTTGGACGAATCCCATCCTGAAGTAGGTCGGCTTTTTTCGGGCGCCAAACTTTTAATTCAATGCCCATAATCACTCAGCTATAATTTAAATATGGGGCTGTCTTGGGATCAGAGTGATAAGCTGGGCTTATTGTTTCTGAAAGCCTTATGAGATAAGGAACTTAGCAAATAACCATCGGGCTTAATGGTTCGCTCTGGACTCTTAACACCGCCATTCCCAGAGAGCCATGACTCTTAGCTTCCTCATGATGCTCTGTTTAGTCGTCTATTCTTTGGGACAACGTCAACTTCCCTTCGGCAGGCTTAGGGATCACTTCACACTCTTAAAGACCGCCAAGGGACTGTTCCCGACCAGAAAGGAAAACGTACCAGTCGACCCACTCTACGTTGGATTCTTCAGTGTTTTCAGTCTGTCCATCTTGTTTGGCTAGGGGGAGTCAAGAGCCAGATTAAGCTTAAGTCTCGTCAGCTTGAGATTCTACCCTTTCTGGGTAACTCAATTCAAAAATATTATCTTCTCTCTTAAGCAACCCGCCGAATGTCGGCTGGAGAGTCAGTGGGGTGCAACCCTCCGTAGTTAGTTGGGGGTGCTAGGGTTGGTTTCTCAAACAACTACTTTTGCGGTCCCAAATAGATTGCTGATTTGGGATCGCTCGTGTTAGAGAGATCCTTGCCGATTAACCGCTCAAAGATAAGGGTTTTCGGAAAAGTCGGTGCTTGTCCCTGCTCTCGGCTGTCTTTTAGGGACACGATTTCCCCCGGTCTTTTTTCTAGCTCAAATTTGCGGGTCAGTTGCTTATCTTCTTCGACAAGTAAGATAACATCGCTAGCTTTTACGAATCTCTCCGGCTCCCATTCATAGTGGTACCTGACACCATTATTTTTATTGGACAGCAAAAACTGACCATCGGGCTGAATCATCTTTTTCCAATCTTCGCCATTAGCATTTAAGATATAAAGGCGAGGCGCAAACTGCCACGTCTTAGGAAATTGATAAATGGAATCTAAAATAGAAAGCACGCTCCAATCAAAGGGATTGATTTGTTTACCCCATTGTAGGTTAGGAGCTTGAAGTAAAATAACGGTATTTTCTGTAATATCCGGTGCCAATGTGAGAACATCTCGCCAAAAATTTTGTTGATATTGCCAACTCAGAGAATAATCTTTCTGGACATCAACGGAAAAGGCAAGTAAAAGAGAAAGGTGAAGCGCAACTAACAGGGGAATAATTCGGCGCCAGATTTTTTGGGGATAGATTTTAAGAAGCAACAGTGCCCAAAGACCCGCCACGATAATCGTAGTTCCCAAGACTGCGGCAAAGTGAACCCGAGAGGCCCGCCCGTCGATCATGGTTACGGATAGCAATAAAGCTGGGGGATAAGCTAGCACGGTCATCGCAAGACCAAGCTTGATGAATTTGAGCGTTTCTGGAATCAATTCCTCAATCCTGTCCCTTGTCTCAGAACTACTTAAATTAAATAAATAGCGAATCATCAGGTAAATAGCAGGCGTTCCTAGAATTATGATCCAGATATTAGTGGTATTCAGATCCGTTAAGATTTGCCAAGGACGCCAGAAAAAAGTTCCCAAGGAAATAATCGGTCCTAAAAAAGTGTTAAAGATGAGGGTTTGGACGGCACTGAGAAGGCTTAAGTCAGAAATACGAGATTCCCCGGCGATTTTTCTCAGAAGAACATAAAATAGCACAATACCAAGTGAGTAGGCAACGTGACGAATGATTTCCTTTTTTTTAACCTTTTCTTTTCTAAAAAAAGGAGCGATGAAAAAGACTAAAAACAAGCTTTCATAAGTTAATAAAGAAAGAATAGCTAGTAAATAGCTTAATTTTTCTTGAATTCGAAGTGGATTTTGGGGAAGAGCAAACAAATAAAAAGCGAAGAGCAAAAAAAGTAAAGATGTTTGAATTCCAAAAAGATGTGTCAGATAATTAAAAGTTGTATCCGCAGGATAAAGACAAAAGAATAGAACAGCTAGTGCTGGCAGATAGGGCTGATTTAAAGTCTTCCTCAGAAGAAAATAATAAAGACAAGCATTGAAACCCAGAATCAAAAATCCAATACTGTACAGAGCGTTTAGTCCGCCCAGTTTTGCCCCAAACCAAGGAATAAAGGTCAAAAAAGTCATGTGGAGAGGACGACCTTGCCAAAACGTCACTACAGCATTGGACACTCGATCCAGACTTTCTTTTGCCGTATAGTTGATCGTATGACCAGCAAACACCCAGTCGTCTTCGTAGAAACCAAAGGAGTTGATCATCAGAAAGCGAGAGACCCAGATTAAACCAAAAAAGATTAAGCAACAAAAAAAGATGGATTTTCTATTCATCGAATATAAGGAAGAAAGGATATTTTAAAAAAGAGTTTTGATAAAATCCTGACATTCTAAGTTTTTAGAATGCTAAAACAGTTGCTAGAAAGCGTTTAACTTGAACCTTGATTAGAGGAGCTAGGAATACTTTGTCCCTCTCCTTAAAGGTTAGACTTACTCTCTAGCTTCTTCTCTGCGACAAGTGATAAGAGGCTGTTTAATAATACCCAACTTTGGGGGACTCTGACAACCGTTTTCCCCAGAATGAGGGGGGGGCTAGGAAGGCGTTCCAAACATCGTCTAGGCGAGTTTTTTTGTACCGAGAGTTCGGCAGGTTTATTGTAAGAGTTGTCGAAGTGTCGAACCGCTCAGGACAGCACCCAAGATGGAGTATCCGCCACCAAAGTTCTGCCAAGTTGAGGTAAAGATTAGGTTATTATCGGAGCCACTGCTGCTAATAGCAATTATGCAAATAAACTAATTATCAACAATCCCTACTTTGGCTGGAACGTCTATTGGACGATGGATAAAACCACCCAAACGTCTTACGGAGCCTTTCCCGGCGCCCCCGGCGCTCAACTGTTGTTCTAGGGCGTTAGTTGAACGTCATCTAACTCCAACTGGGTGGACTCCCTCGGTTCCCCTGGCGGAAAAGTTGTCCAAGCAATATAGGCGACCTGAGCCAACACCTCCGCCTGGGGAACCGGCACCAATTTATCCTTCCAGTCCTCCTGGGTCAGTTGGTCAAAGGGCACATCAAAGCGTTGCCATTCCGCCGTGGGGATAAAGACATAGCCGTAGTAGTTATAGTCCTTAACAGCCGGACTCTGGAAGGACAAGCGGATGGGCTTGCCGTCTCCCTTGGCCCAGAAGGAAATACCTTTGTAGGCGGTTAAGTCAACGGGTTTACCGCCCTCTTCTAGGGATGTAGCTAGAGTAATAAAGCCGTAGGGATAGGTTTTCGTTACCTTCCCAGCCATTTTACCTGCGGCGCCGGAAGCGTTGGCTCCGCCTGCCGCCACCTCAAAGGCAGACACTTGAGAGTCTCCGCCCAATTCCTTGTCCGCGTAGGTAAACCAGCCGCCCCCTAGGGCGTTGACGGCATTTTTATCTTCAAAGTCGTCTAATAGTTTTCCGGCCGCCGCGTCCGTGGGAGAGGGGGGCGGCGCTTCGGTGGTGGCGGCCGGGGAGGGGGGCGGCGGCGACACGGGTTCCGGCGCTTGACAGGCGCCGAGTCCGAGGAAAGCGACTAGGGCCAGAGCCTTAAGGCCGGCGCCGAAGATAAGGGTCAGGGATCTA
>JBKCES010000062.1:0-6235 GCA_046304295.1 Cyanobacteriota bacterium | reverse complement strand
TCTAACGCCTCGCTGACGGGGGGCCGAAGGGCAATCAGGCGCTCTGGGGGAAAGCCGCCCCGTTGGGCCAGTTCCAGGGACGCCGCAGTGGGTAAAATCCGGGCGAACAGCGCCGCCTGGTCTTGATAGTCGCCAAAAAAGGGCAGGGATTTGGCTCCGAGGGTCAGGAAGACCCGGCGCCCCTGAAGTAATCCCTGGGAAAACAGATCTTCTAAACTGGCGATTTCCATCACCCCCGCTTCTAGGGGACATTCCCGGCGCTGGTAGCGAACATAGGCAAGGTTATACTCCTGGGCTAAATCCTGAGCCAGGGCGGAAATTTGGGTCGCAAAGGGATGGGAGGCATCGATAATTTCGGTAATTTGTTCTTGAATTAACCATGACCGTAGGGCGTCCGCTTGCCAGACTGCGACCCGAACCCGCCAGGGTTCCCCCTGGGGATACAGCTCCGTCGCCTCCGGGGTGGTTACCGTAATCCAACCCATCCCCCCTCGGACCGTTAACTCCGGCGCTAGCGCCTGGGCGATGTCCCGACTTTCTTTGGTGCCGCCAATGAGCCAGACCCGCATTTCAAGCTACCTTTACAGACAATAAAATCCCCCCTAACCCCCAGCAATGATGACATTAGTACGGTAACTTTATGGATTGGCGCGTCACGCAAATCGATCAACGGTATAAGTTTTGAGCGGTCTGGGTTTAACGGTTTGCCAGGGGTAGCGGGGCTGAAGTTTATTCAGGGGAAAACTGGCCAAGCGAGTCTCGATGTGAGCTTTTTCCTCAGCCGTTAAACCGAACATCGTATAAACCGTTTCATCAATTCTATTCAGCGCCGCAAAGAAATCTGATTCAACTTGCTGAAAATGAAGAGAGCGTCGCCGATACTCCGCCATTAAAGTGCGGTAATCCTGGGGAACGAGTAATTTCTGAATCATGGCTTTAGAAATACTCGTTTCCTCCTCAGCGTTCAGGGTGAGCAGTTTATAAACCAATTCAGCGACGTCCGGGTCAATGAGTTCAAGAGAAAACGCTCCGGCTCGAATCTGGTTTCCCTCTAAGACAAGCTCCTCAACCTGAAACTCTTCAGAACTCCAGTTGGAGAAATTGAGTCCTAGAATTTTATCGCTCAATTTATAGCGGCGGGTTTCCAGTCGCGTCTCCACTTCAGAGAAAAGCCATTCATCGGGGTTATTTTTAGCGATGGCGGCTAACTGAGCCAGTTCGTTATAACCTGCCACTAACCGGCGCTCAAGTTCAGGATCTAGCGTTTTAACCCAGGGCAAAGCTTCGAGAGTACGGGGATATATGTGAGCGTAATAGCCTTGGATAACGCCACTGCGTAACCTCAAAGCCCAATAAAATCGAGCTAGTTTACTATTGATGTAGGCGGCTACACTTTCAGCAGACGGATTACCATTTTTTGGGAGCGCCACAATTACCGTGTTGATCGCCGCGAAAGTCGTCCCTGTGACAACGCAAGCAAAAGGAGCTTGAGCCAGTTCAGAAACCACTAAAAAAGTTGGCTGAGCTTGATCCGCCCACAAACTCAGTTTACCGTTAGCTTTTTCTTTAACCGCTTCTAAATCGACCCAACCAGCGGGTTCACCCGGCCAACCCATAGCTAAACTACGTCCCGCAATCACTTGGATTGGCTTTTTTCCCGCGGGTTCCGGCGTCACTTCGGCGCCGCCCCGTTGAATGCCATAGGTAAACGAAAAGGAACGGTTATTGCGACTGATTTGTCGAGCGACGGCTTCCTTCAACTCCACAAAATTGCTGCCGTTGCCATTGGGATAGAGCTTTTTCAGAATCGGCGCGTCTTCTGGCTGTAAGAGGGGCAAAAGATAGTCTCCCCACAAGCCCTCCCGCGTATTACTGGGATCAATGCCTGTAACCCTGGGGCTAACTTTAGCGTCAAAAAAATCTTTATAACTGACTTTAACCGGCGCTTCATTACTGGGCCAACAGGAAGGGGCATAAAGCTCTATTTCATCGCTTTCCTTGGCGGGTAATCGTTCAATGACCAAAATCAATGGCACTCGCGCGACATCCCAGACCGACTGATTAGTGAATTCCAACCAGACAATTTTACGCAACGCCGCTTGCCGTCCGGGGTAAAGCAACTTCCAAACCTTGGCCGCCGCCTCCGAGTTGGCGTAACCGCCGCTGACCACCATACCCAGCCAACCGCCGGGTTCTAGCCATTCCGTGAGAGAACGGTAGAGAAACACCAAACCCGTGTCTGAGTTTTGTCCCCACACCGGTTGCCAGAGTCCCTTAATTTCTTCCCCATATTTGACCCGTTCAGCCCGAATATAAGGGGGATTACCCAAAATGTATTTCCACTGCTGACGGTCTCTTTCTAAGGAACCAGCGGGAAAAAATCCTTCACCTAAGTAAGGAACTAAATCATCATCTTTAATTAAACTATTGATATTGTGAATATGAATCTTAGGAATATGATCCGGTTGGCTGGAGGGTCTAAATCTCAGTAATGCCCAGAGAAGCTGAAAGTGGCTAATAAATGCCGCAAAGGGATTCAGATCAAATCCCCAAACCGTAGCTTCCAGTTCTCGTAAAACAGTATCGGCGTCAAGTCCCCTAGTTTTAGCGTCGTTTAATCAACGATGAACATAACGCACTAAAAATGAACCGCTCCCGCAGGAGGGATCAAGCAATGTCCCTTCGCCGTGTTGAAAGATAGTCGCATCTAATAACCAATCCACAATTGATGAAGGGGTATAAAACTCTCCTAACCGTTTCCGTTTGGCGGGGGGGAGAAAAGTCTGATAAATATCTCCCAAAATTTCTTCCGATAATCCAGAAAAATCGTAGGCGTTAAAGCGAATAATTAACCGTTGTAAGGCTTCGTCTAAAGCACCGTTAGTCCCGTAAACCCAATCGAATAAATTCGGCTCAAAGGGTTCGCAGTATAATCGACCGACATTTTCCGCCACTAATTTCACCAGTAGTTTAGCGTCGCCCGTTAATTGCTCCACAAACTTAGCCCAGTCTTGAGGCCCGCCGTTCGATAAGCGGCGCTTCTTCGTTAATCCTAAATCCTCAACCAAGCGCAAAAATAAAACGCGGGCGATGAGAACGGCGACGGAATCCGCCACAAAGGATTCTCGAATTCGCTCTTCAACCTGTTTCCCTTTAGCGTTAATATCTCGCCCATACTGGTCTTCAAATCGCGGTAGCGTTTCCTCGATTAAGCGCCGATGAAAGTCAGATTTAACCTGAAGTTTCACCCGAGCGCGGCGCCGGGTTTCTTCACTAGCGGCGGCTAAACCTTGTTCTAGGTTTTGTTCCTGACGTTTAAAGTTCGCGTACTCATAGATTAAAGAAGCAATCGCTCTCTCCGAGGCTTCGGTTAGTTCAGCAAAGCTCGCTTGCAAATCTTGTCGTAAACCGTTGAGGGTTTCCGCAGTATCCAGTTTTAAATAAACGTAGGGTAATTGCCCGTCAATTAAGCTTTCCCATTGATGGCTATGGGTCGATTTTTCATAGGCGCTTGATCCCAGCTTTGCTTTTAATTAAGTAAAATAGACCGCAGATAAATACTGCGGCGCTTCCAAGCCAGGGACAGCGCCGCCATCGGGTAAAACGAGCCAGAGGTAACGGGGCGTTAAAAACAAAACATACTGCGTTAGCCCTTCGATATATTTACGCTTCTGGTTCCAGATCCGGCGCCGTCCCCCTTCTGTATTGAGTTCTGAATCCTCTTTTTTGAGATCTCCCACCACCCAAGCGGTTTTTTCAGAAGTCAGTAACTTGATATCGGCATAGCCGGAGCCGCTGACATCCTCGGTAATCACGAACTCCTTGGGATAATCGAGCAAACTGGCTAAAAAATCTCGAACATCGGGATTGTAGGAGCGCTCCGGGCGTTGCCAATCCAAAGCCAGCCACTTGGCCAGTGGATCGGGTTGCGCTCTGGACGGTCTATTGTTTCTGGGCAAAATACGCCGCCTCTCAACTGGCAAACCACTCTAACACTCTAGCGCTCAGAGAGGCTAGAGGAGGCCTAAATGGCGGGCGAACGCAATCAAAGGGGGATTCATTCTTAACCAATCAGCAAATTTTCCTCCGGGTATTGGATCATGGTGGGTTTGGGATCGCCGACAATAGCCGCCATCAGGAGAACGACGCCGACCCGTCCGATATACATCATGGCGATAATGACCACTTGAGACAGCGGCGCTAAACTAGCGGTAATGCCCATGGATAACCCAACAGTGGCGAAAGCGGAAACCGTTTCAAATAAAATCGGAATTGGGCCAATCTTGGACTCGATACGAAACTCGATAAAAGAAATTAAACTTGCGCCGATTAACACAGCGATAGCGGAGCCAAAGACCACGGCGATAGCCTTTAAAATCAGGGTGGGCGGGATGGTTCTTTTGTAGATAATTACGGTTTCTTTTCCCCGAAGTACCGCCCGAGTCGAGTTAATTAAAATACTCAGAGTCGTGGTCTTTATTCCTCCGCCGGTGCCGCTGGGACTGGCGCCGATAAACATGAGGATCATGGTGATCAAGAGAGAATTGATCTCTAGTTTACCGTTGTCAATGGTGTTAAAGCCAGCGGTGCGGGTGGTGACGGACTGGAACCAAGCGGCTAAGAGCTTATCCTTAATGGTGAATCCGTTCATGGTTTGGGGATTTTGCACTTCGATGAAGAGAAAAGCGATGGTTCCTAAAATCAGTAACCCTGCCGTCACTTTAAGAACGACTTTAAAATTTAGAGAAAATTGAAACGGGCGACGGCGATTTCTGAATTTACTCGAAAGCCAAATATAAAACTCAATAATCACCTGATAGCCGATGCCGCCAAAAATAATTAGTCCGGTGATCGTCAGATTAACAATCAGGGAATCATAATAGCCCATTAAGTTATCTTTAAATAAGCTAAAACCGGCGTTGTTAAAGGCACTGACACTATGAAAGACTCCTAACCATAGCGCTTCGTCCAGATCGTACTTCTGGGCAAATTTATAAGTCAATAAAAAAGAACCGGTTAATTCAAAAATCAGAGTTGTGGCGAAAATAGACTTCACCAGCATTTGGCTTCCCTGTAAAAAAGGGCGATCAAAGGATTCCTGAATGGCGAAGCGCTGTTGGAGGTCAAACTTGCGGCCTAGGAGGAGTATCAAAAAAGTCGTAACGGTCATGTAGCCCAAGCCGCCGACCTGGACTAAGAGCAGGAGGATTAACTCGCCCCAAAAGGAAAAGTAGGCGTTGGGATCCACCACGCTTAAGCCCGTGACGCAGACTGCGGACGTGGAGGTGAACAGCGCCACCAAAAAACTGCCCCAGGTTCCCTCTGTGGTGGCGAAGGGCATCATCAGGAGTCCCGTGCCAATAGCGATCACCAATAAAAAGCCGAGGCAAATGGTGCGAGAGATGGTCATGGGCGGAGTCGTTGCCCCTAAGCGAGGGGAAAAATAAACCAAGTTCCCAGTTTAGAGGCTAAGGCGCCGTCTGTTTGGGGTCTCGGGAACGGTAAAATAGGCGACGGCGGCGCTTCACAGCCCTCCCTAACGTCTCTTCATCTACGCCCCTATGTTCAAACTTTGCCTGACCCTGCTCTGTCTCTGTCTCTGGTTAACGGCGCCGGCCGCCCTAGCCGCCAGTTCCGCCTCGGTGACGGGCACCAGCTCCACGTTTGAAAATACCGTTCTAGCGGGGCAGGATTTCACGGGGCAGGATTTGGTTACGTCCCAATTCACTAATGTGGACCTCTCTAAAAGCGTCTTTCGCAATCTGGATCTGCGGGGAGTGGTTTTTAACGGAGCTAACCTAGACGGCGCCGATCTCCGGGGCGCGGATTTAACCAACGGGCTGGCTTACCTGAGCAGTTTTAACGGTGCCAACCTAGAGGATGCCATTTTGACCGAAGCGATTATGCTCCGTAGCACCTTTAAGGACACCCAAATCACCGGCGCCGATTTTAGCCTAGCGGTGTTGGATAGCCAGCAGGTGAGTCAGTTGTGCGCCAGGGCAGAGGGGGTCAACTCCAAAACCGGCGTCGAGACTCGGGACTCCCTGGGGTGCTCTTAGGTTTTTAGGGGCGATGTTGATGGAGAGTCAAGCCATTGGGGTGATCGGCGGCGGCCCGCGGGCCGCAATGCTGGCGGAGGGCGCGCCGAAATTATGGCGGCAGCTTTGGGTTGAGACCCCCGCAGTCGCTGATCCCGCCGCCCGTGTAGCCGGCGGGGGGGGTTTGGGGTGCGGTG
>JBKCES010000061.1:0-6625 GCA_046304295.1 Cyanobacteriota bacterium | reverse complement strand
AGCCAATGAACCCAGAAATTTTTGAGAAAGTTAAAAAAATCGTGGTGGATCAACTGGAAGTCGATCCCAAGAGCGTGACTCCAGAAGCCAGTTTCGCCAACGATCTCGGCGCCGATTCCCTCGACACGGTGGAGTTGGTGATGGCTCTAGAAGAAGAATTTGAGATCGAAATCCCCGACGAAGTGGCAGAAACCATCGATACCGTGGGCAAGGCCGCCGAGCATATCAGCGCCAATATCTAAGTCGATGGGCGGGTCTCCTTGCGCCTCCAGACCTGCGGATGCCTACGGCACTCTCCCTTTGGCTGAGGTTTCAGCCTTTTTTACTTGATTTCCTGCGCTATGACAACTATTGAGAAAAGACGGGTCGTGGTCACGGGACTGGCGGCCATTACTCCCATCGGCAACACCCTAGAAACTTACTGGGAAGGTCTGCTGGCGGGGCGCAACGGGATTGGCCCCGTCACCCGTTTCGATGCGTCTAACCAAGCTTGTCGGTTTGGCGGCGAGGTGAAGGACTTTGACCCCCACCAATTCCTAGAGCGCAAGGAAGCCAAACGCATGGACCGGTTTTCCCAATTCGCCGTCACCGCCAGTCATCAGGCGTTAGTGGACGCCGGGTTAACGATTACGGAGGACAACGCCGACCGGATGGGGGTGTTGATCGGCACCGGTATCGGCGGTCTTAAAGTGCTGGAAGACCAACAGGAAATTTTGCTCAACAAAGGCCCCGACCGTTGTAGCCCCTTTATGATCCCGATGATGATCGCCAACATGGCCGCGGGGTTAACGGCTATCCACACCGGCGCCAAGGGGCCCAACACCTGTACGGTGACCGCCTGTGCGGCTGGGTCTAACGCCATTGGCGATGCCTTTCGCATGATCCAATATGGCCACGCCGAGGCCATGATTTGCGGCGGCACGGAGGCCACAATTACCCCCCTGGCCTTCGCCGGTTTCGCCTCCGCTAAGGCGCTCTCTTTCCGCAACGACGACCCGACCCATGCCAGTCGCCCCTTTGACCGGGAACGGGACGGTTTTGTCATGGGAGAAGGCTGCGGCATTTTGATTTTGGAATCCTTAGACCACGCCCTAGCCAGAAACGCCCGCATTTACGCCGAAATTATCGGCTACGGCATGACCTGCGATGCCTACCACATCACGGCGCCGACGCCGGATGGTCGCGGCGCTACTCGGGCCATTCAGTTGGCGCTTCAGGACGGGGGACTGGCCCCGGAAGATATCGACTATATTAACGCCCACGGCACCAGCACCCCCGCCAATGATGTCACGGAAACCAAGGCCATTAAGCAGGCGCTGGGGGAGCGGGCTTACCAAATTGCCGTCAGTTCCACCAAATCCATGACGGGACACCTCCTGGGGGGATCCGGCGGCATTGAAGCGGTGGCCACCGTTAAAGCCATCACAGAAGATCAAGTTCCTCCAACTATTAACCTGGAAAACCCCGACCCGGAGTGCGATTTAGACTACGTCCCCGGTAAAAGTCGGGCCCTGACCGTAAGAGCGGCGCTGTCCAACTCCTTCGGTTTTGGCGGCCATAACATCACCTTGGCCTTTCGCAAATATCCTTAAGCAAGGGAACCGGATCATGGGAAGATAGAGGGCAATTGGCGAGACCTTCTGCCCTGGCCGGAACGGCGCGCCTGTCGATGTCTTTTGTGTTCCATTTTTAACTTCCTATGGTTGCTGTTACCCAATCCCCCGCGGAACTTTTTATTAATTCCGTCCGTTTCCTCTCCATCGACGCGGTGGAGAAAGCCAAATCTGGACACCCCGGTCTCCCCATGGGCGCGGCGCCGATGGCCTATGTCGTTTGGGATCAGTTTATGCGCTTTAATCCCAAAAATCCTAAGTGGTTTAATCGGGATCGCTTTATCCTCTCGGCGGGTCACGGCTCCATGTTGCAGTATGCGTTACTGTATCTGACGGGCTACGATAGCGTCTCTATTGAAGACATTAAACAGTTCCGCCAGTGGGGATCGATGACCCCCGGCCACCCGGAAAACTTTGAAACCCCCGGCGTGGAAGTGACCACGGGGCCCCTGGGTCAGGGGATCGCTAACGGGGTGGGTTTCGCCGTTGCCGAAGCTCATCTGGCGGCCACCTTTAATAAGCCCGATGCCACCCTGGTGGATCACTACACCTATGTGATCCTGGGGGATGGGTGCAACATGGAAGGCATCTCCGGGGAAGCCTGTTCTTTGGCCGGTCACTGGGGCTTGGGTAAACTCATCGCCCTCTCTACGACGACAACCATAT
The DNA here is from genome assembly GCA_046304295.1 of Cyanobacteriota bacterium. Lineage (GTDB taxonomy): Bacteria > Cyanobacteriota > Cyanobacteriia > Cyanobacteriales > Microcystaceae > Synechocystis. The sequence goes on along the minus strand of JBKCES010000061.1, from coordinate 4,346 downwards.
TTCCATCGACGGCTCCACGGACGTGGCCTTTACCGAAGACGTCAGCAAACGCTTTGAAGCCTACGGCTGGCACGTCCTCCACGTGAAAGAGGGGAACACCGACCTGGCGGCCATCGCTAAAGCCATTGAAGAAGCCAAGGCCGTCACTGACAAGCCCACGTTAATTAAAGTCACCACCACCATCGGCTACGGCTCCCCCAAAAAAGCGGGCACCGCTGGCGTCCACGGCGCCGCCCTCGGTGCCGACGAGGTGGATGCCACCCGTAAAAATTTGGGTTGGAACTACGAACCCTTTGTGATCCCCCAGGAAGTTCTAGACTACAAGCAAACCTTCATCGACCGCGGCGCCGCCTACGAAGCGGAGTGGAACCAAGTTTTAGCTCAGTATAAAACTAAATACCCCGCCGAAGCGGCGGAATTTGAGCGCCTCCTGAGCGGTCAACTGCCCGAAGGATGGGCGGATGTTCTCCCCAGCTTTACCCCGGAAGATAAAGGTATTCCCACCCGGAAGCATTCCGAAGCCTGCTTGAATAAACTAGCGCCGGTTCTGCCGGAACTGCTGGGCGGCTCCGCAGATTTGACCCACTCCAACCTGACGGAACTGAAACTTTCCGGCGATTTCCAAAAAGACGCTTACCAAAACCGCAACATCCACTTCGGGGTGCGGGAGCACGCCATGGGCGCCATCTGTAACGGCATGGCCCTCCACGGCTCCGGCTTGATCCCCTACGGCGCCACCTTCTTGATCTTCACCGACTACATGCGGGCCGCCATCCGCCTCTCGGCGCTGTCCCAGGCCGGCGCTATCTGGGTGATGACCCACGATTCCATTGGGCAGGGGGAAGACGGCCCCACCCACCAACCCATTGAAACTCTGGCTTCCCTGCGGGCCATTCCTAACCTGACGGTGATTCGTCCCGCCGACGGCAACGAGTGCTCCGGCGCCTATCAGGTGGCCATTACCTTTGCTAAGGAACATAAACCCACCCTTTTGGCCTTCACTCGTCAGAACGTGCCCAACCTAGCTGGCTCCTCCGCCGCGGCCGTCCATAAAGGAGCCTATACCTTGGTGGATTGCGAAGGAACCCCGGATTTAATCCTGATCGGCACCGGCTCGGAAGTCAGCCTCTGCGTCGAAGCGGCGGCCAAACTGACCGGCAAAAAAGTGCGGGTGGTCTCCATGCCCTCCTGGGAACTCTTTGAAGCCCAGGACCAAGCCTATCAAGAGTCCGTTCTGCCCAAGGCCGTCACCAAGCGCCTCGCGGTGGAAGCGGGTTGCAGTTTTGGCTGGCACAAATTTGTCGGCCCCGAAGGCGATACCGTGACGATCGACCGTTTCGGCGCTTCCGCCCCCGGCGGCGTCTGCCTGGAGAAATTCGGCTTCTCCGTCGATAACGTCCTCGCCAAAGCCCAGGCGCTGTTAGCTTAGAGGACTTTGATTCCTCCCCTTCTAAGGCTACCGTGAGTACACAACTGTCAGAATCCCCCCTAACCCCTACTTCGACAAGCTCAGTACGGCGCCTTGGAAAGGGGGGAACCGGCCTTCAAAGTCCCCCTTGCAAAGGGGGATTTAGGGGGATGGAGCACGAAAACTGAGCCTTTAACCGAGATCTGTGTACACCGTAGCTCTTCTAAGGGGGGATAATTAACTCAGGAGTTGAGTCAAACTTCCTAGCGCCGTTTCCATCCGTTGGGCGTCCGCCGAAAGATGAGTGACAACGTCTTGGTTTTCCTCGGCGGTGCGCACTAGGGTCTTGATTTGAGAGCGCAGTTCCTTGGAAATGGCGTTAATGGCTTTATTGGCTTCCACAATTTGGACGCTGAGCTTTTCAATTTCCTCAATGATCATGTTAAAGGGAAGTTTATTTTGATCGTCCACCGGCAAGCCAGAGCCAATGATGGAGGCTTGAAAAGAGAGATTTTCCACCCGCTTACTAATCTTGTTAATTAACTCGTTTCCTTGATCGATGGAAGTCAGTTTTTCCTGAAAATGGTTGCTAATTTCATTGATTTTTTGGGTGAACTGAATCACTGCTTCGACCCCTTGCCCTAGGGCGGCGAAGGTTTTTTCCCCTTCCTTGGACACCAAGCTTCCCACTTCCTCAAAGCGCCGATTCAGGGCAGAAATTTCTTCCGTCTTTTGGGAGAGTTCAAGGGCGTTGGCAGACAATTCTGAAGTTTTTTCTTCCAGTTGTCTTTTTTGATCTTCGAGAAGTTGATTGCGCTCCTGAAGCTCCCGTTGTTGACTTTCCAGTTGCTCAGCGTAGCGTTGAACGCTCCGGCCCTGCTCTTCGATCTGCTCGGCGTAGCGCCGCAATTCGATTTCCTGCTGGGAAAGGGTATGGTTGAGGGTGGAAAAAATTTCCGATTGGGCTAGGATTAGCTTACTAAAATCCAGCATACCAATTTCTTCCCCGTCCTTAACAATCACGATGGGGTCGTAGGAGGATTTAGCGGGACGGAAGGAGGACAGACGAACGGCGTCAGTAACGGAAGTGGTGTGAGTGATTTTTAAAATATCCTCCTTAATATTACTCACCATCATGGCGATGGGCTTACCGATATAAAGGGCGTGGCTAATTTCTTTACTCAGCTTTTCAAAAAAAGCCCGACGGGTAATGCAACCGATGACTTGATCGCCCTCTATGACAATGAAGCCAGATAAACTGGGCTGTTCGAGGAGGTGTTGCTTAATCACTTCCGTCAAGGTGTCGGCGCTAACCCGATAATTGTCGAGGGGAAGATCCTCTAGGCTACCCAGGGTTCTAGAAGAGGAGACGGTTTGAAGCATAGGGATAGGGGGGAGAGGGATAAATTGGGATCAAAGCCGCGAGCCTCGGGCGGACTTGGTATTTTCCCTTATAGCGGCTTGCAGATTGGTGAGAGATGCGCTTCGACTACGCTCAGCGCTCGAATCAAGAGTTTGAGCTATGAGATTGTCCCTCAGTCGAGAGAATACCGCTATAGACGGCCCTAAGATGTCTGCGGTAGCCTAGGACTAGTAGACGTGTTACGCTAGCGAATCCTATGGTTATCTGGGGTTATTGTCTTCATTTTAAAGTTAAGCCCAGGCTAAATTATTAAGGTTTGGCTAAGACTCTTTTAAGCTTTATTTAATTTGTTCCTTACTTAGCGCCGATGGAACCCCTTAACGCCCCTTTCTTTAAGGAAAACTACTGTCAGCATCCGCCCCTAGAGATTAAACCCACCGCGACGGGCTATCTCCTCAAAACCACTGCGATTCCCCAACCCAAGGGTTCTCAGTCTTGGATTGCGGGCGTTTTGGGAATTGCGCTCATCGTCTTGTTTTTTTGGTTTTTTCTCATCATTTTGGTTATTCTCGGCGCCGTCTTACTCTTGAACGCCGCCGTCCGTCGTAAGACCTGGAGCGAGGTCTGGAGCGCCCTTTGCCTCTCCCCCGGGGAATTGATTTTTTCCCACTATCCCCTCTGTTTAGGCGATAGCGACCGTCTCACCTTTCGGCGCCGTCTCCAGGATAATTTCTGGACAAAACTCTTTCGGCTTCGCTCCCTCCCGGCGCCGGCCACCCTGGCGGTTAAACTGGTCTGCGTCGAGCGAGTCAGTTATACCAAAGGCACCGACACGATTGTGGAAACCGCCGTCGTCGCCAGTTACGATCTCCACCGTCAGACGCTGTTCCCCGGAGAGCGGGAGATGACCAGCCACTTTGATCTGGAGATCCCGGCCCATTTGCCCCCCTCCTTTGAAGCCCAGCGGAATCAAATCCGGTGGGTGATTGTGGTGGAGCAGACCTTGCCCAACCTGATGGAGCCGGCCCAATCCTGTTTTACCCTAGAGGTCGTCGATGCTTAGAATTACCCTGAGAGAAACGGCGCTCCCGCCGGGGGCTTATTTGGAGGGAACCTGTCAGTGGTTGCCCGACAGGGACGAGAGGAATAAAAAAGCCCGGTTAATGGTCGGCTGGCGCACAGAGGGGCGGGGCGACGTCGACCGGGCAACTATTTATGAGCAAGAGATTTCCCCGGACTCTTTAACGCCCTTTACCTGCCAGATTCCCCTAACGGGCCCCTATTCCTACGACGGCCAACTGTTGCGGATTATCTGGGAAGTGACCGTGGAGGTCACCGGCGCTTTTAATTTGCGTAAAACCCACCAGACGCAAGGTTTTCGGGTGATTTCGTCGAGGGGGGCGGCTCAGTGACGGACACCAGCGCCTCAATTCCTCATGGTGAGTCTATTTTAAGAGCATGGCGCTCAGGGCTGACACAGACTCCGCCTCTACGACGGCGTATGATTTATCTAGGAGATAGAGACTAAGTACTCGTAGCGCCAGCGCCGACTGTGGGTTTTATCCCCCCCACCCC
>JBKCES010000060.1:0-3963 GCA_046304295.1 Cyanobacteriota bacterium | reverse complement strand
CGATCCCGGCCACGGCGGCAAAGATCCCGGCGCTATCGGCATTAACGGCGTTCAGGAAAAAGACGTGATTTTGCCGGTTTCCCAATATATTGTCCAATATCTGGAACAACAGGGCGTCCGCGCCGTCCTAGCCCGTAACAGCGATTATTTTGTCAGCCTCAAGGGGCGGACGGATATGGCCAATCGGGCCGGCGCCGATGTTTTTGTCAGCATCCACGCCAATTCCATGGGCTTGGGTAGACCAGATGTTAATGGGCTAGAAGTCTATTACTTTGGTAACTCTGCCCTTTCTAGAGCTATACACCGCAGTATTCTCCGCTCCGTCGATGTTAAAGACCGGGGCGTTCGTCGAGCTAGATTTTATGTGTTGCGCCACAGTCGGATGCCTTCGACTTTAGTGGAATTAGGTTTTGTCACCGGCGCCGAAGATGTGACTAAATTGATTAACCCCGGCTACCAACAGCAAATGGCGAGAGCCATTGCCCAAGGTATTTTGGATTATCTGCGGGGCAACTAGCCGTCCAAAGATTTTGTTGGCTCTCGTCTAAGGATAATCTCGATGAGGGAGATTCAGTACCCGAGTGATTGATATATCCAAAAAAGATGACATTGGGGGAATTTTATAACCTTTAGTAATCCTTAAGCTTATTTACTTCCCTAGGCGTTCGTGTTTCAATATCAGCATCTCTTTTGATATTGCTCGATATGCAAGATTCCCAGCGGAGCCGTATTGGCATTTTTGATAGTGGTGTGGGTGGTTTAACCGTTTTACGGGAACTGTATCAACAATTGCCCCAGGAGTCCATACTCTACTTTGGGGATACAGCGCGGCTCCCCTACGGCAATCGCACTCCCCAAGAAATACTTCAGTATGTCCGGGAAATTTTAACTTGGATGGAGTGGGAGGGTGTGAAGATGGTAATTATGGCCTGCAATACCAGTTCCGCTTTGGCGCTGGAAACGGTGCGGCAAGAGTTTAAACTGCCAATACTGGGGGTGATTCTCCCCGGTGCTCGGGCCGCAGTCAGACAAGGAAGACGCATTGGGGTCATTTCCACCCCCGCTACCGCCGCCAGCAACGCCTACCGGGACGCCATTCAGGAAATCGACTCTCAAGCCCAGGTTTGGCAGGTGGGGTGCCCAGAATTCGTGCCTTTGATCGAGCAAAATCGCATTTACGACCTCTACACCCGTCAGGTCGCTCAGACGTATTTGCAACCCCTCCTAGAGGCTAAAATCGACACCCTGGTCTTTGGTTGCACCCATTACCAACATCTGACCCCGATTCTGCAATCCCTTTTGCCTTCCTCCATTACCCTCGTCGACCCCGCTCAATACGTCGTTAAGGCGGCCCGGCAGGAGTTGGAAGTATTGGGTCTCCGCAATACGCTCCCAGCCCTGCCCACTCGCTTCGCGGTCAGCGGTTGTCCCCTCAACTTTGCCCAGTTGTCCCAGCGCTGGCTCAAGACCCGTCCCGTGGTGGAGCAAATTCAATTGCCGGTTTTGCCGACGGAGCCGATTCATCCCTTGGAACGGTGGGAAGACTCCACCGCGGTTTTTTAAGGAAGCGCCCCGTTAAGATAAGGGAGTTGTCAGCGCCGTTAGGAGCGATGCGATGCAAACCCTCACTCTTGGCCCCCAGGGGCCCCAGGTTTCCGCCCTCGGAGTAGGGACCTGGGCCTGGGGCGACCGCCTCTTTTGGGGCTATGGCAAGGATTTCGACAAAGCCGACGTCGAGGGCGCTTTCCGGGCGTCGGCGGAAGCAGGGCTGACGCTCTTCGACACCGCCGAGGTCTATGGTTTTGGGGAATCGGAGCGCCTGCTGGGGGAGTTTTGCCAAACCACCGGAGCGCCGGTCTGTTTAGCGACCAAATATTTTCCCTTTCCCTGGCGCTGGCGCCGGCAGGATATTCATCAGGCGCTGACGGAGAGTTTGGCCCGGCTGGGTCAAGCAAAAATCACCCTCTACCAAATCCACTGGCCCTGGGAGTTTATCCTCAAAACCCCGGACTTTATGGCGGCGCTGGGGGAGGAAGTGGAGAGGGGGCGGATTGAGTGTGTCGGTGTCAGCAACTACGGCGCCGAGCAAATGCGGCAAGCCCACGGTCTTTTGGCGGAGCGGGGCGTTCCCCTGGCGGTGAATCAGGTTTCCTACTCCCTCCTAGACCGACGGATTGAGGAGAACGGCGTTTTGGCTCTGGCGGAGGAATTGGGGGTGACCATTTTGGCCTACAGCCCTCTGGCCCAGGGCTTGCTGACGGGAAAATACGGGCCCGACAGCGTCAAAACCCTCCAGGGCGGCCGCAAACTCAATCCCCGCTTCAGCGCCCAGGGCTTGACCCAACTGGCGCCGCTGTTCAACCTCTTAACAGAGCTGGCGGCGAAATATGAGAAAACCCCGGCCCAGGTGGCGCTGAATTGGCTGATTACCCAAGGCAACGTCGTTCCCATCCCCGGAGCTAAAACCGCCGACCAGGCGAGGCAAAATAGCGGTGCCCTCGGTTGGGCGCTCAGCGCCGAAGACCGGCAAACTTTGGGCGCGCTTAAGGTTGAATAACAGTCCAGAGAATGGAAACTAAACACCCGCGGGAGCATCTCAGATTTGCACCGGCAAGATGCCTGTTCCACTGATTTCTCCTGTGGGATGGGCATCCTGCCCGTCCAGATTACAAAAGTAAGATGCTCCCAACACCTTTACATTTGCGATGTGATAAATTTAAATTCCTATAAGAATTTGCCTCTATGTACACGGTTCTAGACTCTATTGGGACGGCCAATCCCCCCTTTCGGCGCTCGCAAGTAGAGGCCGCCGCCTTTATGGCTCGTCTTCGGGGTTTTTCGGAAGCGACTCAGAACCGTATCGCCCGTATCTATCAACAGTCGGGGATTGAGTATCGTTATAGCTGTATTGAGGATTACGGGTTGGAGCCGGGGCAATTTAGCTTTTTTCCCAACAACGCTGACCTACAACCTCCTCCCAGCACCCAAGACCGTAATCGGTGCTATCAAATGTGGGCCAAGACTATCGCCGCCAGCGCCGCCCAACAGGCCTTAGAACAAGCGGGATTAAAGGCGGAAACCATGACCCATTTGATTGTGGTGAGTTGTACTGGTTTTTCGGCGCCGGGAGTCGATATTCATCTCATAGAAAGTCTAGGACTCTCGACAACGGTGGCGAGAACCCTGGTGGGGTTCATGGGCTGCCACGGCGCTTTAAACGGGTTAAAATTAGCCCATGCCCTTTGTCAAAGCGACGGTCAAGCGAAGGTTTTGTTAGTCTGCGTGGAACTCTGTTCCCTGCACTTCCAAATTAACAACTCTATAGAAAATCTAGTGATTAACGCCATTTTTGCCGATGGCGCCGCCGCCGCCATTCTACGCTCCCAGTCCTATTCAGAAGCGGTCGGTAAGTTAGTTTATCAGGATAGTTACAGTCAAGTGCTGGCGGGGGAAGATTTGATGAATTGGACTATTGGAGACACGGGCTTTTTGATGGGATTGTCGCCGAAGGTGCCTGGAGTTATCGCCGAACATTTACCTCGGGTTTTGAAGGATTTTTTGGCAAAACACCAATTAACCTCCGCCGACATTGACGGTTGGGTCATTCATCCAGGGGGCAGAAAAATTGTGGAAACCATTCAAACTCTTTTTACTCTCCCACAGCAACTCGTTCAAGACTCGTTTGAAATTCTGCGTTTGTATGGTAATATGAGTTCTCCGACTGTTCTATTTGTACTCAAACTTTTACTCGCTCGTCATCGCGCTAGTGTAGTCGAAGGAAAAGGCTTAAACCATATCCTAGGGCTGGCCTTCGGGCCGGGTTTAACCATTGAAAGTTGTTTATGGCGCCAGCTAGGAGCAAAAGCCTAATGGCATTTCCCTCTTTTCAAGTCCGCACCGATGCCGATGAACTGATGGATGATTTTTCCATCACCGATGAACGCTTAACCGAAGCCCTAGAGC
>JBKCES010000059.1:0-5393 GCA_046304295.1 Cyanobacteriota bacterium | reverse complement strand
GGGGCGGCGAGGGCTTCGTTAGCGGAGGGCGCCGGATTGAAGAAACTGGAGAAAACGAGCAGAGTCCCAAAAAAGAGGACAACGCCAAGAGAAATAAGAACGTCTTTCATTCGGTGCAGATTTCAAGAACAGTCTCCTGATCCTACCCTAGGAGCGGGGCTAGCCGTCTTCTTCGCAGACGGTCAAGCGCCGGGGTGCTCCCCGTTGAATTTGGTAGGTAATCCCCTGGGCACCTTCCCCCTCTAGATCGCTGAGGTAGTCTCGGTGTAAGTTTAGAGCCTCTGACTCGCTTTCAAAGGGGCCGAAATAGTAAGTGCATTTAGGAGTTTGGGTCTCTACCCTCAGCCACCACTTAGAGCTTGTGAACCAGATAAGGCTGACGATGACGAGATAAAGCAGAAAAAGGAGCAGACTAAGCATAAAACCCTAGGGTCGGCCACTGGCTCGGAACGGAAGAGAGGGCGCTCGGCGCCGAATGCCCCTTTAGATTAGCCTATCTTGTCTAAGGCGCCGGATTTCTTTAGATCCCCTTTGGGATCGCTGTTGATCCCATCTGGGGTAGTCTGGAAAAACGGTTTTTGTTCAAACCCAATTTGCTGATGACTCGCCTTAGCCTCTGTATGATCGTCCGCGACGAAGCGGAGCGCCTGCCCCAGTGTTTAGCCAGCGTCCAGGATTGGGTGGAGGAAATAGTTGTCGCCGATACGGGGTCCACGGACGAGACCCGGTCGATTGCGGAAAGAGCCGGCGCTCGGGTTCTTTCGATTCCTTGGCAAGATGACTTTTCCCTCGCTCGTAATCAGGCACTGGAGGCGGCCCAGGGGGATTGGATTTTAGTCCTAGACGGGGACGAAATCTTTAATCCTCGTCTGCGGGAGTCGGTGGACGCCATCTTAAACCAAGAGACGGCGCTGGTGGTGAACCTCCTCCGGCAAGAATTGGGCGCGGCTCAATCCCCCTATTCCGCAGTATCTCGTCTGTTTCGGCGCCATCCCGAAATTCGTTTTTCCCGCCCCTACCACGAGACCATTGACGACAGCGTCTTGGCTCTGCTCCAAAAGCAACCCCACTGGCAAGTGATCGATCTGCCCGGCGTCGCCATCCGCCACTGGGGCTACAGCCCGGAGGCCTTGGCGGCGAAAAACAAGACCCAACGGGCCCAAGTTTTGTTGGAAAAAGCCCTCGGAGCTAATCCCCAGGACGCCTACCTGTGTAGTAAACTCGGCGCTTTGTATTACCAAATTGGGCGGGACAAGGACGGTTTCAAACTGCTGAAACAGGGGCTGAAGTCTAACCTCGGATCGGCGCCGGTGCGCTACGAACTCCATTACCATTTAGCTAACGCCTATAACCGAGAGGGAAAATGGGAGTTGGCGCTAAAGCATTATCAAAAAGCCTTGCAGGAAAATCTGCTTTTACCCCTCAAACTCGGCGCTTTAAACAACTATGGGGCGCTGTTAAACCAATTGGGCCAGTATCCTCAGGCCCGGCAGGTCTTTGAGAACGTGGTGCATATTGATCCCTCCTTCCTGATGGGTTATCTCAATTTGGGGCTAACCCTCAAGGCCCAGAAACGCTACCCCCAGGCCATCGAGGTTTATCAACGGGCGATTAAACTCAATCCCCAATGGGCGCCGGCCCATCAAAATTTAGGCGTGGCCTACTTTCAGGCCAGGCAACTCCAAGCCAGCCTAGCGGCCTTTAAAACCGCCATCGCTCTTTACCAGCGCCAAGGCAATCCTCAGGCGGATGTCCTGCGACGGGAGTTACAGGCGCTGGGGATGCTGGCGGAGGAAAACGAGGTCTCTCAGACCGCCGCTCCCCCCTAAATCCTCAGACGATAAAGACCTATTTTTCAATTGTATCCTTCTATACTTCGACAGCCTCAATGGAGCAATCCCCCTTGTCAAGGTTCCTCTAGAAAAAGATGTGTTAACATCGGGGTTAAATTTTTAACTTTCCCCCCTCAAACGTTATGGGTAAGGTTCTAGTGCTCAACGCCTCCTATGAACCGCTCAACATTACCAGTTGGCGCCGGGCAGTTGTCCTGTTGCTCAAGGGCAAAGCGGAGCGATTAGAACATAATGGCCATTATGTTTACGAAGATTTCCCCCTGCCCACGGTCATTCGTTTGCGGCAATACGTTAAAATTCCCTACAAAGAAATTCCCCTCACCCGCCGCAACCTGCTGGAGCGAGACCGCCACACTTGTCAGTACTGCGACTACAAGGGCGAGCAACTAACCCTAGACCATATCATTCCCCGCTCCCGGGGCGGTCTGGACACCTGGGAAAATTTGGTGACGGCCTGCGTGCGCTGTAATGTGAAAAAAGGCAACCGTACTCCCAAAGAAGCCAATATGCTTCTTAGTCATCCCCCCCGGCGCCCCTACAGTAGCTTACTCTTTGAAATTAGCAAGCACACTCGCAACGAGACTAACCGGGAGTGGCGTAAGTATGTGATTGGTATGGATGCAGAAGCCTCCTGAACAGGTATCAAAGACTAAACGTTATAGCGGTATTCAATCGTGTGAGAACACTAAAAACCTTACTGAGTAAGGGTTTTAGCCATCTTATTTGTCCCTCACTAGCGCAGACACCGCTATAGCTGTAAGGCACACAAGACTTAGCAAGGGTGAACGTAATCCAATGGTTATTTCCCCTAGCCCCCCTTTGAAAGCTACCGTGTATACACAAATGTCAGCAGAATCCCCCCTAAACCCCCTTGAAAAGGGGGGAATCGGCTTCAAAGTCCCCCTTGCAAAGGGGGATAGAGCACGAAAACTGAGTCTTTAACCGAGATCTGTGTACACCGTAGCCTTTGAAAGGGGGGAAACTTTTCAAAGTCCCCAATACTGGGAACCTTTGTTCTTGTCAACTCCAGCACAGAGGCTATTGACCGTGAGGAGATTATCCCCAGAACCGCCTCGTTGGTCTATATTGTAGGGGGATTTGCACAAAATTCAGGTTTAACCCGCGCCCAAAACATCGAACCATGCAGATCCATCGCTTACCCGCCCTTTCGGATAACTACATCTTCGCTCTTGAAGATCCCCAGCACCGTCAGGTCGTTGTCATCGATCCGGCGGAAGCTAGTCCCGTGTTAGATTTTTTAGCCCAAATCGGCGCTGACCTAGTCGGCATTTGGCACACCCATCACCACGGCGACCATATTGGCGGCAATCGGGATCTCCTTGCTCGCTTTCCCCAAGCCATTGTTCAGGGCGGCGCAGAAGACCGGGGGCGTCTGCCGGGGCAGTCGGTCTATTTAGAAGACGGAGACCAGGTTGCCTTCGCAGGTAGGGAAGCTTTAGTACTGTTCATCCCCGGCCATACCCGCGCCCATATCGCTTACTACTTCGCCCCTCCGGCACCAGAACAACCGGGAGATTTATTTTGCGGAGACACCCTCTTTGGCGGGGGCTGCGGGCGCCTGTTTGAAGGAACGCCTCAACAAATGCAGAATTCCCTCGCTCGTCTGCGAGAACTGCCGGACAACACTCGCGTCTGGTGCGCCCATGAATACACGTTAGGGAATCTTAAATTCGCCCTGACGGTGGAGCCGGAGAACCGGGATTTACAATGCCGGTGGCAAGAAGTGCAAGCCCTGCGCCAAGAGGGAAGCCCCACCATTCCCTCCCTCTTGGGGGACGAGAAAAAAACTAATCCTTTCCTCCGTTGGGACAGCGCCGTTTTGCAAGAAATAACCGGGTATCAGGAACCGGCCCGGGTATTTGGCAAACTCCGAGGGATGAAGGATCTGTTTTAGCCCGCATTCGGCAAGTTGACAGAAGACAAAAGCAATTCACGAGTTCTACCATGGGGATATCGGGAAGAGGCTAGAAACCGGGTAAAATAGCCAAATCTTTTCGTAAAACCTACACTGGGACTAGGTTTTAAAAATATGGTATCCATGAGGGGCACAAACGCTGAAAGTGTTGCCCCACCCGCCCTTCAATATCCGTATGAATAATCGTTCTTAATGAAGTGTCTGTCACTCAGATTGTGAGGGTCAATGGTGAGGCCGAGAGAAGCCCAAATATCGCCAATCATCCCAAACAAAGAAAAAAATCAGTCCAAGTAATATCTAGCCTAATTCCTGAAAGCCTTATCTAGACTGGCTTTTGAAATATTCAAGATTTTTATCACAACCTGCGAAATGTAGATTACCAACCGGCGGAATGTAGGATCAAACCCAAAATTTAGGTCTTTAGCCAAGATCGGTGGACACCGAAGCCTTTTTGAGGGGGAACCGCAGTTAAAGTCCCCCAGAATTGGGGGATTTTCGCTTTTTCTAACGGGACTTAGCGCCGAATCCCAATTCCGGCAAGTTGGCCCAGAGCAGGGCGAGGATGCCTAAATTAATGCAGATGTCGGCAAGATTAAAGATCGGAAAATTTAAAAAACGCGCGTCTAAAAAATCCACCACATGACCGAGGCGAAAGCGATCGATACCGTTTCCGACGGCGCCGGCCAAGATAAAACCGTAGCCCGCTTGCTCCAGACGGTTTAATTTAACCTTGAGCGCCAGAACCGTTAACCCGGCGCTGACGCCCAGGGAAAGCCACTTCAGCCAATCGACCCCGTCCCGAAAGAGGCTAAAGGCGGCGCCGGTATTGAGAACGTAGGTTAGGTGAAAAACCCCCGGCCAGAGGGGCTGGGAGGCTCCAACGGTTTGCAAACTAAGGACAATAATTTCCTTGCTCACTTGATCCGCCACCACCCCGACCAGCGCCACCCGCCAAAATAGGGGATTCAGTTTAAACATGAATTTGTAAAAATGCTTATAAAAATAAGATCCTACGCAGGAAGTAAGCCAAAACCGCAGTTAAGCAGACGAGGATGATTTGTCCGGGAAGCGCCGCTAGGGAGAAGGAATAGAGCGCGGGAGCTAGGGTGGCTAGGGATAACTCGCCGATCCCCAACAGGGCCAAACCGCAGACGTAGAGACCGCCCACAAGGTGAATGACGCCCAAGCCCGCCAAGGCGCTCAGCGCCAGGGTTTCAATTTTCGGCGGGTAGCGGAAAGCCAACACACCGCAGACCCAGGCACCGGGGATAAAGCCCAACAGGTAGCCAAAGGTGGGTTTTTGCCAGGAATCCCAGCCGCCGCCGGAGCCAAAAATGGGCAACCAAGCCATGCCTAAAAGAAGATACCCTCCCTGGGCAAAAGCTCCGGCGTTGCGGCCCCCCAAACACCCCGTTAACAAAACGGCACCGACCTGGTAAGTAATGCCTAAAGAACGGGAATAGATGCCCTGATTGAACCACTCCCAGGGCGGGTTGGTGACAAACACCTCAACAAAGGTGCTAAAAATGGTCAGCAATAGACCGATAATCGCCCAGAGCAATTCTGTCGCTAGGGCGGGTTTAGGGGGTCGGGGGGATTCAGAC
>JBKCES010000058.1:0-10394 GCA_046304295.1 Cyanobacteriota bacterium | reverse complement strand
TCTAGTAAAAGCCTGTCGATAATCTCTTTGGTTTGATCATCAATATACTTTTTAGTTGGATTTTCGATAAATTGACGACCACAGGTTTTACACCGATACTTTTTCTTCCCATTATGAATGCTTCCATTCTTGACAATTTCTTGAGAATGACAGTGGGGACAGGACAATGAGATAGACATAATACACTCTTTGGAGACTCATGTGATAAGTCAATTATAATCCAAGATTCGGTCTAGTGTCTCTTCCCATTCGCCGTTGTACTTGCACACAAAGCCCCCTCCATGCGAATTCAGTCTTTTTGTTTTTATTTTTGGGTGATGTAAGCTAAACCTTGACATCACTACATTTTGGTTTCTACCGATCTTGGTGGTGATTCGGTGGTAGTGGTGAGTTATAATGCTTAGACTATAACGCATCTGTAGAATTTCTACTACTCCAAAATAAATCTCATTTTCTATCAAGAGAGAGCATAATTATAATTGCACTTATCAAAGTTATCTTTTTCTTTCTCTTCCAATTTCTCACTAGCTTCTTCCCAAACTTGTTCCTCTGAAACCCCAGATTATCCCCCTTGCCCGAAATGTGGATCTTATCATTCGATTAAAAACGGTTCTACTCATAATCGTAAAGCAAAACGACAATGTAAAGACTGTGGTCGTCAATTTGTTGACAATCCCACTAACCATACGATTTCTTCGGAAACTAAACAACTTATTGATAAGCTTCTCTTGAAGTGCATTTCATTGCGAGGTATCGCAAGAGTTACAGGAGTTAGTTGGTCATGGTTACAAAATTACGTTAATAATAAATTAAGTTAGGTTCCCCGTCAGGCAAGGGTTTTAAATATAGCGGTGTCTGTGCTGGTGAGGGACAAATAAAATAGCTAAAACCCTTACTCAGTAAGGGTTTTAGTGTTCTCACACGTCTGAATACCGCTATAAGGCAAAAGGCAAATTAATCATAGAATATAATGGATTATGGTCTTTCGTATATAGAAAAGAGTATAAGTATTATGTCTGGCTTGCTATTGATAGGCAAACAAGAGAAATTATTGGCTGTTTTATCGGGGATCGGAGTCGTGAATCCGCAAAAAAATTATGGGAAAGTCTGCCGCCAGTTTATCGACAATGTGCCGTCGCTTATACCGATTTTTGGAAAGCGTATGAAAAAGTTATTCCTAGCAAACGTCACCGAGCTGTTGGTAAAGAAAGCGGACAAATCAATTATATTGAACGTCTCAATAATACTTTACGTCAAAGGATTTCACGACTCGTCAGACAAAGTCCGTCTTTTTCCAAAAACGTAGACAATCACATAGGTGTAATTTGGTGCTTTACACGACTATAATTCTTCCCTGGCCAGCAATTGAGCCTTCTTCACTACTCCTGAATCACTACCCAACTAATGGAAAAATGGAGGGAATTAATAACAAAATTAAGGTGATTAAACGTCAAGCTTATGGCTTCACTAATTTTGAGCATCTACAGGTGAGAATTTTCCTTGCTTTCTCTCATTAGTTTTGCTTATCAGCTTCATTCCTAGAGAGCCGTTATTTCTGAATTAGGGGGGGATTCGCTCAAATATATTGTTTTATTTTACTAGTTAATCAAGTGCATTATGACCAATTCTCAGCGGCTGGCAAGCTGCCCTTTTTTTTGCACCCAATAGTCTCGATTTCTTCAGCTAAATCAATAGACATCTTCGGAAATTATAGTCCTTTAGTAGTAAGGCTCTGAGCTTGTACTATCCATGACCTTCAATCGGCTGAAAGCCCCGTCTCTCGTTCCTAATTCAATTTCATCAGGAAAATATGAGCACAAAAAATTAACTTTTATTCTCCCAATCCCTTTACTGGTAAAGCTTACAAGCCATTAATTATATTTCGAATATGTCTAATCTAATCCAAACTACTCGTCTGCTGTTGTCTGTAAAGTGTAATCTAGGAATTAATCAACTGCTCTACTTGCAGAAAAATATCAGGAAAAGCAAGAAGGGAAATAGAGCCAGATGTTAATATTTGCTCTGTTGTGTATTGTCCGTTGTCAAGACCACGAAATACTCTCAATTGGGAATATTTTAAGTCCACAACCCAATATTCGTTAATCTCCGCTTCGGCATAAATATCTTTTTTGATATTCAGGTCTTTACTTAAAGTTGCTTGGGAAAATTCAATGATCAAAAAAATGTTTTCGGGATAGGGATGATGTTGAAGATACTCTTTTCCTAATGGTTGCACAACAGCAATGTCTGGCTCCGGTTCAGAGTTGTTGGGTAAAGTGACGGGTTTTGCATCTCTAATTTTAGCTTTACCTCGTAATTTAATTCGTAAGTAGTCGGCAACTTCGGTGTTGAAATAAGCGTGGGGTTCTCTTTCCGGTGCCATAACAATAATCTCCCCCCTTAATAGCTCTAATGAATCATTAAGAAAAATGCCACTGTCAATGGCTTGATGATATTTTTCCTTTGTCCATTTGTAGATTGTAACAACCATTATTTTTACCTCCGTTGGTTAATAGCAAATATAGATGGCGATCGCAGTTTCTTGCATTTTACTCTCCGTACTTCTGTAGAAAAGCGAGGAAATCCATTAGGGGTGATCTTGTCTCTAGACTAGGGGCAAGTGGATACCGTGTTTGGAGAATAAAGCCTCGATTTTAGATTCGAGCGCAGCGAGCCGCTCGGTTTCTTTCTCCATCTGCTTTTTCTCGCTCCTCGTCCGCAAGATTATCACGTCGAGTTTCGCAATCTCTTGCTCGTCTTCTTTCTGCCTCTGCTCGTAGTCTCTCATCCTCTGCTTGTGATCGGCTTCGCTTTCCAGCGTTCCACTCAAGGCTGAGATTAACCAGGAGAGCCGCTGTGCCCTGCGCAAACGCCAAGAAGCTCCATCCGAGGAGAGTGAGGGGGATGGGGGGGGTGTTGAGGTTGCCATAAAATCTCAGCAGGGCCGCTACGGCATAAAGGAAGGCGGTTTGGGAGCGGGGTAGGAGGGCAAGAAAGCTTACCATGATTTTCATCTAGGGTAAGGGCGGCGTTTCTTGTCCTTTATTCTCCGTACTCCTGCAAAAACTGAGGAAATCAGTTAAGACTTTTCCGACCTCTGGGCTAGGGACAAGTTGATGCTGTGTCTGGAGAAGGAAAAATCGATTTTGGATTTTAGCTCGGCTAGCCACTCGTCCCTGTTTTTCGTCTGCAAGATCATCTGAGTTGTTTTTGTGATATCAGTCTAGGATAACACAGTCAGGTTTTGGCCCTTGGTTAAGTATCCAGCGGTAAACGGCTAGGGTATCTTGAGCGATGGTATTCCAATCATAGCGTTGGACATATTCCCGTCCTCTTTCCCCCATTGCTTGCAATTCTTGGGGAGCTAGGCTAGTAGCCTCTTTCAAGGCATCGGCAATACCTTCCACTGTCGGCGCTGTCCACCAGCCACACTGATAATCTTCTAAATCCGACCAAGGGGTTCCAGTCGTCGTCATCACAGGAACCCCATAGGAAAGTGCCTCAGCGACGACAACGCCAAAGTTTTCGCTAAAAGTCGGTAGAATGAATAAGTCGGCTTGGCGGTAGAGTTGGGCTTTGTCTTCTCCTTCTACCGAACCCACAAACTCTACAATTTGATTTAATCGATGCTGATTGATCTGAGCTTGAACCTCAGCTAAGTGATTGTTTTCATCAGGCCCGGCTATTAGAAGCCGCCAGTTAGACGGCTGAACCTGACTCCAGGCTTGAATAAGGTTAATAAGTCCCTTCTTGGGATGGATGCGACTAAGGAAGAGAACAGTACGAGGAGTGGATGGATCAAAAGCTGTTGATTTGGATTCAAATTTAGGAAAGTGAACGCCATTGGGCGTAATAGCGATGGGCTGACGTAGTCCAAACTGACGTATGCTTTCCGCTTCCTGTTGGGCGGTGGCAAATAAAACTTTTGCCTGTTCTAAATCTCGGCGCTGGTAAAGCCAAAGAGCGATTTGTTTTTTGAATTTATGATAGTTAAGCGCCCAAGGCTCTAGCATTCCGTGGGGATGAATAACCAAAGGAATGTGATGTTCCCAAGATAGCTGACTTCGCCAATAACTTAGGGGATGCCATAAACCATGACTGTGAATAATGTTCGGTTTGTCGGTGTGGATAGCAGATTTAAGTTGCTGGCGAAGAGGGAATGCCAAGGAAAGTGAAATTCTATTTTGAGTTTTAGCTACGGAACGCTGGACTTTCGACTCTGGGAACAAAGGGGGTACTAGAGTGCCAACCAATGCTTGAGAAAGCAAGGTTACTTTTAATAAAGTATCTTCTGCAAGGGTATTAGTAAGATTGGAAACCACACGAGTGGTGCCACCTGATTCGGGGCTAAGTCCTGAAATTACATGTAGTACTTTAATTGACATGAAATTAAATGTTAAAAACTCAGTGACGGACACAAGTGGCTCAATCCCTTACTGTGACTAGGTTTTGAAAAGATGGCACCCACGACTAACACAGACTCTGAAAGTGTTGCCACACCTGCCTTTCAAGGAATGTAATTGGAATTGTTCTTAAAAATGTGTCCGTCAGTCAGGGTTAAAAATTCTTAATCCTGACTTGGATTTTTTGAAATTTCAAAAACTTCTCGGTAAAGCTCAGCATACTGAGCAGAAATATTCTCTGGACGAAACCGCTCAATATTTTGAAATCCTTTTTGGACTAAACTCTCTCGATATTCAGAGTCAGTGATAATTCGTCTTATACCTGTGCGAATACTTTCTACATCGAATGGATCAACGAGGCAGGCGGAATTACCAGCAATCTCTGGCATCGAGGAAAGATTACTCGTTATAACTGGACGTCCCACGGCTTGGGCTTCAATAATAGGAAGTCCAAAGCCCTCATAGGTAGACGCAAAGAGCAAAATATCACAATGGTGATATTGCTCTAGCAACAGCTCGGGTGATAAATCAAACAAGTTTTGATAATCAATCTGATGTTCTTTTAGTAGCACCTTATGGGTCTCAGATAAATGACCAATCACCAGTAGTCTACAGTTAATACCTTCTAGAGAAGAAATATGATTTTCGAGGTTTTTGTTTTGTTTAGTTCCAATGTGGAGAATGGTAGGATAAAGATTATTGAATGGTCGTGGGCTAGGAATAAATTCAGCAGATAAAGGATTGTGAATAACTCTTATTTTATCTTGTCTGCAATTTAGAAAAGCAAGTACTTTTTTTCGAGTTTCTTCAGAGACAACTACAATGGCAGAAGAACGTTTATCAGGTAAGAAGAACCAGAATAACCACAACAAATAAAACTTAATTCCTTTACTTCTTTCCAGAAACTCACAATCATGAATAGTTAATATCGTCTTTTTCTTTTTTAGGAAAAAAGTTAGATAATGTACATCGCCAGTAACATGGTTAACATCTTGCTGTTCTTTAACGGCGCTAATAGCATCTAATAAACGATTTAAGATACCTTTAGAGAAATAAAGATTAGTTCTAATTTCAATCTGAATATCAGAGGGCATAAATTTTCTGACATCTTCATAAAGGCGCTCGATACTATAACAGCCACTATAGGGGCGCCTTAGAAAGTGTACAACTCTAATCATTATCTTGGGATGTTTTGAGCTTACTATGGTTTGGTTAACTTTCTTATCTCCTCATGAGTTATATCGTGAGGAATTGAGTCACTTGCGTCTGTCACTAGCCATGATTCACTTATGATCGCTACAATGATTTGGCTTGTAAAGAAACGTTTTAATAAAACCCTGATCAACATTACCGACTTCACCAGGAACAGTTAATACTTCCTGAACGGATTCAGAAGACAGACAGAATAGCGGTTCTGTTAAATAGACAGCAGAATTATCATAGAGTCGAATATCAGCACCGTGTATTTTATCCTTATTTGGTACAATATTGGGATTGTCAGTAGGATAATGCTCTGTTATGAACACCCACTGGTACCTTTCAAGTTTACTAAGAATTTTGGGTCTTGAGGCTCGCATATGGTTTTGTAACAAGGATTACATTTTGAGTCCAGGCTCCACTGAAATCTGCTCCATTGCATAAAACGCTTTTTTGTCAAGCATAGTAAACCCACAAGAGCCAGAATTTTAGTTATTTCTGCATTTGATAAATGTTGTAGAACTTGCCTGACGAAGCAGACATCTCCAGTGGGTAGATCGTCTTCGATAATGTTAAGACACAAAAAACTAGCTTTAGTGTCTTTAAATTTATTGTTATTGTTTTCTATTAAAACCTTAACTATATCTATGCCGATATAAGATGAACAAAGGGGGAGTAGTTGTTGACCAACCTGAAAATCTCCACAACCCAAATCAATAAAGGTTAAGCCGTAAAAATTTTCTTCGTGAGCTAGCTTAGATATTGTGCTTACATAAGGCAAAACAGCAGATTCTGAAGAGGAACCAGAGCCTGAGCAAAACTCTCCTGCTTTGCCTCCCCATTTGTTGTTAACATAGATATCTGTGAAAATTTCCTCTACTGTTCGATTTAAATTGTTTCTTTGTTTGTAAATAACGTCGGATTTTTCCTAAATAGTCTAGCATAGAGCTTGGTATAAGTTTGCGAACTCTTTCCTTGAATGAATTTGTGTTAATCATTGGTAACAGTTATGGTTTTTGAGGGTTTACTCTCAGGTGCAGAAGGATCGAGCTTTAAGGATAGTGGAGGATTAACAATTCAAACGATAACGGTATTATACCTAGCAGGTCTAATATGGGTTGTGAACGAAATCTAACGGTTATCTCTCTCAACTCCTCTTGAAAAGGGGGATGTTAATCGGTGCCTGTTCATGATTTACTTGAGTCTGCTATATCTCGAGGAGTGGGGATAGTGGATACGGTTAGAGCATTTAAGATGATTATCCCCACCAGCGACTATGAGGATAAGGACAAAACTCTCAATGCTATCAATGGAAAGCAGGGTGGATTAACCGAGGGGAGAGACGTTAAAGGTGCAAACTTGATGGGCGCAATAGCACATTAGGCGTATAATTTATTTTTAGTTTGTCGGCACCGCCGTCGTAGGTGCGCACTAATGCCCGCTTAATGTTGCCAGATTTACTTTGCTTTTTGAAGCGCTCTAATAATAGTTCCACCGAAGGGAGATGTTGATACGGGGAATGTTCATCATGATGGCTGAACTCTAAGTGAGTTTTCTTAGAGATAGCCGTTTGTCACGGTTGGGAGAAGAATGGAAAATTTGATGAAAACTAGGATTTAGTCTAGGGTGCATCCCGTATCAGCAAAAATAAATTCGGAACGATTTTGCGTCGTTTCAGCGATCAGCCAAATTGTTAAGAATTGTACAACCCTCTTGTTACAAGGCTTTTTATGTCATGAAACCTTAAATTTGGAACTGTCGATCCCATACCCCATGTTTTGACAATCTGACCTCTTCTCTTGAAAAAGACGAAAGGAAGTCAAATCCTCTCTCACTTTAGGGAAAATTTAGGGTAACGGTTGCAAAAGTAAGGTACTCTCAATTAAGCTATAAAACCTTTACCATATAAAGTGTAATATAAAGAACAGATAACTGCATGACTATGCCTGCGATACCCGATTGAAAATTGGCAAAAACAAAATCGCTTAATGTGGCGAGGTAAGCGAAGTAAATGGCAAGTCTAGCGGGGGTAAAGATGATAAATGGAGATGTAGAATCATTGAACCAACGCATAAGCAATCCAGGAAGAATCATTAGGATAGAGCCTGTTAAACCAAGATAAAGAAACAGCTCTGCGGAAGAGGGGAAAACAACTGATGTTACGTAGTCTTGTTCTGCCAATCGACCGGATAAGCGTCCGATTAGATTACCGCTGAGAATTGTTGGCTTATCTGGCCAGATGAAGCGAGGTACCCAAAATAATAGTAAACGTTGCCAGAGTAGCTCGGCGGGTTGTTGAACACTATAATAAACGATAGAAGTCATAGCGACAACATGTTCTGCAATTCCAGAATTGTTAAACGGCGTGAAAATGATGGTTTGATAATCTTCCCAAGACAGAAGATTTAAGTTATTCCATGCCATCGATAATAAATCTTGAATCTTCGCACCTCTACCCACTCCAATAGTGGTTATCAATGACCGATAATTGACCATTATAGGATAAATAACTATCCAAGACAGTCCGCCGATAAACACTCCTATGTTAAAAATAAGCCAACTGATTCGCTGACGAGTGAAGAAGTAAACAGTGGCGAGGGGTAAAATGACAAATCCGAGAAATCTACCTTTAGAGCCGCTTATAAGTTGATAAATAAAATTAAGCCCGATTAAACACCAGGATAAAGCCGTCATTGGGGGGTTGGCTTTCCATTTTATTCTCTCTTTTTGGAGAGATGGAGCACTGACTCGAAACCATGAGCTAGCGATTCCATAAAACCAAGCCACGTTAAATAGTGGAGAAAATTGGGCGAAAAGACTAGCGATGATAAATGATGGTCCTGATCCTCCAGCATCTTGAGCGTTAATATAAAAGAATCTGCCAGTAATTGCAGATACAATAAAAGGGACTAAGCCAATTGAAGCAAAAAGAAGGAAAAATTTAAGCTGATCTATTTTCGTTTTAATAAAAAGTAGATTAACTAAATTCCTTGAAGACAAAGACCATTGTTTTAGTCCAGGAAAGATGGTGTGCAGATAATTGCCTAAAAAGTAGTAACCTAAATTTTGAAATAGTAGGCACAACAAAAGCATGTTAAAGGCTGTCGGCGCCGATGGGCTTATCCTAAGCCAAAATTGGGGATTTTGCAGAAAGTTGGGATAGTTGTGAATGTAAAAAAAATAACTAGCGGGGCCTAAATAGGTTGAGTTGGCGAAATGAATTGTCATATTGGCATAAAACTGTTGACGACGGCAGTCAAAAGCAACTAGCCACATCACAAATACGTAACATCCAAAAGTTTTTACACTGAAGGTATCTAGGTTGTTAGACAACCCAGAAATTATCAATCCAATCGTGATTACTGCCAGAAAAAACGTATTACCAATATGGGTTTTTGATCTTGAAGAAGAAAGTATTTTGCCCAAGATATAACCAATTGAAGTCCAACTTAAAATACCGCTCAAAAAGAGAATTTCCTTGATTCCAATTTGGGAATTGGGTTTAAGACTATTATTAGTTATGGGACTATTTAGTCTTTTCGGATAGTTGTAAGATGCCATGTTTATAGTATTTTTTTAGAGATTAGGTTATAGCGGACTTAAACGAATTATGAACAGGCTCTAATTAGCTCCCCCATTGAAAATGGGGGGAGATCACCATTTGATTACGGTCACCACCTATTTAGACCCGCTATATTTTTTGATCTAAAAATGGGTTGCGCATACCCCGCAGCTTGCTGCGATTGGGATAAGCAACCCCAAAAATAAAAACAAGCATTACAATACTGTAATGGAACTCAAGCGAGCTAGTCATTGCGTGTATTAGATTCGTTACCATATGGTGTTTTGCATCAAGTATCATCGCAAACTTCTGGCACTGGAGGAACGTTGTGAATATCTAAAGCAAATTTTTCACGAAATCGGACAGCGTTATTGGTTGGACATGGAAGAAATGGGTACTAATGGAGATTATGTACGTTTATTTATAGAAGCTACACCTAAATACTCTCCGTCTCGGGTGATGCAAATTATTAAAAGTATCAGTGCAAGGGAAATGTTCAAACGTTTTCCAGAATTACGAAGACAGTTATGGGGAGGAGAATTTTGGAGTGATGGTGGTTATATTGGTACGGTGGTGATGGCGTAAATACGGAAATTGTTAGACGATATGTTCAAGAACAACGGAATGAACAAGAAAAAGCTTACGTTCAACAACTTCAGTTATTTTCTCTCTAGATACCCTGCAGCTTGCTACGATTGGGTATTTCATTATAAAATTTTTTGCTCTTGCGGGTTTACTATGGTTGACAAAAGAGTGGTTTATGCAGTGGAGTAAATTTTAGTGAATCTCGCCTCAAAATATAATCCTTGTTACGAAAACATGCGTGGGCCTAAAGAGGCAAAAAATTATCGAACAAAAACTTCATCATATTGCCATTCTGTTGATTGGACAGTAGGTGTAAAGCCACAATCATTCATAAAAGAATATATCATTTCTTTGGTATGACCAAAGCGATTTAAAAATTTAGGTGTTATTTCTATCACTACCGCCGAAACTTTCTCAATTTTTAGAAAATTCTTCATTCCTAAAAGAACCGAAAATTCAGCTCCCTCCACGTCAATTTTAACGATAATATTTTTTGAGCTATATTCTTGTTGAAGAAACATATCACCTTGGAAAAAACGATCAAGTTCAAAATAGCTTGGTTCTCCGAAAGGCCTACGTTAAAAGGAATAACATTTTTAATATTGTTATAAATTAAACTGCTAATTAAACGCTGAACTCTCTAGGGG
>JBKCES010000057.1:0-13011 GCA_046304295.1 Cyanobacteriota bacterium | reverse complement strand
TACCGTGGTTCATTAACACCATCCCCGCAGTTTGGGGCCCCGCCTGGGCGGGAAACTGTTGGGCACAGAGTTTGGCCAGGTCAAACCCCGGCATCACGTAGGGAATAATCACCAGACGGTCACCGTAGAGGTCTTCAATCCGTTGGCGCCCCTGGGGGGTGTTGGTCAGGGTCACCACGGCGTCGGCGTGGGTGTGGTCCACATATTTATAGGGCAAAAGGGCGTGGAGGAGGGTTTCCACGGAAGGGGTCGGCGCCGAGGCCCGGGTCGTTTGGGTTTTCAGTTCGTGGACCATCTCCGGGTCGCTGAGGTTGGGCAAGGCCGCTAATTGCAATAGCCGGGGCATTCGCACCGGCGCAAAGCCCTCGGCTTCGATGGTGGCGAGATCCCAACCGCTCCCCTTAACGTACAAAATCTCTTCTTCTTCTCCTAGTAAATTTTTCTTCTTCACCTTGACGGAAGTATTGCCGCCGCCATGCAACACCAGCGCCGGTTCCCGGCCCAACAGCCGGGAGCTATAGACCCGTTGTCCCAGTTCCCCCGGAGAGCGCCGGGCTTCTGCGTCATTCCATAGGCTTTTCATTTTCTTTGCTTCTCCCAAGGGGCCAGCTCCGCGGATAGAATATCAGGCTCGATCTTAGGCGATAGCGGCGCTATAGAGAATGTTGGGAAAGTCCCTAGTTCTTTTTGTGGATCCCCCTAAATCCCCCTTTACAAGGGGGACTTTGAGAAGTTTTCCCCCCTTTCAAAGGGGGGCTAGGGGGGATCTCGGCACTTGTGTATATACGGTAGCTTTCTAAGGGAGGTTAGGGGGTTAAAACCGGAGAGCCGAAGTCGGCGGGCCCGTCCAAATTGGAAAATATTTTTTAAGATAAATTACCTTCGAGGTGAACATCCTCCCCCTATGGCCCTTTCCTTGCCCCCGTCCTATTCCTTTTTGCCCCGTTTCGCCCGTCTGGCGAGTATCAGCGTTCTGTCAAATCTGATGGTGCCCCTGGCGGGGCTAGTGGATACCGCTTTTCTCGGACATCTAGAAGATATTCGTTACCTCGCCGGGGTTATCCTCGGCTCCATTCTCTTTGATTACCTCTACCGGGTGTTGAAATTTCTCAGAACCAGTTCTACGGCGCTCACGGCTCAGGCCTCCGGCGCCGGCGACCAAGCGGGGGTTTGCCTAGCGGGCATCCGTAGCGCCTTGGTGGCGCTGGGGATTGGCTTAGGCATTTTAGTTCTGCAAATCCCCATCGCCCAGGGGGGCTTTTTTCTCCTCAGCGGCGCTCCCACCGTCGAGGCGTCCGGCTCGGATTATTTCTTTGGTCGCATTTGGGGAGCGCCGGCGGTGTTGTTGAATTTTGTCATCATCGGCTGGTTTCTGGGACAGGAGCGCAATGGCTGGGTCTTCTGGCTTTCATTGATGGGGAATTTCAGCAACGTGGGTTTGGATTACCTGATGATCAATCGCTGGGGCTGGGCTAGCTACGGCGCCGGTTTAGCCACGGCGCTGAGTCAATACCTAGCCTTGGGGGTGGGCTTAATCGGGATCGCGGCGCTGAAACCCTGGCAGTATTGGCCGGAGATTCGGCCCCAACTTCAAGACTGGGGGGCGTTGCGGGAGGCGGTGATCTTGAAAAGCAATATCTTGGTGCGATTTATCCTCCTCATTAGCGTCTTCGCCATTTTCACCAATCTCAGTTCCCTCTTCGGCACGGAAGTTTTGGCCCAAAACGGCCTGCTTTTGCAGATCGCCTTTCTGAGCCAGTTCACCGTCCAGGGCTTGGGCATGACCATGCAGGCCATGATCGGTAACTTAAAAAGCAAGGGCGACTGGGGACAGCTAGCGCCGCTTTTAGGGGTCTCCATTGGGGTCACCCTCGCCATTGCCCTAGGCTTCGCGTTAGTGACCCTGCTCCTGCCCCAACAGGTCTTTGGTTTGCTCACCAACCATCAGGAGATTAACCAAAACCTGAGCGACTACAGTTTTTGGCTCCTACCCCTGCTGGAGATTACCGCCTTCGCCTTTATGATGGAGGGCTATTTTATCGGCCTCAAACAGGTAGAAATTCTCAGAAACGCCGTCCTCTGGGCCTTCGGCGCCGGTTTTTTGCCCCTAGCGGCGCTGGCTTGGCGGCTCCACAATAACCATCTGCTCTGGTTCTCCCTGATTGGCTACATGACCACCCTGGCGGGCTATCTGGTTTGGCGCTGGTTCCAGGGCTATTCCCCCCAACGTCTCGGCTCCGCTGTTCGGGAATCCCCCTAATCCTCCCTGGGCAAGGTGAGGCAGAGAGAGAACTTGAGTTTGACATCACTAAAATAGACATTAATGAATGTTTCTAACCCTCCATGAGCGCTAAGGCGGCCCGACCCTATACCCTGCTCTCCATTGCGGCGGCTTTGATCACCATGGCCCTGAAGTTCGGAGCCTATAGCCTAACCGGTTCTGTGGGGTTATTGTCCGACGCCCTAGAGTCGGGGGTGAATTTAATTTCGGCGCTGGCGGCCTTTTGGGCCTTATCTGTGGCGGCGAAACCGCCGGACGCGGAGCATCCCTTTGGCCACGGCAAGGCGGAGTATTTTTCTAGCGGACTGGAAAGCGCCTTGATTATGGTGGCGGCGCTAACCATTGGCTTGACGGCCCTGCAACGCCTCTGGAATCTTCAGCCCCTAGAAAATCCAGAAGAGGGTCTGATTCTGGCGCTGATCGCCGCGGTCATCAACGGCGCCGTCGCCTGGGTTCTGCTTCAGGCGGGGCGGCGTCTCCGTTCCATTACCCTCCGGGCCGACGCTCATCATTTACTGACAGATGTCTGGACTTCGGTGGGGGTGGTGGCGGCGGTGGGGCTGGTGGCGCTGACGGGTTGGAATATTTTAGATCCTCTCATCGCCCTGGCGGTGGCGGCAAATATCCTCTGGGTCGGCACCGGGTTACTACGGGAAACCCTCTCGGGCTTGATGGATCAATCCATTCCCCCGGAGGAACTGCAAACCATTCTGGCGCTTTTCGCGCCCTACGAAGCCCAGGGTCTTCGCTTCCATCTTCTCCGCACCCGACTGGCCGGCGCTCAGCGGTTTATTTCCTTCCATGTTTTAGCACCGGGGCATTGGACGATTCAGCAAGGTCACGATCTCTGCGAGGCGCTGGAAAGCGAAATCGTCCAGGCACTACCCCAGAGCCAAATCAGCGCCCACCTGGAACCGTTGGAAGATCCCCGTTCCTGGAGCCATAGCCCCAAGGATTAACCCCAAACTGTTAAAGGTGAACAGTCTCGTTAATCCCTGATCACTGATAACTGATAATTGATCACTGAAAAAACCCGGAGTTTTGCATGACCCAAACTAGCCACTTTATCGGGGAAGACGCCGCCGCTCGGGTCAAAATCCTGAGCGAAGCCCTTCCCTACATCCAGCACTTTGCCGGGCGGACGATTGTGGTGAAGTACGGCGGCGCTGCGATGAAGGACGGGAGTCTCAAGGATAAGGTGATTCGGGATATCGTCTTTATGGCCTCCGTGGGCGTGCGACCGGTGGTCATCCACGGCGGCGGCCCAGAGATTAACATTTGGCTGGATAAAATGGGCATCGCTCCCCAATTTAAAGACGGTCTCCGGGTCACGGACGCGGCCACCATGGACATTGTGGAAATGGTGCTGGTGGGGCGGGTCAATAAGGAATTGGTCGCCTTGATTAACCAGGCAGGCGGCTCGGCGGTGGGTCTCTGCGGTAAAGACGCCAATTTAGTCACAGCCCGGGGAATGGAGAACAAAGAGATTGGATTTGTGGGGGAGGTGAGCAATGTGGACGCTCGTTTGGTGGAATCCCTAGGACAAAGCGGTTATATCCCCGTCATCTCCAGCGTCGCCGCCGACGAGTTGGGGCAGGCCCACAATATTAACGCCGACACCTTCGCCGGAGAAATCGCCGCGGCGCTCGGCGCCGAAAAGTTGATTTTGTTGACGGATACCCGGGGCATTTTGCGGGATTATAAAGATCCCTCCACCCTCGTTAACCAAATAGATATTCAACAGGCTCGGGAACTCATTAAAGAGGGCGTCGTCGCCGGGGGGATGATTCCCAAGGTCAACTGTTGCGTGCGGTCCCTCGCTCAAGGCGTCCGGGCCGCCCACATTATCGACGGGCGTATTCCCCATGCCCTTCTGCTGGAGGTCTTCACGGATATGGGCATCGGCTCCATGATTGTCCCCTCCCAGTACCATCTTTAACCCCCGGCGATCGGCAGTAAGGATCCCTGCAGGGTGTAGTATCGGGAAAGGCTGACGTCGTCTCCGCTTATCTTTCTCGTTGGTCTCCTTGATTCTAATCTCTGTTAATCTCTGCTCTGTGCCTCCCCTAAAACTACGTAAGGCGCTCCTGAAACCGGGCCTTGTTCCTCTGCTAGATCAACTAGCGGCGGGGTTGGGGGGCCAATGGGGTGTTTACGATCTCAATCAGACGCTCATTGGAGGCGTAGCGGCGCCGGGACAAACTTATCCTATTACCGTGGAAAATCAGGTCTTGGGCTACCTGCAAAGTTCGGCCCCGGACGCTGAAGGATTAGCCCAATTACTCAGCTATGTCTGTCAAGAAGAGTTAGCCCAAAAGCGCCTGGCCCGAGAGACCCTCCAGCGTTATGAAGAAGTCAATTTTTTATCGGATTTCGCCGGAAAAATCGCCGCCTGCGTCAATCTAGAAGAGGTGGTAAAAATTATCGATCAGGAACTGCAACAATCCTTACCCGCAACCGCCACTTTTATCCTTTTGTCCAACGCCCCTTGCGAGACCCTCGATCCCATCACCGTTGGCAACGGCGCCTGGCGAACGCATCTGGAGCGACTCCGACCTCTGTTTGAGCGAGTCGTCAGCGCCGACCAGGCGGAGATTCTCAATAATATCCGCCAACCGGACCCTCGTATCAATGGGCAAAATCAGATCGCGTCTTTAATCTGCGCTCCTCTTAAGATTCAGAACCAAACCATTGGCGTCCTCGGCATTGGTCACCATGACCCGATCCAATACTCCTCAGAAGACCTGAATATTCTCCTAACCTGTGCGCCTCAAATCGCCGCCGCCATCCAAACGGTTCAATATTACGAAACCCTCAAGGAGTATTCACTCACTTTAGAGAATAGAGTGATTGAAAGAACTCTAGAGTTGGAGATGGCCAAAAAAGAACTGGAATTAGCTAATCAAGAACTAGAGCGCCTAGCCATCTACGACGAACTAACCGGAATTCCGAACCGGCGTTACTTTAACCAATATCTAGCCCAGCAATGGCAACATTGTCTCCGGGAACAGATCAGTTTATCCCTGATTGTCTGCGATGTGGATTACTTTAAGCGCTACAACGACTTCTATGGCCATCCCGTCGGCGATCAGGGACTACGCCGGGTGGCCCAAGTGATTGCCAAAAGTCTCCGGCGCTCGACGGATTTTGCCGCCCGCTACGGGGGGGAAGAATTTGTGGTGGTTCTGCCCTATACGCAACGGGAAGGCGCCTATCAGGTGGCGCTGAGGATTCAAGAAAATATCGCTCTGGAGCAAATCGTCCATGGCGACTCTCCCCTAGGCCCCCATTTAACGCTGAGTTTAGGTATTGCCAGCGCCATTCCCGTGCGTCACCATAGTCACCAGTTGCTATTACAACTGGCGGATCAGGCGCTCTTTGAAGCAAAAGCCGCCGGACGCAATCAAATCGCCGCTAAAGTTTTATCCTTCCGGTTAATTTAAGCCCGCCTTGGCAACTCTGCCTAGGCGCAGTTAGGGACTGTGATAAATTGGAGACTAACCTCTCGCTTGCTCACGAGATCCTCCTGTAGTGCTTTTAAGTACGGGTCAAGATGATTGACCCCATTCCCCGCTGTGTCATCTTCTCCCGTTTTTATTTCCTGGATTCCCAACCTGATGGGAGGCGAGGGGCATATCCTCCCCTATCACCAAGCCTTGGGTCGGGCTTTAGCCATTCTAGGTTGGCGCCATCGGGTCTGGGCGCCGATCCCCCCGGAGTCTTTAACCTTACCGCCCCTTTGGGAAGGGGAACTGCCTCCCGTTGATTTAGAGGCGGAGGGCAGTTTGTTTGCCAAACTGGGTCGGGTGGGGCCCGCTTGGCTTCTGGGTCGGACTTTGGGGCAAAAACTGGCGGCGCTGGCCGACGAGGAGACCATTCTATTTACGGAGCGTTTTATTCACCTACAACTCTTCGCTCTACTGACGGCCTTAAGTCGGGTTCCCTCCCCTCAACGGCGCCGACTGCGGCTCTGGATTCTCTACCGGCGGGATATTCACCGGGACGCCACCCGACCGGTCTATCGCTGGCTTCAGCGGAGGATCACGGGATTGTTGGAGGGGCGTTGTGTCTTGTTAACCGATAGCGAACCTCTAGGAGAAGCCCTCGGGGCCTATTTTCAAACCCCCTTTACCGTTCTGCCCATCCCCCACACCGATTTTCCCGCCACCGTCCCTTTAGAAACCTTACCTCCGCCGATTTATGCCTGGTGGCCCGGCGCTCCCCGCCCGGAAAAAGGCTGGGCCCAGATTCAAGCCTTAGCCCAGAGCGCCCCCCCGGAGGCGCTGAATCTCCGGTTACTGGTCGCAGAGGCCGCCCAGATTGAGCCAGCCCCCCAGGGCCCCGTCCTGGAAACCCTGCCCAACCGCCTCGGCGCCGAGGAGTACGCCCATTGGCTAAACCGTTGCCAAATTATCCTCCTGCCCTACGACGCTCTGGCCTATCGAGAGAGGACTTCCGGGATTTTTACCGAAGCCATTATCGCTGGGCGTTTGCCCTTAGTCACTCAAGGCACGTGGATGGCCCGGGAATTAGAACGCTACGACCTCGGGGCGTTAATTTTGGATTGGAGGGAACCCCAGGGAGTTTGGCTAACGATGATCGAGATTCTATACTATCCCCCCACCCTTGAAAACTTAAGGGCTATGCAGAGCGCCTATCGACAGTTCCACACCCTAGACCGCTTCGCCTCGGCGCTCCGGCGCCTTTACCCACCTCCGCCATTTTCAGAGATTTCGGGAAAAGCGTAGGAAGATTGGCAACTCCCGCTAAGTTGGAATCGCTTCGCCAGGCCGGAGTTGGCTCCACTTGCCCCGCTCTTCCCGGAAACTAAGACAACCCACCACGTCCCATTCCATTTCGATGTAATCTCCCTGGGGACGAATATTGACGTTGATACTGGGTTCCTGGGGATCGAAATCTGGGCTATCCGTCAGGTGGGGTTGTTCGTGTTGACGTTCGACGGCATGGTAGGTGAGACAGCGATCCACATAATGGCAGTTGACACAAATACACATGGCGAAAACATCCTAGGCGCTTTTTGCCACTTTAACCCAGCCCCGGAAAAATAGGGGTGAGAGCGCCGCGTACACAGTAGCTTTGGAAAGAGGGAAGCCAACCGGAGCCTGTTCATGCTTCACTTAGGTCTGCTATCGCCAGGACTCATTGGAGAATTTAGGGGTTCAGGTTCGCAAGGGGGATCAATTGCTATTCTCAGGGTGCCGACTAAAGCCCTTGAGGGGTAAAAGTTGGGTCTATTTCAGGGCGAGGACATCCAGGGATCTAAGCCTTCCCCGAGAAGGCGGCACCGGCTGGCTCCCAGGGCGCGTCTTCCTTGAGTTGGGGCCGCCAAAGTTGATCCAGTTCTGCGGCGGGCATGGTTAAATACAGCGCGTCCCCGGATTGCAGTTCTGTCTCTAACAGCGCCCAACTATGGAAAGTTTGTCCGCCCCGCTCTAGATAAAGGGGAGCGAAATCCGCCCGACGGGCCGCGTCCTTGACCCGTTGCCCGCGGAAAGGATGATTGGGGGTGATCAAGGTAGCCAGCGCCACCCAGAGCAGATCGTCCGTCATGCCGTTACCCAAAATACGTCCCCCTAGCGCCGCGGCGGCAAAGGAGTAGGCCGCCAACTCCGAAGGACAGAGGACGGCTTCAAAGTCAAACACTTCCTGCACCGATTGCCCAAACTGCGCGTCCTGACAGCGGAGCACCACCGGCAAACGGGGGGCGAGGGACTGGGCGGTGAGGGCGATTTCTACATTGACCGTGTCGTCGCTGGTCGTCGCTAAAATAGCGCGGGCGCGCTCCAAATTGGCGGCCTTCAGAGTGGATTCCAAGCAGGCATCCTCCACAATCACCGGAGCGCCGAGGGAGCGGGCCTGATGGAGAAAACGGTTTTCCGGGTCGGCTTCGAGGACGACCACCTCATGGTCTTGACTGAGGAGTTCCTTGACAATGGCCATGCCCACGCCCCCCAAACCGCAGACCACATAGTGATGGCGGGTGGGAACCCGAGCGGCGTCTAGAAATTGACGGAAGCGACTGCCCAAAATAAAGTCGTTTAACAGAGCGTAACAAATGCCAATCACCCCGGCGCCGGCGATCATCATCAGCGCCGTAAAGACCTTAATCGCCGCCGGAGATTTTTCCGCCACTTCCTCCTTGCCTCCGGCGCCGGTAATCATGCCTACAGAAAAATAAAAGGCATCCACTAAGGTGGTGTGTTGATTAATCCAGACGTAGGTAAAGGTGGCCGTAAAAATCATCAAAAATAGAATTAAACTCACCCAAACTACCTGACTGACATAACGCTGATACTGTCGTAGATTGGTGATCAGTTTCGTCCAGCGGAGCCAGAGGGAACGGCGCCGGGCCGAGAGCTGGGGTTGCCGGCCAATGATTAAATGATCTCCCAAAGCCAAGGTTTTACCCTCCACCACGGCGGAGACCAGGTCTATTTCCGACGCTTGAGGTAAGTAATAGATCAACATGCGACGGGGATCGTCCCAGAGTTCCCCTAGGGGCAGTCCTAGCCAAGGGTGATCGGCGTCGATGATAATTTCTTCAATAGGCCAGGTTTGGTCAAATAAGCGCAACTGTCCGATAGCTCGATTGCCTAAAGCCGCAAAGGCAAAAATCGGCGCCGCCAGCGCCGACACGCTTAAACTGACATGATCTGAGAGAGTTTGATCGACCCGTTGCCCCAGGGCGGGGTTAAAGAGGCGGTTAATGACCCGAATCTGGGGATTGAGAACCCGAGCCTGGGTGAGAACCGCTAAATTGAGGGCGTCGTTCCGGGTGGCAAGAACTAAAGTTTGGGCGGACTGAATCCCAGCGGCTTGCAAGGTGGCGGGAGAATCGAGGCGACCGACAATAATCTGTCCTGGGCTTTCCTTGGATAGGGGGGAATGGGAAATGCCCACCACCTCAGCGCCCTGTTGTTTGAGCAGACTAAAGATGCGATAGCCCGTAGCGCCGAGGCCACAGACGATGATGCGGGGTTTCATGCTTTCCATCCTCAACGCAGACTAGAGCGCCGACCTTCCATACTCTTAGAGCTCCCGGCGCTGGGTCTGTAGCCAATCCATCTATTTTGAAGACTCTGAAGCGGCGAAATTCCAGACCCAACCGGGGCGGCTCTATCAGAAACGGCGCCGCAGGCGGAGACCCACAGCAAACAACACCACAACCAGAAGACAATAACATTCCCTTTATTCATCGGCCAAATCTCCAAGAACCGTAGGATGAGCTACGCTACCGCTAACCCATCAAAGCCCGACTGAGTTTACAGAAGCTCGACACAACTAAGACCCCAACTTAAAGGCCTCCAGAAAGAGACTATACATCACCCCTAACTTAAAACTATTCAAAAGTTCGCCCCAGAGTCCCAATTGTCCCTGTTCCCGGCCCCAGCGCCGATAGATCCAGTAGCTAACGCCCTCGCAAAACAAAAGAATCAAAGCGGCGCTGACCACATCCCATTGGGCGTCCTGACCCGCCGTCGTTGAAAGCGCCGCGCCGATAAAAAACCCAAACAACAGGCCCAGTAAAATAAGAGAAATCCGGCGCCAGGGATTACCAAAAAAGCGAGTCAAGCGAGCGCTGCCAAGGGTTAGAACGGTATTGAGTCGGGTTCTCTGCATCTCAAAGAATGATTAATCGCTAATAATACCTGATAACTGAAATCTGTCATCTGTCATCTGTCATCTGTCATCTGAGTTTTGAGTAACTCCACCCCGTCCCGGCCGTCCACCTCCTGAAGATAGACCTTAACCTGTTCCTCCGAAGCGGTGGGGAGCTTTTTGCCCACGAAATCCGGGTGAATGGGTAGTTCCCGATGACCCCGATCCACCAAAGTCAGGAGACGAATCACCTTAGGGCGCCCGTATTCCGCCACCGCGTTCAGCGCCGCTCGGATGGTGCGACCTTTATAAATCACATCATCTACCAAGACGACCCGTTTGCCCTTGAGGTCGAGGGGGATTTTGGTTTTAGCGGGGGTGCGGGTTTTAATCCGGTCTAGATCGTCCCGATAGAAAGTGACGTCAATGGCGCCCACCGGAATTTTGACCCGCTCCAGCGCCTCAATCTGGTGGGCGATTTGATGGGCCAGGGGCACGCCCCGGGTGTAGATGCCCAGCAGGACTAACTGGGAGAGGTCGCTATTTTTCTCAATCACCTGGGAGGCCAAGCGAGTCAAGACCCGCCGGATTTCTTCGGCGGAGAGAATTTCAATGACTTGGGTCGTCATAGCGAGAACGGGGAACGAATTTTTTTATTATGGAGGAGGAGCGGGTGAATCGGTAGTCTCGCCGAGGGAAATGGGGCGGCGCCCGGAATCCTTTATTAGACATCTTCGGAAATTATAACCCTTTAGCAGTATAGTGCTCCCCAAAAACTGGACAGTAAACTGAGATAGAATCAATGTCAGATCAGTACAGTACAAGGGAATAAAAATGCCAGCAAAAAAGCACCACAGCGCAGAATTCAAAGCCAAAGTTGCACTAGAGGCACTTAAAGGCTTAAAAACCATTAATGAAATCTCAAGTGAGTCTGGAGTACATACCACTCAAATTAACACATGGAAAAAACAAGCGGCTCTCTAGGGATCAGGCAAGAAATTATAGCTTATTATACAATTGCGACTTGGACGGTAACGCAGAAAAGCCTATCTAGTAAGGGTTCTGGCTAATTGGTGCCCTGACTACCCGCCTCATTCCCGGAGAGCCATAGTTCCGTCACTGAAGCTAGTTTGGGCATCGGGAATTACATTGATTTTTACAATAATCAGCATCCCCACCAGTCCCTCAACTATCTAACGCCAGCACAGGTTCACTTTGGTTAATTTCTAACCAGCTAATTGTCTATTGACAGGAGGGTAATTTTAATGTATACTTAGTAGTACCACGATAAATTTTCTTTTTTCTCCCATCTCTTTACCCGTCTCAATTTTTGTCTAAAGAATGGGGAGCATCATATGTTTCGTAACCCTATTGAATGCTTACAAAAAAAGAGACCCCCACAAATGTGGGGAGATAACCCGCAGATAATTAACGCCCGGACTTAACGGCGGAGCACCCCCACGAGTGTGGGGAGATGGCTTAGATTTTAGCAAACACACCCGACCATCTTCACCATGAAGACGACGGAGAGGAAACCCAGCGGCCAATCTAAAGCTGGGGGCTTGACTCGCCCCCAGGCCCCCGTACCGACGCCGCTGCGCTCAAGTATTGCTGGATAGTCTAAGGGAGATGAGCAACCCGTCAAAGGTGGCCGCGATGCGTGCGTCTCTCAGGGTTTTAGGGAAAGAGGGAAAAAGGCTAAAATCGAATTATCAGTGTTTCTTATGTGTGTAGCCTTATAGGTTTTTTTAAAATTGTCAAGGGGGAGAAACTAGCCTAAGATTAAAAAAACCTAAAGAGTTACCCTTACATTAACTTGCTACCCCAGGAGGAACCCTATGGCGCTTGTCCCTATGCGGCTATTACTAGACCACGCGGCCGAGAATGATTACGGCATTCCCGCTTTTAACGTCAACAACATGGAGCAGATCCTGGCTATCATGCAGGCCGCCCATGAAACCGATAGCCCCGTCATTCTGCAAGCTTCCCGGGGCGCTCGGAGCTACGCCGGGGAAAACTTCCTCCGTCACCTGATTCTCGGCGCTGTGGAGACCTATCCCCAGATCCCCATCGCCATGCACCAGGACCACGGCAACAGCCCCGCCACCTGCTATTCCGCCATCCGCAACGGCTTCACCAGCGTGATGATGGACGGCTCCCTGCAAGACGACGCCAAAACCCCCGCTAGCTTTGAGTACAACGTTAACGTCACCGCCGAAGTGGTGAAAGTGGCCCACGCCGTCGGCGCTAGCGTGGAAGGGGAACTGGGTTGCCTCGGCTCCCTGGAAACTGGTCAGGGGGAAGCGGAAGACGGTCACGGCTTTGAAGGCAAACTGGATCATTCCCAACTGCTGACTGATCCCGACGAAGCGGTGGAGTTTGTGGAAAAAACCCAGGTGGATGCCCTAGCGGTAGCCATCGGCACCAGCCACGGCGCCTATAAATTCACCCGCAAACCCACTGGGGAAATTCTGGCCATCAGTCGCATCGAAGAAATTCACAAGCGCCTGCCCAACACCCACCTGGTGATGCACGGTTCCTCTTCTGTGCCCCAGGAGTGGATTGACATGATCAACCAATACGGCGGCGCTATTCCCGAGACCTACGGGGTGCCGGTGGAAGAAATCCAAAAAGGCATCAAGAGCGGCGTTCGCAAGGTCAATATCGACACCGATAATCGTCTCGCCATCACCGCCGCCTTCCGGGAAGCCGCGGCCAAAGATCCCAAGAACTTTGACCCCCGCCACTTCCTCAAGCCCTCCATCAAGTATATGAAGCAGGTCTGCGCCGAGCGCTATCAGCAGTTCTGGACTGCCGGCAACGCCAGCAAGATCAAACAACTAACTCTGGACGAGTATGCGGCTAAATACGCTAAAGGCGAACTGACCGCCACCTCCCGCAAAGCGGTCGCGGTCTAACGTCCGCTTGATTCGCCACTGTTATCTTTCTCCCGCTATCTTCTCTCCCGCTCCCTGAGCGTAGCTGAAGGAGAGCGGGAGAGCGTCAGAAGCCCCCAAATTGGGGGCTTTTTTTAGGCCCAGAATTCCGTTTCCCCGCGACGTCAAAAGTTCATACCCCCGTCACGGCGTTGTCAAATCCCCACCCTATAT
>JBKCES010000056.1:0-4349 GCA_046304295.1 Cyanobacteriota bacterium | reverse complement strand
ACCATTACCGTTATGGGCGCCCTAGCTCTGGTCTTTTTGGGGGTTTTGACCCGCTGGAGTCCCCTGATTTACGGGCGCTCGGGTTGGAAAGATTACGGATTAGTCGGCTCCCGCCGCAATTTTACCGATTGGCTCCAGGGTCTGGGTCTAGGGATTCTCTTTACCTTGGCTTTGTTTTTAACCCAGGGTTTACTAGGCTGGACACAATGGCAAGCGCCGGGGGAAAATTTCGGGAGAATTATCCTCGAAGGCAGTTTAACGGGGCTGGGGGTAGGCTTTGCGGAAGAGGTCTTTTTTCGGGGTTGGCTCCTGACGGAATTGGACCGGGATTATGGGTCTAAAACGGCGCTCTGGCTCAACGGCGCTTTCTTTGCTATTCTCCATTTTTTGAAACCCCTAGGGGAAGTTCTGCGGACTCTACCCCAATTTCCGGCGCTGTTTTTGTTAGGCGTTATTCTCGTTCAGGCCCGCCGGCGCCGGCGCTATCGTCTGGGCTACAGTATCGGTCTCCACGGCGGTTTAGTTTGGGCCTATTATGCGCTCAATGTGGGGCAAATCCTTAAGCCTCTGGGACGGGTTCCCGATTGGATCACGGGCATTGACGGCAACCCTTTGGCGGGGCTAATGGGTCTGTTGTTTTTAACTCTTTTGGCGCTGGCGGTTAGAATTGGCGCCGGGAGAAAATCAAGTTCGCTAGAGTCAGAAGCAGAATAATATAAAGTAAGCCGTAGAGGGCGCTACTCCAAAGTTCTTGGGAACTGGGGAGAATGCCATAAACCGCTTCGTTTTTGAGATTAAAGCGCTCTAAATTGGGCAAAACTAA
The DNA here is from genome assembly GCA_046304295.1 of Cyanobacteriota bacterium. Taxonomy (GTDB): domain Bacteria; phylum Cyanobacteriota; class Cyanobacteriia; order Cyanobacteriales; family Microcystaceae; genus Synechocystis. The sequence continues at coordinate 3,526 of JBKCES010000056.1, read as the reverse complement.
ATAAAGAGAGCGGGTCAGATTTTCAATATTTTCATTTTTAGTAATTTCCCCCAGTTTCAACAAATCCCGACTGATGTGGCCCATAAAATAGACTCCAAAACTGAGGAGAGTGGCCAGAATGGAACTGGTAAAGACGCCGAAGAGAAGAGCGACGGCGATTAAAACCCCCAGTTCTAGGATTAAAAATAGTTGGGTAATCAATAAACTGGCTAGGGAAAAGGGAATTTTCGCCCAGGCCAACATCGCCAGGTAAAGTGCCGTCATGGCCGCCACCATCACCGTCACCACCGCGGTCAGCCCCAAGTGTTTGCCCACAATTAACTCCGCCCGACTGATGGGTTTGGGAATCAAGACTAGCACCGTGCGTTTTTCAATTTCTTTATTAATTAGTCCCGTTCCCACAAAAATGGCGACAATGGCCCCTAACAGCGCCGTGGCGGCCAAGCCCAAATCGAGGAAAATCTTACCGTCGGCGCCGACGGAAATTTCCGGCAGTAACCGCAGAGCCAGGGCGAGAATGACGGCGAAAAAGCCGATGACGTACAAAATCCGATCCCGAATTACTTCCCGGAAGCCGTTTGCGGCGATGGTAAAGGTTCTTTGAATGGGCGAGAGAAGAGAAATGCGAAACATCGGTATCGTTACTTGAGTTGACGGCGAGCTTTTCCCTTGACTATACCACCCTGTACCACCCTGTCTTTAATGACCAAGCCTTGGGTTTAAACGCATCGTTGTTAAGAATATAGCAAGCCTAAGTGAATTATGAACAGGGTGCCCCCCTTTTCAGGGGGTGGGAGGTGGGGGGGGATAACCGTTGGATTGCGTTCACCACCCATTTAGGCTTCCGATGGCGGTCGTAGATGATTCGTAAATTAAGCCCTTCGCAATTAAGGACAAAATAACCGCCCCTACCATAGAGGGGTAGTATAACAAGACTAGATGAATCATGAACAGGCTCCGGTTAGCTCCCCCCTTTTCAAGGCTACCGTGTATACACAAGTGTCCAGATCCCCCCTAGCCCCCCTTTGAAAGGGGGGAAAACTTCTCAAAGTCCCCCTTATTAAGGGGGCTTTAGGGGGATCAAAGCCAAAACTGGGTCTTTAACCGAGATCTGTGTACACCGTAGCCTTTTCAAGGGGGGTTGGGGGGGATCATCACTCGATTGCGTTCAGCACCCATTTAGGCCTGCTATAGGCGTAGCCTGACGGAGTGGTCAAACTTCGAGACGGGTACAAGATTTATAAATGATTTGCGATGGCTAAATTTGGCAATCTGGTAATTTTTAAGTTTAAAGTTAATGAAGTTCAAATTTTCAAGGAAAATTTACAAGCACTATTTATGAACAACAGGGGTGGCAACACTTTCAGAGAGCGAAGAATTTTTGTATCTTTAGTTATATTCTGAACAAGGAAGAAGAGCTATGAAAGTCGCAGTTATCGGCAATGGGGGGCGGGAACACGCCCTCGCTTGGAAACTAACCCAATCCCCGGCGGTGAGCCACTGCTATTGTCTGCCCGGCAACGGGGGCACGGCGGCGCTGGCGAAAACGGAGAATATTCCTTTGGGGGTGGAGGATCTCTTGGGGATCGGCCAATTTTGCCAAGCCCAAGGGCTGGATCTGGTGGTGGTAGGCCCCGAGTTGCCCCTCTCCCTCGGTTTAGCGGATCATTTGCGGGAGTTGGGGCTAAAAGTTTTTGGCCCCTCCCAGGTCGGCGCTCGACTGGAAGCCAGCAAGTCCTGGGCGAAGGCGCTAATGGAGCGGGCCGGAGTTCCCACCGCCCAGGGGGAAACCTTTACCGATCTAGCGTCGGCGCTGGCCTATCTCAGTCGTCAGACAGCGCCGATTGTGGTCAAGGCCGATGGTTTAGCCGCAGGCAAGGGAGTGATTGTGGCCCAAACCCTCCTAGAGGCCCAGACGGCGCTGAAGGAGTTATTCGCCCAGGGGTTTAATCCGGTGGTAGTGGAAGAGTTTCTGGTGGGGGAAGAAGTCTCGGTCTTGGCCCTGGCGGACGGCCAAACTGTCATTCCCCTGCTTCCGGCCCAGGACCACAAACGCATCGGGGAAGGGGACACTGGCCCCAACACTGGGGGCATGGGGGTTTACGCCCCGGCGCCGATAGCCCCGCCGGAACGGATGGCGGAGATTACCCGAACCATTCTGGAACCCACCCTGGGACAACTGCGGGCGGAGGGCATTGATTACCGGGGGGTGCTCTACGCCGGGCTGATGATCAGTCCCCAGGGCGAAATTAAAGTTTTGGAATATAACTGCCGTTTTGGCGACCCGGAAACCCAGGCGATTTTACCTCTCTTGGCGGACGACCTGGCGGAAATTTTGGTAGCCGCGGCGGAGGGACGGCTTCATACTCTACCGCCTTTAATCTGGAAGCCCGCCAGCGCCGTCTGCGTGGTCATGGCGGCCCAGGGTTATCCCGGCGCCTACGCTAAAGGGGAGATGATTACGGGCATTGCGGCGGCGGAGGCTCAGGGACTAGTGGTTTTCCAAGCTGGAACCCGTTTCACCGATCAGGGTTTACTCACCGACGGGGGTCGGGTATTGGGGATAACGGCGCTGGGGGATTCCCTAGAGAGTGCCGTTGCCAGGGTCTATGGAAACATTGACCTGATCCGCTTTAACGGCGCCTACTATCGACGGGACATCGCACACCGGGCCTTAGTGGAGCAAGGTTAACGTTTTCCACAGGATTAGACTATCACACAAAATTTCCGTCCAGTTTTTATGGTCAATCGCTCCCAACACTTGTGCAAACTCAGGGAGATAGACCAGAAAAATTTTGGAATTTTGGCGAGTTTTCAGGAATCTAATAATTTTCTTGCTATGGGAGACCGAAATGGGGGGTAAACACAATTTCAATAGCGCCCCCCTTGGAAAGCTACCCTGTATACAACGAGTGTCACGAGCCCCCCTTTGAAAGGGGGGAAAATCTGCATGTCTTCATTGTAGCACAGTGAGCAAAAGCGTATATCAAAACCATTTTCATCCGGTAAGGGATTTACCTGTTATGAATCGCCCAGTTACATTAATGGTAAACCGTCGTCAATTTAAATGTCATGTGTGCGTCAAATCATTTAGTGAAGCATTAGACTTCGTTGATAAACAAAGAAGATTTACGAATCGATTTGAAAATCAAGTTGTCTGGACTTTAATTAACTCTGACATAAGCAATACAGCAAAAATGTTTGACTTAAGCAATGATAAGGTATTCTCTATATTAAAACACGTTGGTGACAGGGATATTAATCCAAATTGGCAAATTGTCAAAAGGTTAAGGATTGATGAAATTAGTACGAGAAAGTTTCATAAATACTATGCTGTGATCTTAGTGGATTTGAACCTGCAAAACCCATTGGCATTTATCGACTCAGGGGGTGTCATCATTTAAAGGGCTTGACAAAATATACCTCTTAATGCTAAGGAGGCTAAGCCAATAAAATTATGGATGCGGCTAGATGAATAGCCCCCAAGAAATTCACCGAGCGTTTATCATAACGAGTCGCGATGGCA
>JBKCES010000055.1:0-8089 GCA_046304295.1 Cyanobacteriota bacterium | reverse complement strand
TGCGTTCACCACCCATTTAGGCCTGCTACATAACCTAGATGTGACCGCTATAACGGCAGGGCTTCAGTTTCTAGGAGAACCGGGGTTGATGGTTGACAAGCACTATAAGCATGGAATTGCACATTTTTAGGATTTACTATACTTGACAAAAAAACATTTTATGAAGTCGAGCAAATTTCAGTGGGTCTTGTCCAAAATGTAATTCTTGTTACACAACCATATACGATCTTGAAGACCCTTTTTGGGTTTTACGAAGTTATTCAGTTTAGGGTTATCAGTATTAACCCAAGTAAAAATACTGAGATCTTATCAATTCCCAGAAGGCGAGAAAATCGCTGGCAAACCGGCGCTGACCAAGCCCATAAATGGGAGGAATAATGCAAAGATAATGTGGGCCTAACGAGTTCTTAACCTTGGTGTGAGAGATTGAGGCAGGACTTTGGCCATCTACGGCCGGAGCGTCATCCTCTCTCTAGCAAAGACTTGTATTCCTATGACCATTTTTAACGAAACTCCCGGTAACGACCCAATCGTTTTGACGGGAGCGGGGGATATTGTCCTCGGTTCGGGGGGCGACGACGAAATAGACGCCAGTTTCGGCGCCGGGGGCAATAGTATCGGAGGTGCCGGAGGCGCCGATTTAATTTTCGCCGGGACGAGCGATCAGGTTTTAGGAGACGGCGGCGATGATGAATTGGACGCCAGCGACGGCGGCGGTAATAACGCTCTGTGGGGCGGCGCAGGAAATGACGAAATTTATGCGGGTAATAATGACCGAGTTTTAGGCGGCGCCGGAGATGACGAGATTTACGCCGGGACGGGGAATAACCTCATTTGGGGCGGGGGCGGCTCGGATCGGTTTTGGTTAGCGGTGGCGGAAGCGCCGGAGAGCGCCAATACGGTTGAGGATTTCGACCCCCAGGCGGATCGGTTGTTGGTGATTTTAACGGGGGTTAACGGTGCGGAAGATTTAAGCTTTATTCCCCAGGGTCGGGACACTCTGGTTAAGGTAGCGGCTACGGGGGAAGAATTGGCCCTCGTCAAAAATACGGCACCGACCGCCTTCAACGCCAGCAATTTAGTCTTTAGCGCCGGGACACCCCTCAATAACGGCCCCTTGACTGTTCTGCCCCAATCTCAAAATCGGGTGGCGGTCAAGGATCTGGAATTTTTGGGTTTAACGATCTTTCCCACGGGAACGGAATTTAACGGCACCCAGGTGGGAGGCCTTTCCGGTGTCGCCTACGACGGCGCTTTAAATCAGTACTATGCCATTAGCGACGACCGCTCCCAGATTAACCCCGCCCGCTTCTACACCCTAGGCATTGATTTAACAGACGGCGCTTTAGACGACGGGGATGTCTCCTTTACCGGAGTAACAACCTTGACTGACGGGAACGGTAATCCCTTTCCCCTCAACGAGAGCGATTTTGAAGGCATTGCCCTGACGGAAAACGGCAGTGTTTACTTGGCATCGGAAGGAGTTGCTAGCACTGCCACTCTGCCTCTGTTGGGGGAATTTTCCCTCTCCGGGCAACAGTTGGCGGCGCTGGACTTGGACGACAAATTTATCCCCAATCTAGAGGGAACCCAAGGTGTCCGCTCCAACCTCGCCTTTGAAAGCGCCGCCATCACCCCCGATGGACGTTACTTTTACACGGCGGTGGAAAACGCTTTAGTTCAAGACGGCTCTATTTCGACCCTAGAAGACACGAGCTTGTCCCGGATTCTTAAGTATGATTTAACCACCGGCGCCGTGGTAGCGGAATACGTTTACGAAGTGGACGCCATTCCCCAGGGGTCTAACCCCGCCGGCGGTTTCGCCGATAACGGGTTGGTCGAGTTAATCGCTCTGGATAATAACGGCACCCTTTTGGCGCTGGAGCGTTCCTTTGCGGCCGGGGTAGGTAATACGGTTAAGCTCTATCAGGTCTTAACCCAAGGTGCCTTACAGGTTCAGGACTTTGATGACCTTTTCCGGGAAGCTCCCTTAGACGACGACGGTGAGATTATTCCCCCTGGGCGCTTTACCATTGACCCGACGGTGAGCAAAACCTTACTGCTCGATTTTGCGGACTTGAGTATTAGTCCCGATAACCTAGAGGGCATGACCCTCGGCCCGGTTTTAGAAGACGGGCGTCAGTCTTTGATTGTGGTCAGCGACAATAACTTCAACGCCTCCCAGACCACTCAATTCATCGCCCTAGCTTTAGATCTAGAAACCCTACCGGCGGTTCTGCCGGTGGTGGAAACCCCGGATACCGTAGATCAAGAAGAGTTTGATAACGAGGATGTCCTCTTGGGAGACTCCGATGACCCGGCGGTTTGGATTGATCCCTTGAATGCCGGTCAGAGTTTAGTCATTGTCACCCTTAAGGACGGCGGCCTAGCGACCTTAAATCTGGACGGAACCCTAGTGGAATCGTTGGCGCCGGAGACCTTGGGCGAGATTCGCTACAACAACGTCGATGTCCTCTATAACTTTGCTCTGGGTTCGGAAACGGTGGATATCGCCATCGCCAGCGACCGGGAGAACGACACCCTAACGGTTTTTAAAATTGACCCCGCTAGCCGTCAGTTGGTGAATATTACCGCCGAAGCTTTAAGCGCCGAGGCTTTCTCCATCTTCGGCGTGGACGACGGGGAAGCCACGGCCTACGGCCTCGGCGCCTACCGCAGTCCCGTCAGCGGCAAGTCCTTTGTTTTTGTCACCCAAGCCAGCGGCAACCAAATCGCCCAACTGGAACTTCAGGACAACGGCGCCGGGTTAATTTCCGCCCAGGTGGTTCGCACTATTGAACTGCCTATTGCCGAGGGCAAAGAAGCCGAAGATTATCAATCGGAAGCCATTGTCGTCGATCAAGAGAAAGGCATTGTTTACCTAGCGGTGGAAGGGGAAATCGGCATTGTTAAATTCGGCGCCGAACCCAACAGCGGCAACCAGATTACCGTGGTGCGTCCGGTGGATTCTCCTGAATTGGTTCCCGATTTGGAAGGCTTGGGCATTTACTACGGCCCCAACGGCGCTGGTTATTTAATCGCCTCCAGCCAGGGCGATAGCTCCTACGCGGTCTATAGCCGGGAAGGAACGAACGAATACCTGGGCAGTTTTGTCATCGGCGACAACAACGCTTTAGGTATTGACCAAGCCAACGAAACCGATGGGTTAGACGTGATTAACGTCCCCCTCGGCCCCCTCTTCCCCTTCGGCGCCCTGCTGGTTCAAGACGGCGCTAATGATCCCCAAAATGTGGTGGAAAACGACGACGAACTGGAAAATAACGCCACCAACTTTAAGTTCGTCCGTTGGGAAGACCTGGCCGGCGCCTTTGAGCAACCCTTAATCATCGACACGGAAAGCTACGATCCCCGCAATCCCCTGAATTTAATCGCCACTCCCGATATTGAACTCAATCCGATTGGAACCTACGCCACCGCACTCTTCGATGAAGGCGCCGCTGAAATTCCCGCCTACGACCCCGGTTCCCAGCGCCTGTTTGTGGTCAACGCCGGCGGCTCTCAAGTGGACGTCTTTGACCTGAGCGACCCGACGAATCCGGCGCTGATCGCCAGTATTGACACCAGCGCCTTCGGCTCTCCCAACAGCGTGGCGGTGAAGAACGGTATTCTGGCCATCGCCGTGGAAAACGACGATAAACAGGCCAACGGCGAAGTTTGGCTTTACCGGGCCAGCGCTCAGTTGAGTAATTTAGTGAATCCCCGGACTCGGGTGGAAGTCGGCGCTCTGCCGGATATGCTGGCCTTCTCCCCCGACGGCCAAACCATTCTCGTGGCCAACGAAGGGGAACCCAACGATGACTACACCGTTGACCCCGAAGGCTCCATCAGTATTATTGATATTTCCCAGGGGTTAAATGCCGTCACCGTCCAAATCGCAGGTTTTGGCTCCTTTAACGACCAAGCAGACGCTCTTCGGGAAGCCGGGGTCAAACTCAAGGGCGATGTGGGAACCGACCGTACTGTGGCCCAGGATTTAGAGCCGGAATATGTGGCCTTCTCCCCCGACGGCGCAACCGCTTGGGTCACCCTTCAGGAAGCCAACGCCGTGGCGGTGGTAGATGTGGCCACCGCCACCGTGACCGATGTTAAACCCTTGGGTTTCAAGGACTACAGCGCCGAAATTACCGGTCAGTTGGAAACCTTTACCTTTAACGACTTGCCCTCCCTCGGAACCACCCCCGCGGGTCAAGAACTCTTCCTCGGCGGTTTTTCCGGTCTCTTCTACACCGGCGTGGCGGCTAACGGCAATCTGCAATTTGTCACCCACACCGACCGGGGCCCTAACGGCGAACCCACCGAAGCTGGGCGCCCCTTCCTTTTACCGGACTTCAACCCGGAGATTGTCCGCTTTGAACTGAATCAGAACACTGGGGCGTTACTGATTACGGAGCGGATTGGTTTAACCCAAGCGGACGGGATGCCTTTAACCGGTTTACCCAATATCAATATCGAGGGCGCCACGGGTAACACGCCCTTTAACGACGAAATTCCGGTGGATCTCTTCGGCAACCCCATCGCCCCCTTAGATAACTTCGGCGCCGATCTAGAAGGGATTGTGGTCGCGGGAGATGGAAGCTTCTGGATGGTGGACGAATACCGCCCGGCTATTTATCAATTTGATTCTACGGGTAAACTCCTGGAGCGCTTTGTTCCCGAAGGAACGGCGGCGGCGGCCGGCCAACCCGAAGGAACCTTTGGCGCGGAAGCCCTCCCCAGCGTTTTAGCCCAGCGCCGTCAAAATCGGGGCTTTGAGGCCCTGGCGCTGGACGGAGAAAGCCAAAAACTTTACGCCTTTGTCCAGAGTCCCCTGCGCAATCCCGTCACTGTCAGCAACAGCGAACTGAACGGTCTCAATAATGTCCGCATTGTGGAATTTGATCTGGCCACCGAAACCGTGACCGGGGAATACCTCTACCGCCTTGATAACCCCAACCTAGGAACCCCCGGCAACACCCGCCCCGACAAAATCGGCGACGCGGTTTATATCGGCGCCGGGGAATTTCTCGTCGCGGAACGGGACGACGACGCCCTCGATAGCGACCCCCTCAGCAATATCGAAAAATGGGTCTATCGCTTTAGCCTCGACGGCGCGACCAATATCCTCGGTCAGGACGGCCTCTTTGACCTCGGCGCAGGGGTGAGCAAGTCCCTAGACCAGATGACGGCAGAGGAATTAACCCAGGTGGGCGTCAATCCCATTGCGAAAACCCTAACCGCAGATCTGGCGCTGGCGGGTTACAACGCCGTGGAAAAAGTGGAAGGTCTGGCTTGGGTGGATGGCGCTCTGGCGCTCCTGAATGACAACGACTTTCAGGTGGCAGGTATTACCCTCAACGGTGATGGCACCTTTACCCCCGACCCGAACCCCGAACCCGTGGTTTTAGGCTTACTGCCCCTCCAACCTAATCAACTGGACGCCAGCGACCAGGATGAAGCCATTAATATCCAATCCTGGCCAGTCTTTGGCCTCTTCCAACCCGATAGTATCGGCGCCTACGCCTTTAACGGGGAAACCTTCTACGTCACCGCCAACGAAGGGGACGCTCGGGACTACGACGGCTTTAGCGAAGAAGCCCGGATTAAAGATGTGATCCTCGACCCCACGGCCTTCCCCAACGCCGCCGAATTGCAGAGCGACGAACAAATCGGCCGCCTTTCCATTACCACGGAGTTAGGGGATACGGACGGCGACGGCGACTTCGACCAACTCTATAGCTACGGCGGGCGCTCCTTCTCCATCTGGAACAGCGCCGGGAATCTGGTCTTTGACAGCGGCGACGCCTTTGAACAAATGACGGCCCAGATCTACCCCGAGTTCTTCAACGCCAGCAACTCCAACAACACCTTTGATAACCGGAGCGACGATAAGGGGCCGGAGCCAGAGGGTCTGGTGCTTGGCGAAATCAACGGTCGTACCTACGCCTTTATTGGTCTGGAACGGATCGGCGGCGTCATGGTTTATGACGTCAGTAACCCCACCAGCCCCGAGTTTATCCAGTACCTCAATAACCGGGACTTCAGCGCCGAGGTGGAAACTGCGGAAGCCGGAGATCTGGGGCCGGAGGGCTTGACCTTTATCTCTTCTGCGGATAGTCCCAACGGCGTTCCTCTCTTGGTCGTGGCCAATGAAATCAGCGGCACCACCACGGTCTATGAGATTACGGTTAACACCACTAACTTGATCGTCGGCGACGCCCAGGATAACCGTTTAATCGGCAGCGAAGCCGCGGACGAACTGCAAGGGCTGGCGGGGAATGACCGCCTGAATGGTCAAGGCGGGAACGATACTCTCTTGGGCGGCAATGGGGACGACTTCCTCATCGGCGGACTTGGGGACGACGACCTCGATGGCGGCGCCGGCTTTGACACCCTCGACGCCCAGGGCGATGTTAACTTTGTCGCCGCGGATGGGACCCTAACCGGTTTAGGAACCGATACCTTTACCAACATCGAGTTTATTCGCCTCACCGGCGGCGCTGGGGATAATACCCTCGACGCCTCGGCGGTGGAAAACCTGCAAGTTCGTCTTAATGGCGGCGAGAGCAATGATCTTCTTTTGGGCGGTCAGCTCAATGACAACCTCCTAGGCGGCGCCGGCGCCGATATCCTCACCGGGGGCATGGGGAACGATACTCTCCGCCTCGGTGCGAATGACAGCGCTAGCGATACCGTTAACTATCGTCTAGGGGATGGTCGGGACACAGTGATTGACTTCAACCGGACGGGGGTCTTCGATGTTCTTAACTTCATTGACCTAGAGACCGTCCAAGTCCAAAACCAACTAGCTCAAAACCGCGCCCAATTCCGCAGTCAAGGCGAACTGTTAATGACGGTTCAAGGAGTAACGGACTTCTCCACTGCCGATGTCGGCTCCGTTCTCCTCGGCGCTAACTTTATCTTTGCCTAGGCGCCGGGTCGGTTAATCAGTTAAGATGAGAAATCAGAATCCTTCCTGCGTTCTATTCGCAGGGGGGATTTTAAATTTTGACCCCATAGTCATATAAGCCAGCCTACGTGAATTATGAACAGACTCTGATTGGCTCCCCTCTTTCGAAGGGCTACGGTGTACACAGATCTTGACTAAAGACCTAAATTTTGGGTTTGATCCCCCTAAATCCACCTTTACAAGGGGGACTTTGAGAAGTTTTCCCCCCTTTCCAAGGGGGGTTGGGGAGATAACCATTGGATTGTGTTCACCACCCAATCAGGATTTCTGTGCTTAGATGGGATGTTAAACCAGAGTTTATTGATATTATCTTTTTCCTTGGGCAAGCCGCCGAATGTCGGCAGTAGAACCAATCAATTAGTTAATAAACATGTTGCTAAAACTGGAAGTTTTCCCCCAAGTAATATTGACGAACGAGGGGATTTTCCGAGAGTTCGGCGGCACTACCGGAAGCGAGAACCTGACCTTCCCGCATAATATAGCCCCTATCGGTAATGGCCAGAGTTTCCCGCACGTTGTGATCCGTGATCAAAATGCCCATCTCCCGCTCCCGTAGTTGGGCGATCAACCCTTGAATTTCCGCCACGGCGATGGGGTCAACCCCTGCGAAGGGTTCGTCCAACAGTAAAAACTTGGGGCCGTTCATGCCCACCGCCAGCGCCCGGGCCAACTCAGTGCGGCGCCGTTCTCCTCCGGAAACCTGAGAGCCTTTGGTGCGGGCCACTTTTTCGAGACGAAATTCCCCCAACAGTTGCCGCAGTCGGTATTGGCGTTGGGGGGGAGAAACGCCGGTTTGCTCCAGCGCCAGCAGGATATTCTCCTCGACGTTGAGATGGCGAAAAATGCTGGCCTGTTGGGTCAGGTAGCCAATGCCCAAATGGGCCCGCTCGTTCAACGGCAGGTGGGTGATGTCCCGCTCATTGAGCCAGACCCGGCCGGGGTTAGGTTTGATTAACCCCGTGGCGATATAGAAGGTAGTGGTTTTACCGGCGCCGTTGGGGCCGAGGAGACCGACGATTTCCCCAGGGTTAACCTGCACGTTCACGCGATTCACCACAGAGCGCCGGCCGTATTGTTTGTGGATATTTTCTAAAACCAGGGACACGGCGATGGGTTAGGGGG
>JBKCES010000054.1:0-12585 GCA_046304295.1 Cyanobacteriota bacterium | reverse complement strand
CCTCAGTCCCCTGGGCTACAAAATTTTAATCGAAGTGGCGGCCCGGGGGCGGACGCCTTGGCTGGCGGAGGTGGGCTATGTCTTTCGGGAGCGCCAAAGCGGCGAAAGTAAGGTGACCTGGCGGCAGTACGCCGAATATCTCCGGCATTTACTGCGTCTGCGCTTGTCCCGCTCCTCCCGTTTTCTGCGCTTCGCTGTTGTCGGCGCCGGAGGGGTGGCGGTGGATATGGCGGCGCTGTTTATCCTCAGCGATCCTCAGATGTTGGGCTGGGGCTTGACCCGCAGTAAGCTCCTAGCGGCGGAGTTGGCGATTGTCCACAATTTTCTCTGGAATGACTTCTGGACCTTTGGAGACGTGGCCCGACGTCAGCCGGGGAACCGCCGGCGCTTGAAACGGTTGGTCAAATTTAACCTGATCTGCGGCGCCGGTTTAGTGTTAAATGTCCTGCTCTTAAATTTCTTTTTTAATGGTCTGGGATTCAATCGCTATCTGGCCAACCTGTTGGCCATCGCCTTGGTCACGGTCTGGAATTTCTGGCTCAACCTCAAGCTCAGTTGGCGCGTGACCGAGGTTGAGCCGCCGCCCCGTTTTCCGTAGCAACTATAACGGTTTTTTTCGAAGCGGGGGGGTATTTTTCTCCCTAATCCCAACACTGCTAGGCATAAATACCTATGACAATCCCCGCCATTGAAGTTTGTCCCGTCTGCGGCGTCACCATCGAAAACGGCGCTAAGGTCGTTTTCTCCGCCGGCCCGGCGGGAAATCGGGCCAGGCTCTGGGCCCGGGTCTGCAATTTTGCCAAGAATCCCGACTGCATTAATCAAGACGAGGCATCCATTGGTCCGGTGCAATCCCAGGATTATTACGACTAAATCTCTCTATACAACAGGCCTAAGTGAATCATGACCAGGCTCGGATTAGCTCCCCCGTTTCTAAGCTATCGCGTACACAGATCTTGCCCAAAACGCCTTTTGCCCCCCGGCCCCCCAAGTTTGGGGGGATAATCGCGGACGGAGGCCCAAAGCGTGTTTCCGGCTGTCCCTCTCCTGTTGAGGGGTTAACCGTGGCGTTCCTGATGTTGATCAAGGAAAACCTGCACCTGATGACGGTAGGTGCGGAGATGGTAGTCCACCCATTCCCGGTCCTCGCTGTTGGCGAAAATATGGACGCAGGGTTCCCCAGCGTCGGGGAGGATCAGCACCCAATTATCGCTCCGGGGATAAATGATTTTTACCCCGTCAATCAGTTCTAAATGGTGGTGACGGTGAATTTCCACCAGATAGCGCATCAAGGCACCCTTGGCCTTCCAGGGACACCGGACGGAGCAGGATTGGTGATAAACCTTGGGCAGTTCCCGGCGCAGTTGAGCCAAGGTTTTACCCTGATGGGCCAACATTTCCACCACCTTGGCGATGCTAAACATGGCGTCAAAACCGGGATGGAGCCGAGGGAAAATAAAGCCCGTGTCGCCGCTTCCTCCCAGCACCACCTGGGCGTTGGTCTGAGCCGCGGCCATCAAAGCCGTGGGGTTGGCCTTAGTGCGAATCACCCGCCCCTGATGGCGCCGGGCCAAATGCTCCACGGCGCTGGAGGCCTGCACCGGCGCCACCACCGTTCCCCCGGGATAGGCGCTCAGGACTAAATGGATCATCAGCGCCGTTAAAAATTCGCCCCGGATGGGCAGACCCGACTCGTCCACTAGGATTAACTGCTCGCCGTTGGCGGAAACCTGAACCCCCATGCTGGCCTTCAGCGCCTCTACCACCTGTCCCAACTGATGAAGGAGGGTTTCCCGTTCCTCATGGGATACGGCGGTCTGCCGGAGGCTGGCGTTGAGCACCACCGCGTCGCAACGAAACTTGGAGAGGATCAAGGGTAAAATGGCGCCGGAGACCCCGTAGGCGTAGTCGATAACGATTTTATTGTCCCCGCGACTGAGGACTTCCACGTCCAGCAGGGTTTCAAAGCTGTGGCGGTAGGTTTCCAACACCTGGGCGGGGTAGGACATTTCCCCAATCTCCGGGATATTGACCCGCCGTAGGTCTTCCTTAAAGTAGACCCCTTCGATTTTCTTTTCCGCGGCTTTGGAAATATTGATCCCCTGGCTGTCTAAAAATTCAATTAGCAAATACTCCGGCCGATCCGGGTCAATGCGCACATGAATGCCCCCCATCACCTTCAGTTTGGGGATCATGGTGCGGGCAATGGGAATTGCGGTGGCCTCTAGGTTTTGGACATTGACGCCTACAGACATCAGCCCGGCGATGAGGGAGCGGGTGACCATGCGGGAGACGTTGCGCTGGTCCCGGGAGACAACGATTTCCGCTCCGACTTTTAAAGAAGAGCCGTAGGCGGCGCCGAGTTTGACGGCGAATTCCGGCGTCATGTCGATATTGACGACACCGGACACGCCCCGTTGTCCGAAGAGATTGCGCTGGGCCGTGTTGCCCCAGATTAAATTGACGTTAAGAATAGCGCCGGACTCCACCCGTTTGCGGGGCCAGACCTTGACGTTGGCGTTAATTAAAGATTCCTCGCCGATGATGCAGAGGGGGCCAATGACCGCACCTTCTAAAATTTGCGTCCGGCGCTCCACCCGACACCCCCGCCCCACCACGCAGGCCGCCAGGGAAACCTCGTCCCCAATCAGCGCACCGTGGCCGACAATGGCCCGTTTCAATTCGGCGCCGAGACCGATGGTGGTGTTGTCCCCAATGACCGTGGCGGGGCCGATTTCGCTGTTGGGGCCAATGCGACAGTTATCCCCAATTAACACCGGGGGACAGAGGCGGGCCGTGGGGTCGATAATGACGTTGTCGCCCATCCAGACCCCCGGTTGGGGACAGGTCTGGGGAAAGTCCAGCGCCACCTTTTCCCCTAGGGCGTCGTATTGGGCCTCCCGATAGGATTCTAGACTGCCGACGTCGCACCAGTAGCCTTCGGCGATATAGCCGTACATTGGCTCGTCTTTTTCCAGCAGGAGGGGGAAGAGATCCTTGGAAAAATCCGCCTCTTCCCTCGGGGGCAAGTAGCCCAACAACTCCGGCTCCAGAATATAAATGCCGGTGTTGACGGTGTCGGAAAAAATTTCGCTGGTGGAGGGCTTTTCTAAAAAGCGCCGAATCCGCTGGCGCTCGTCGGTAATGACCACCCCAAATTCAATGGGATTGGGCACCCGCGTTAACACTAAGGTTGCCTTGGCCGCCTTGGCTCGATGGAAAGCGATGGCGGCGCTGAGGTCAAGATCAGTAATACTGTCGCCGCTAATGACCAAGAAGGTGTCCTGGAGCAGTTCCTCTAAATTTTTGACGCATCCCGCAGTTCCCAGGGGCAGTTCATCCTCCACGGAGTAACTCATGCGGACGCCAAACTCGCTTCCGTCCTGAAAATAATCCTGCAAGGCGTCCGGCAAATAGTGGAGGGTGGCGATGATTTCCGTGATGTTATGGCGCTTGAGGAGATTGACGATGTGGGCGGCGATGGGCCGGTTCAAAATGGGAACCATCGGTTTGGGCAGATCGCACGTCAGGGGGCGGAGTCGAGTGCCCGATCCTCCAGCCATTAATACTGCTCGCATCCTCGGCGCCTCTCTAGAGAAATTCTGCTTGCTCCCCATCTTACCGATTAAGCTTGCCGGAAGGGGCTGTCCTGGGCTTGGAGCGCCGTTAAACGGGCGGGGTTTTGGTCGCCGTAATCAATAATTTGGGCTGATTTGAGGTAAAGGGAAAGGTCGAAACGACTGGCCAGAGCGTCGAATCCTAGGGGGGCAAGGAGAAAGGGAGAAACGCCGCCATAGTCCAGCGCCGCCCTAGGGGCTTGGGGGGCGATGAGAATGGTTTGGGCTCGTTGGATTTTTTCCACCCAATCCCAGGGTTGGGCCACCGCTAGGGTTAAGACTTCGGGATCAAGGGCGTTGATCCAAGAGGGGGCCTCGGCGAGAGAGTCGAGTAAAATCAGCGCCCCGTAGTGGGCAAGGGACTTTTCCGTCCAGACCCCCCAATCAAAACGGGGGTAATGGCGCCGCAACCCATCCTGGAGGGCCTTGGCTACGGTTGAATTGGCGGTCAGCACCGCCTGGGCACCCTGGGGATGGTAATGGGCTTGGGTTAGTAGATCGAGGGCTAAACTTTCGCAGGCCTCGACGTTATCCACCACCGTCAGACTGCGGAGACAGGCCTGGAGGGAATCGGTTCTCACCCAGGGACTCAGCAGTTGTTTAGCCAACATCGCCGCCGGGGGGCCGACTCCGGTAATACACTCCACCGGCGCTAGGGGCGGTGCTCCGTAGACCAGGGCGGCGATGGCCCGGGCGCCGCTCAGACGATAGATTTCCTCAATGCCCGTCAACTGGGCCGCAACTAAAATTTGGGGAGGAATTTTCTCGCTGTAATCGAGAACTAAAACCCGTTCCCGGACTCCCGCCACTCGGGCCGCCACCGCCTGACGCAGAAGGTTGCCGATAGAGGGCCCCTGGCGACAGAGATAAATCCCGACCCGACGGTAGGGATAGACCCGACGAGCCAATACCTGCTCCCCTTCCCCAAAGTTGACCTGGGCCCGGGGCAGTTTAGATTGATATAAATACTCTAGGTGAGTGATCCCCACTTCCAGGGTGCTGAAATCCTCTTGGGTAATATGCTGATAGGCCGCATCTAATTCGGCGCCGCTAATTTTGAGCGCCGCCGCGCCATCGCCTTCGAATAAAAGCGGATCCTGTCGAGTTTGGGTCGCCTGGAGAACATCCAGAACCGCGGCGACGGCGGCGGCCGTTCCCGGCCAAAATTCGGCGGGTAAGCGTTCTCCCAGGATTTGAATTTCCCGAAGGACATCCTGGGGCTGGCGGAGGAGGGGCAGGAGATCACCCATAGAACCACCCAAATCAGGGAAAGCAAAGGTTAACTTTGGCTTTGGTTTCCTAGCTTAACGTGAAATTTTATCGCCTGCCGGAAGGGGACGGCGCCAAGGAACCGCCTTGCGAGCAATGAGACAGTTTCGACTTCCGTCGATCCGTTCGTAATCGAGATAATCCGAGGCTTTACTGATGAGAATTAAGCCCTGCTTACCCTCGCTGAAGGGGTCTGGATGAGTTAATAAATACTTAAGGCACCCTTGGAGGTCAAAGGGGGGGCCAAAATCCCAAATTTGGATTTCCAGATAATCCGGTAGGGGTAAAAGCGCGATCCGCACCGGGGTAGAGGCTGGCAGACAAGCGTGAGCATATTTAACCGTATTGGTAAAGCCTTCGACAATAATCAGTTGCACTTGCCAAAAATGCTCCGGGCTGAGATGGGGCGCAATCTGAAGAGCTAGCCAATCCAGAATCTGGGTCAGCGCCGGCAGGCGAGTGGAGACAGTGAGGGTCAATTCATCGACCCCGGGGGGAAGGGGAACGTTCGCAAAGGTGTCTGGCATTTGCGCTGAGGCTCCCTACATCGCTCCGCTACTTTGCCTAAAGACTAAAATCAGCGTTTTTAACATCAGGTGTAAATCGTAGCGATGGCTCCATTTCTGCTGATATTTTAAATCCAGACGAATCACGTCTTGAAAGTCCTTAAGCATGGAGCGCCCGCTCACCTGCCATTCCCCCGTCATCCCCGGTTTCACGTCTAGACGTTGCCAAGAGGGGACTTCGTACTTTTCCACTTCGTCGGGGGTGGGGGGTCGGGTGCCCACGAGGCTCATATCGCCCCAGAGCACGTTCCAAAATTGAGGCAGTTCATCCAGGCTGGTTTTCCGTAGAAAGCGCCCCACTCGGGTAATACGGTGGTCTTTCTTGCTTTTGAAGAAAGGCCCTTGAATTTCGTTCTCCACTTCCCCCTTGCGTTGCTCCGCATCGGCGCACATGGAGCGGAATTTATACATACGAAATTGGCGTCCCAGCCAACCACAACGGGTTTGGCTAAAGAAAATCGGGCCGGGGCTATCCAGTTTAATGGCCAGGGCGATGGGAATAAACAAAACGCCCGTAATCCCCAAACCCACTAGGGCTCCGGCGATATCAATGGCCCGTTTCAGGGGAGAGCGGACGGAGGGGTGGGTGGCCGGCGGCTGACGAGCGCAAGTAAAATGGACTGGCTCCGCCTCAAAAGTGAAAATTTGGTCGAGGCTGGTCATTTTTAAAGCCCCCAAAACCGAAGGCTGGACTTGCCAAAGCATCAGTTTAATTTCTTCTTGACGACAGAGTTTGAGGAGGTGGACTAAAGCGCCGATGCCGCTACTGTCGATAAAATGCGTCTGGCTGAAATCCAACCGGAGCCATTGGAAGCCCGGGGAGCCTTCGACCAGTTCCGAGGTCATTTTCTTAAAGGTCACCGCCTCCAACACCGTCAAACGGGGGGGGATCGTTAGGACGGGGTTCTGGTTCACAAAATGCAGGGGAAATTCAGGCACAGAAAATTCCGTCAGCATGGAATAGGCGGGATAGGGTTAACGGACGGCTTTGGGAGGTTGGGTTTTGGCTTTCATTTTAGCGGCGCTCTGGCGCAGAGCTTGAAGCCGGGCTTCATAATGTTTCCGCTGACGCCGGTTGGGGGTCTGCTCAATCAAGGATTTAAAGGCGCTTCCCAGACTTTTATAGGCGTTGGGCAAAGTGTAGCCGAAACGGGTGGCCAGGGTGATAGCTTTTTCGTCCGCCGCCACAGCTTCCTTGAGTTTCTTGTCCCCGTTATTTTTTTGCCAGAGACGGTAGCCCGAAATACTACAAAGTCCCAACGCCAAAAGCAAGAGCAGGCCGTCTTGCACCCAAAGTTCCCCCACGGCGCCGCCTAAGCCAATGGCCAGCGCCGCCATTTCCCAGCCTTCCCGAGGAATAGTGTCGTTCTGAATCCGGGCCACCTCGTGCCAAAAGAGAAGATTACGCTGGTCAATGGCCAGGTTTTCCCATTTGGGCAAGTCGATTTGGATTTCCACCTCGTCCCGGCCGAGCTCCTCCGAGCGAATCAGAGGCGGATTGACGTCGGTAGAGCCTTCCACCATCACCCAACTCTGTAATTCCGGGGGTAAAAGACTTTTCAAGCGCCGGAGTTCGGTCATTTCGGCCCGGGCGGTGGCAGAGGCGTAGGAGGTCATGGTCTCAATAGCTAGGACGGTAAAGGGTTAATCCGCCCCCCCAAATCCCTCGACTTTGAAGGACTGTGAAGCCAGTTCCCCCAAAATTAGGGGGGTTAGGGGGGCTTTCTCAAAATTCTTTCAGGCTATAGCTCCCTAGTTTAACCTTCGCCGTCTAGATTCGCGGCGACGGACTCCCCAGAATTTTCCGCTTCTTCCCCCGGCGCCGCCACCCGTTCAAAGAAACGACTGCTTTTGGGGGGAATCCCTAATCCTCGGGTTTCGTGAAAGTCTTTCTGGACTTTGTAGGTTAAACGGGGGGAGACTTGCCGCACAATCTCTGTGAGTAAACGGTCGCCGGTGGTTTGAATCATTTTGGGGGGCAGTTTATAAATATAGGGGGGAAAATAGACCCTCACCTCCATGTCTAGGCACCAGGTCACCTCCGTCACGGCGGGCGGGAGAGGTTGTCGGTGCTTTTGAAAAAAGCGCTCGATCTCCGGCGCTGCGCCGTCGGTTTCCGTCAGTTCCATTAGGGCTTGGTAATCCACCTCGTAGCCCAAAAACGGCGCTTCCGGTAAGGTCACCGTGCGCATGGGGTAGAGATTATTTTGGGGCGGCTCTAGCACTACCGCCATTTGAGGCTCCACTTCAAACCCTAGGGCGCCGAATTTACCAATGGTGAGCACATAGCCTGTGTCCCCTAGGGGTTCGGCCCGCATCGGTTGGGCGCAGCGCCGGAACCAGGTGTGGTGATCATTGAGGTAATCCGCCACATCGGGTTGGGGGGCGTAGAGTGCCATCCGTCCCCGGAAGTGGGTCTGGAAGGCGGAGGGCTGGAGATCCGTCGGCGGCGCGGGTAAATCGTTCATGGTTTGGCCCTCTCCCTAAGCAGTTGCTTGAATAAACTTAACATTCCAGTTTTATCCCTCCAAAGGCTCGAATTGCGACATAATTCAGTCCCGACTCCCGACGAATGACTACGGTGTTAAGAATTGTAACGAAGCTTTGCCATGACACCTGAATAACCATTCAAGCGTTAAAATAAAAGCACGTCACTTTCCTAGGAGGAACCCCCCTATGACCACCGTCACCCAAATGAAATGCGCCTGCGAGTCCTGCCTCTGTATTGTCTCCCTAGAGAAAGCCGTGATGAAAGACGGCAAACCCTATTGCAGCGAAGCCTGCGCTAGCGGCCACGCAACCGGCGCCGGTTGCGGCCACAGCGGTTGTAATTGCCACGCCTAGACGTTTAAGCTAGAGAGCGTAACCTCAGCCGCTTTATGACCGATTCTAAGTCAGATCTAGGGGAAGATCTCCGTTGCGAGCTTCCCCTTTCCGCTCATCAAGGCTGTTCCGCCATTCTTCCCATCTCTAGGGCTCAGCGCCTAGCGGAGTTTTTAGGTATTTTGGCCGACCCCAACCGCCTGCGGATTATTTCCCTATTGGCGGAGGGAGAGCGCTGTGTGGGAGACATCGCCGCCGCGGTGGCTATGAACGAATCCGCCGTCTCCCACCAACTACGGGTTCTGCGGGCCAATCGTCTGGTGGATTATCGTCGCCAGGGGCGCCATATTTTCTACCGCCTCGACGACGACCATATTTTGACCTTTTATCAGGCGCTGGCGGCCCACCTCGACCATATCTAAAGCCATTATTGCCGGGGAGCCAGTCCTCAGCCCTGAAGGGTGCTTTGATTTCGCTAGCTAAAGACGGCTGTATGTTCTTCAGCCCCTATTCCGCAGTTTTTTGCAAGTCCTGGGCTTAAAACTTGGCACTCACCCTTAGATCTGCGAATGCCGTTACAACTGACTAACTGGTCACTGTTCCAGTTGGGTTAAAGCCGCGTTCTGGTAATAGTGAGCAAGGATTTGGGGATAGGAAATCCCTTGTTGAGCCAGACTATAGGCACCCCATTGACTCAGGCCAATGCCGTGGCCGGAGCCTCGTCCGAAAATTTGAAACCTTCCCCCTTCGGCGGAAACGGTAAACAGGGTGCTCCGCAAGCCCAAGAGTTGTCGAACCCTAGCGCCGGTAAAGGTTTTGCGGCCGCGACTGCCCTGAACCTGCAAGCTGACCACCCGTCCCCGAGCCGTGGTGCGAACAGGGGTTAAAACTTGAACGGCGCCGACGCCAAAGATACGCCCCAGTTCGGCGC
Source organism: Cyanobacteriota bacterium (assembly GCA_046304295.1). GTDB lineage: Bacteria > Cyanobacteriota > Cyanobacteriia > Cyanobacteriales > Microcystaceae > Synechocystis. Next base: position 3,379 of record JBKCES010000054.1, on the reverse strand, counting down.
TGGTGAAACTTTTATCCCACTGGAAAACCGGCGAATTGTGGTCATAGTCCACCACGCCCCGCAGGTAGGGCAGGGGAGAGGTCCAAACTTCCTCCACATTTTCCGTATGGCCCCCGGAGGCGGCGTGGAAGGCCGCAAGGATCACTTTGCCGCCGTAGGTCATCACTTGTCCTTGGGTTCCCTCCACGGCTTCTACTGTGCTCACGTACTCAGCGTTTAATCCCTTATAGACCTGGGTGGCGGTGGTGGTGTCCAGATCATAGTAGCGGTTGCTGTCCTTGGAACTTTGGTAAATGGCATAGGTGCGGGCCGCCACTGCCTGGGCCTTCAGCGCCTCTAGGGGCCAACTGGGAATGGCCTCGGCGCCCACCACGCTATACAAATAAGACTCGATATTGACCTGATTCACCGCCGTCACCCCGGTGCCCTGCCGGAGGAGCCGCACCCGTCCCCGATACCAACGATCTCCGATCCAAACTACGCCTTCGCCCTGGGGTTCTACGGTTAATTGGGAGGCGCTCCAATTCCCTAAACTGACGCCCCGACCCCGGGCCGTCGCCGTGGCGGGAACTAAGGGATCTAAGGAGCCTACCACTTTGCCGGCGCCGTCCCGCACAATGCCCGGAGTAGAACTGCCCACTCGCACAGAACCGGCGCCCTTGGTAATGGCCACCCGCAAATCTAAAGCTTGGGCCGCCCCCGACCAGAGCGTTAAAGCGCCGAACGCTAGCGCTAAACCGAAGGGAAAGCGCCGAACGCCGAAGAGAAACTGTCGCCAAAAAGAAAGGGAGTAAGACATTGAAACCATCCTCACACACCGCCGGGGAAAACGAACTGCCCCAGATTATAGCCAATAGACGGAGCGTATTCTTCGCCTTTTCTCAAGATTGGGGAGGCTCGTCCAAGATTCTCTAAACACGCCGGGGGCTAAACTCAATCTGAAAGAAAAGGAAAGTCTAGGATGTTGTTAAATAGAATCTATAGCAGGCCTAAATGGGTGGTGAACGCAATCAAGTTATGATCCCCCCCAACCCCCCTTGGAAAGGGGGGAGCAAATCGGAGCCTGTTCATGATTCACTTAGGCCTGCTATATAGCGGTTTGCAGATTGGTGAGAGACGCACTTCGGCCCTTCGGCTATGCTCAGGGTATCACTACGCTCAGGGCGCGGGTATAGGATTGATCGAGTACACCCCATTGGCTGAGCCTACCAATCGTTGGCTGAGCGTAGCCGAAGCCAACGTTCCCAAGTACGCTCCCTTCGGCTACGCTCAGAGAGCGCCGAGTCTAGCTACGCTCAGGGAGCGGGAAAAAGGTAAATTAAATTTATGATTACCGGCGAACTCAAATCTAAGGTGGACCGCGTCTGGGATACGATGTGGTCTGGCGGTGTCTCGAACCCTCTCTCGGTTATTGAGCAACTAACTTATCTGCTCTTTATCAAGCGCCTGGACGAGTTGCACACGTTGCGGGAGCACAAGGCCGCTCGCACGGGTAAACCCATCGAAGCGCCGATTTTTAGGGCGGAGCAGGAGCATCTGCGGTGGTCGCGGTTTAAGGAAGCGGCGCCGGAGCGTATGTTTGCCATCGTGCGGGACGAGGTCTTCCCCTTTATGAAAACGTTGGGGAGTCAGAACGGCGCCGAGGGAGGGGAGGATTCGACCTATTCTCACCACATGAAGGACGCGCTGTTTATGATGCCGACGCCGCGGGTGTTGGCCAACGTGGTCGATCAGTTGGACGGCATTGAGATGACGGACACGGACACCAAAGGCGACCTTTACGAGTACATGCTGGGGAAAATCGCCAGCGCCGGACAAAATGGGCAGTTTCGCACGCCCCGTCACATTATTAAGCTGATGGTGGCCATGACCGCGCCGACCCCTAGGGATGTGATTTGCGATCCGGCCTGCGGCACCGCCGGGTTTTTAATTGCGGCGTCGGATTATCTCCAGCGACACCATAGCGAGGTCATCTACAAATCGGAAGAGAGCCGCCGCCGCTTTAACTCCGGCACTTTCCACGGCTACGATTTCGATTCGACAATGCTCCGTATCGGCTCGATGAATATGCTTCTGCATGGGGTCGAAAACCCAGATATTCGCTACCGGGATTCTCTCGCCCAAGCCAATCAGGACGATGCGGAGCACTTTTCCCTGATACTTGCCAATCCTCCCTTTGCCGGGAGTTTGGACTATGAGTCCACGGCGAAGGATCTTCAACAAATTGTCAAGACGAAAAAAACTGAATTGCTCTTTTTAGCCCTATTCCTGCGACTCCTGCAAACGGGGGGACGGGGCGCGGTGATTGTGCCGGACGGGGTCTTATTTGGCTCTTCTAAGGCCCATAAGGAACTGAGGAAGATTTTGGTGGAGAAGCATAAGCTGGATGGGGTTATTTCCATGCCGTCAGGGGTCTTTAAACCCTACGCGGGGGTCTCGACGGCGATTCTCTTTTTTACTAAGACTAATTCCGGCGGCACGGATCAGGTCTGGTTCTACGATATGCAGGCGGACGGGTTTTCTCTAGATGATAAGCGCTCGCCGCAACCGGAGAAGAGCGATCTGCCGGATATTCTGGCCCGTTGGCAAAATCGGGCGGCGGAGCAAGACCGGCGCCGGACGGATCGCAGTTTTTTGGTGCCTAAGGCGGAGATTGCGGGAAATGATTACGACCTGAGTATCAATCGGTACAAGGAGGTGGAATACGAAACGGTCGTCCACGAGGCGCCCCAGGTCATTCTGACGCGATTGGCTCAGTTGGAGGCGGATATTGTCCAAGGACAGCGAGATCTGGAAGCGGCGCTCGGTGTTGTGTAAGCTCCCTTCGGCTACGCTCAGGGAGCGGTAAGACTGGCTACGCTCAGGGAGCGAATAATGGTTATGGAGCGCCGAGTCTGGCTATGCTCAGGGAGCGGATAATGATTAGGCAGCAAGAGGCGATTAGGAGAGGGAACGATGCCATCCTATATGTATAGCAATCACATCCGGGTTGTGAAGCTGATGGTGGATAAAATGCAAGAGTCGGGTGAAACTTACTCAGGTTTAGCCTGAAAATTACCATACCAGTTAAGCTTAGGGAAATCAAATTATTCACCATAAAAGAAAAAGCAAAAAAGCCATTTCATAATTGCGAATGAGTTGCATAAATACCAGTATTTTCTCAAGAAATTTTTGACTTGTAGCCAAACATCTTCTACCGGGTTTTGCTCAGGAGCATTGGGAGCAAATCTTATACATGTAGGGGGTGTCATCATTTAAAGGACTTGACAAAATATACCTCTTAATGTTAAGGAGCTAAGCCAACAAAATTATGGATGCGGCTAGATGAATAGCCCCCAAGAAATTCACCGAGCGTTTATCATAACGAGTCGCGATGGCA
>JBKCES010000053.1:0-4411 GCA_046304295.1 Cyanobacteriota bacterium | reverse complement strand
GTCCCCTACTGATGATCGGCCACGGCACCCGGGACGAAGACGGACGCCAGACCTTTTTGGATTTCGCCCAGGCCTATCAGGCGCTGGATACCAGTCGTCCGGTAATTCCCTGTTTTCTGGAACTCACGGAACCCTCCATTCAGGAAGGCGTGGAAGCCTGCGTCGCCCAAGGCTTTACGGAAATTTCGGCGCTCCCCATCCTTCTCTTCGCCGCCCGCCACAATAAATTCGATGTTACCAACGAACTGGATCATAGTCGGGAGCGGTTTCCTCAGGTTCGCTTCGCCTACGGGCGCCACTTTGGCATTACCCCGACGATTTTAGACCTCTGGCGGGAGCGCCTAGCGGCCTTAGACCAACCGGGGGGCGTTCCCCGTTCTGAAACGGTGGTTCTCTTTGTGGGCCGCGGCGCTAGCGACCCCGACGCCAATGGCGATGTCTATAAAATGGGACGAATGCTCTGGGAAGGGAGCGGTTACCAGACCCTAGAAACCTGTTTCATCGGCATTACCCATCCCCGTCTGGAAGAAGGCTTTCGCCGCGCTCGGCTCTACCAGCCCCGCCGGATTATCGTCCTGCCCTACTTTCTCTTTACCGGTGCTCTGGTAAAAAAAATCTTTACCCTCACCGCCCAAGAGCAGGCGCGGTTCCCGGAGATTGAAATGGTTTGCCTACCGGAAATGGGCGTTCAATCTCAACTTTTGCAACTAACCCGGGAGCGGGAACTGGAAACCCACCTCGGTCAGGTGCAAATGAATTGCGAAGCCTGTAAGTTCCGCTTGGCCTTTAAAGCCCAGGGGGGACACAGCCACGATCACAGTCATGGTCATGATCACCACCACCACGGTCATAACCATGACCATCCTCCCGTTGATCCCTACGCTCGTCTAGAGGATTACCATCAACGCATTTGGCAAGCGCCCTAGGGGCGGATTAGCCAATCCGGGTCTAGGGGTTCGTAGCCGAAGGACAGTCCCCGGCGCCGGACTTCGGCCCGGACGGTCTGAAAGGCTGAAATCCCTTGGGGGCGCACTGCTAGTAAAACATAGGTTTTTTGAGGATTGAGGGTCTTTAAAAAAGTCTGGAAGAGAGATTGATCTCCCCGAAGCGCCGCTAGGGGAATTCTTTGTTGACCGGGGTAGAGGACGATCCCCTCCGGCTGACAATCGATATAAACTGCGGTTTTTCCGGCCAACGCTGGCGCCGCCAGCCGAACCTGCCGGGGGAGGCGCAGGCGAAAGAGGGTTAGAGGCGCGGCTAAGAGGAGAACGCTTCCTAGGGCGCAAACTAGCAGAGCCAGCAACAGGAGTCCGTCGCTAGGCCTAGAGGGGACGGGTTTCATGGGAAGGATCTTCTTGCTCAAACATCACTAGGCGTCGGGGCGCGTTTAGACGGTCTAAACTGGGGCGGAGGGCCGTTAGAGTCCGTTCAATGTCCCCTAAAACGGCGGTCAGGCGTTCCGATTCCGGAGAAGCCTCGTCCAGGCGCTCTAGAAGCGTTTGAAGTTCCCTCAGCGCCGTTGTCCAGGGCTGGTTTTGCCTTTCGAGGGCCAGGGCTAGCGCTTCCAAACGTTGACCATAGTCCTGGAAGGATTGGCCTAAGGTTTGCGGCGCTGCCTGGAGGAGTTGGCGAGTTTGTTCGAGTTGCTGTTGATAGACGGCCAGGCCTTGATGGAGGGCTTGGTAATGTTGACTGAGGCGTTCCACCGTCTCCCGGAGCGCCCGAGCCGACTGGTCTTGGGAAGCTTGGATTTGGAGGGATTGGTTCTGATATAGGGCCTCTACTCGGGCGATGCCCCCCAGAAACTCCTGATGAAAGTCTCGGGCTAGCTCCAAGAGCGGTTCAAGTGAACCACCCTGGGGCGAAGCCGCCGACAGAGCCGGGGAGGCAATCCCCTGAATCTGCTGAGATAACTCACAGAGGATCGTTTCTAGGCGCTGGCTAGCAAGTTGGCTTTGGTGTTGCCAATCTTGGTGATTTTGGTAAATCCCCTCTAGCAGAGCCACAAGATTTTTTTGAACGGTTCGCACCTCAAGGACAAGGCTCTCGTTGGCTTCTGACCCGACGGCCCTCGGGACAGGTCTGCGGGGTAAGAGTTCCTGCACCACTTCCTCCAGGCTGTCTCGCCAGTGAGATTGGGACGGCTCTAGCTCCGGCTCCTGTAGGCGGGGCAAAATTTTATCGGCAATATAAATATCAATTAAGAGTAATAATTGATTTTCTTGGCGCTCGACTAAGCTTAAAAATACCATCCCGGCAATACTGAAGAAGAGCGCCGCTAGGGTGGAGTCAAAGGCGACGGCCAACCCCGCCGCGACGGAGCCAAACCCAGTCTGGACTTGTTCTAAATTGGCCGCTTGCTCCAAAAACCGGGAAAAGCCCTGAACCGCGGCGCCTAGGCCAAAAAGAGTTCCCATCAAACCCAGCAGAGGAATAGACCAGAGGAGAATTCGCGGAAGAGCGTAGGCCGAAGCCATCATTTGTTGGTAAAATAAGGCATCTTCCTGGGCAAACTCCGCCGCAGCTCGGCGGGTCTGAGCTTGTTGATAGGCGCCGATCACCCGACTACAGCGCCGAGAGAAAAGGCTTTTTTCCTGAATAAGGGCCTGCTGGAGGTTGTTTAAACCGGGATGAGCGGGACTAATATTAAAAATATTAGCGGGAATGATCTCTTGATTCAAATGTTTAAACTCTCTCCTAATTTTCAAAAGACGAAAACTGAGATAAAAAGCGATAAAAATCCCTAAAAAAACTACCAATATCTGAGTGAATCCCCGCTCGAACATTTGGATGCCTAGGGGTGTTTTTCTGAGGGGGTAAGCGAGACCGTAAAGGAGAGCCGTTAACCCGGCGCTTCCCAGAAAAGTCGTCCCCATGGACACCGACATTTCCTGACGCTCCGTCTGGGCGAAAAAAGGGTAAGTAGACATGACCAGACTCGGGAAAGAATGTTAAGTTTGCCGAATTTTATTTAGAATAGAATGATACTATCAGCTAATATCTTTATTTAATCCGACTACCGCCCCTGAAATTTCACCCATGTTAACCTATCCTGTCGTCGAAACCTTTCATTCCCTCCAGGGAGAAGGCGCCTGGACGGGGGCTAGTGCCTTTTTTATTCGTCTGGGGGGCTGCGATGTCCATTGTCCCTGGTGCGACCAAAAGGAAACCTGGGACGTCCGGCGCTCTCCCCAAAAGGCGCCGGATGTCTTAATTGAAGAAGCTCTGGCGGCCCGGCCTCGCTTTGTGGTGATCACCGGCGGCGAACCCCTCCTCCACGACCTGGCACCGTTAACCGCCGTTTTGATTCAGGCCGGCCTTCGTCTGCACTTGGAAACCTCCGGCGCCTATCCCCTCAGGGGCCGGTTTGATTGGATCACCCTTTCTCCTAAGCCCTATAAACCGCCCCATGCCAGCCTTTACCTCCAGGCCTCGGAGTTGAAAGTCGTCGTTGCCCAACCGGAGGATTTAACCTGGGCCGAAGACCAGTCCCGTCAAGTTCCCGAGGACAAGCCCCGTTACCTGCAACCGGAGTGGGGAACCGCTGACGCTCCCCAGTGGATTGCGGACTATATTCTCCACCATCCCCATTGGCGTCTGAGTCTCCAGACCCATAAATACTTAGGTCTGCAATGACAAAAACCGCCCCTTGGAAAAATATCGCCCTCCTGCTGGCGGTGGTGACCACCCAAGTCCTGGGGGACCTGGGGCTGAGCCGGGGGATGAAACTCTTCGGCGCCGTAGAGTCCTACGATCTAGCCAGCTTGGGAGGATTGGCACTCTATTTGCTCACCAGTCCCTGGATTATCGGCGGCGCTGTCACCCTAGTGGCCTCCCTCTTTCTCTACTTCGGCGCCGTTTCCCGTCTGGATCTGAGCCTAGTCCTACCCTTGATGGCCAGCAGTTACATTTTTAACGCTCTACTGGCTTGGCTACTGCTTCAGGAACCGGTTTCTCCCCGGCGTTGGCTCTCGGCGCTGGTTATCGCCCTAGGGGTGGGATTAATTTATCGGAGCGAATCCCGCCCGACTGCCCCAGGTCGCTCCCCATCTTTGCCCCTGGTCTGGTTATTGCCGGCGGGGTTGGCGCTCTCTCGGCTTTGGCTGGGGGTTTTAGCTCTGGCTGTGGCGGATTCCGCCGGCGATCTCCTCACCGCCAAGGGCATAAAACAAATCGGCACCGTTTCTCTCAAATCGCCCCTGGGGGTTTTGAACTGGATCGGACAAATTCTGCGTCATCCCCTGATTTTATTGGGGGTGAGTTGTCAGGCTTTGGCTTTTTTCTGTTTTCTCTCCCTTCTCAGTTGGGCTGATATTAGTCTGGTGCGGCCCGCCACGGCGCTGGGTTACGGGGTCAGTTTGCTCGGTGCTCGCTTAATCCTCCGGGAGCGGATTCCCCCCGAACGTTGGCT
>JBKCES010000052.1:0-3202 GCA_046304295.1 Cyanobacteriota bacterium | reverse complement strand
TATCAGGTTTCCTGTCCCCACCCCGAAAATCACTACTTTTGCGTTTGTCTCATGGTTCAGAACTGGTCGGCGCCGGGGTTGGAGTTGAAAATGCCGGTTTGGACGCCGGGATCTTACTTAATTCGGGAATATAGCCGCCATCTTCAGGATCTGCGGGCAGAAGACGGACATGGTAAGGCGCGATCAGCCGTTAAACTGGCCAAAAATCATTGGCAAATCGACAGCGCCGGAGTGACGGAGATAAAAATCACCTACCGGGTTTACGCCTACGAACTCTCGGTGCGCACCAATCACCTCGACGGGAGCCACGGCTACTTTAACGGCGCCGCTTTGTTTTTAGCCGCGGCGGGCTATGAAGATCATCCCTTAACCTTAGCGGTGATTCCCCCCCGTCCTGATTGGACGGTGAGCGTCGCCCTAGAACCCCAAACCGGGGAACAATTTGTTTATCAGGTTCCTAACTTCGACGTCCTAGTGGATAGTCCCGTAGAAATGGGAACCCAAGCCATTTACGAGTTTGCCGTCCGGGGTAAAGCCCATCAATTAGCAGTTTGGGGAGAGGGGAATTTAGATCCAGAGCGCCTCATCCCGGACTTAGAGCAGATTATTGAAACGGAAGCGGAAATTTGGGGAGAATTGCCCTACGAGCGTTACTTATTCATCCTCCACCTCTCCTCCCAGGGCTACGGCGGCCTAGAGCATCGCGACAGTTGCACCCTCAATTACAGTCGTTTTGGTTTTCGAGAGCCGGAAAAGTACCAGCGTTTTCTGCAATTAGCGGCCCACGAGTTTTTCCATCTCTGGAATATCAAGCGCCTGCGGCCTATCGCCCTAGAAACCTTTGATTATTATCAGGAAAACTACACCCCCAGTCTTTGGTTCGCCGAAGGCGTCACCAGTTATTACGACCTGCTGATTCCCCTCCGGGCCGGGCGCTACGATGTCTTGACTTTTTTAAAGAACTTAAGCAAGGAAATTAGCCGTTACCGTCTGACCCCCGGTCGTTTAGTTCAGCCCCTAGCAGAGTCCAGTTTTGATGCCTGGATTAAGCTTTACCGCAGGGATAACCATAGCGATAATTGCCAAATGTCCTACTACCTCAAGGGGGAATTGCTCACCTTAATGCTCGACCTCCTGATCCGTCGGCGCCATGGCAATCAACGCAGTTTCGACGATGTTCTCCGGTCACTCTGGCGGCGCTTTGGACAAGGGGAACAGGGTTTTCAGGAAGCGGAATTGGAGGCGATCATTGGCGAAGTCGCCAGCGCCGATTTAGCGGATTTCTGGCAAGAGTATCTCTACGGATTAACGGAACTGCCCCTAGAAGATTACCTCGAACCCTTTGGTCTAGTTCTCACTCCTCAGTACGACGACCCCGCCCCCTACTTCGGCGCTAAATTGCAACCGGAGGGGGGACGGGTCAAGGTTAAATTTGTGGCCGTTGGCTCCCCTGCGGAGCAAGCGGGTCTCAGTTGCGAAGACGAACTCTTGGCGCTCAATGGCTTTAAAATCAGCGCCGAGACCTTTAACCAGCGGCTTCAGGATTTTCAACCCCAGGACTGGGTTAAAATTACCTACTTTCATCAAGACTGTCTGCAAACCGTTTCCGCCCAACTCCAGGCTCCCCAGCCCAGTCGCCATGAAGTCTCGACCATTCCCCATCCCTCCCCGCAACAGTCGGCGCTTCTGCGGGGCTGGCTCGAAGCTTAGGCTCTTGACAACCGTTTGGGGCGGGATCAACAGATAACGGCGCCGAGGAATCGGCGGCTCTCCATATACCAGACCTAAATAGCTGGTGAACGTCATGAAATACTTGTGAGCTTAAGTTAATTTTTATGCTTGCCCAACTCCTGAGAGCGCCGAAAGGCGGCCCGCACCGCTTCGATGAGGGCGGCCCGAAACCCCATTTTTTCCAACACTGTCACCCCGGCGATGGTGGTGCCCCCCGGACTGGTGACCCGGTCCTTCAACTCCGCCGGATGGAGGCCGGTTTCCTGGAGATATTGGGCCGTGCCCAACACCGTTTGCAGAGCCAACTTACCAGCGATAGCGCGGGGCAAACCCGAAGCCACGCCGCCGTCCGCCAGTGCCTCCACCAAGAGCGCCACATAGGCCGGCCCCGAGCCGGAAAGCCCGGTGACGCCGTCCATCAACGACTCCGGCACCTCCACCACCTGCCCCACGGCGGTAAAAATAGATTTGGCTAAACTAAGGTGATAGGGTTCTACTAACTTATTCGGCGCAAGCGCCGTCATGCCGGCGCCCACCGTGGCAGGGGTATTGGGCATGGCTCGAATAATGGGATGGTCGGGGAAACCAAATTCCAAGCGACTAATGGGAGTTCCCGCCAGCACGGAAATAATCAGGGGTTTATCCTGGCTCCCCGCCAGACCGGCGATGACCCGGTCTAAAATCTGGGGCTTAACGGCCAAAATGACCGCTTCCGAGGCGTTAGCCGCATCTTGATTATCTTCCGAGACCCGGGCCTGATAGGTTTGCTTGAGAAACTCCCGGCGATTCAGTTGGGGATCGCTGACGAGAATCTGCTCCGGGCCGTAAATTTGTTGCGAAATTAAACGGGAGAGAATGGCTTCCGCCATCACTCCCCCGCCAATGATACCAAGATGAATAGACACGAGAAAACGTCGAGAAAAGGTTAAGTCCTGAGAGATCAGCCAAGGGTTCCTCCGCTAGTTTAAGGAAAAAACCCTCTGCCTTCAATCCCCCCACGGTTGCTTACTGGGCTAGGCGACTGGTTTCTAACCCCCAGGGAGAGGCGAAAGAACGACTCGGCGCCGGTTCCGGCAAGTCCTGGGCGGCGCCGGAGAGGGTGCTGACTTTAACGCAGTTGGGCGTAAAGAGGAAAATACTTTCGCCAATGCGCTCCTGATGACCGTCGATGGCGTAGGTTCCCCCCGCCACAAAATCTACCGCCCGCTGGGCTTCTTCCGGGGGCATGGCGTTGAGATTCAAAACCACCGATTTACGGTCTCGGAGAGTCTGGATCACCTGGGGCATTTCTTCAAAGGAATGGGGTTCCACCACCACCACTTCGGCGATGTTGTTATTGATACCGGGCATGCCAATCACGTTATTTCTCGCTCCTGTCCCTAGGGGTGCTTCGTTAGAGGATAAATTTAAAGGCTCGCGGGCGGCGCGACGGGCATCCGCCGTCTCCTCGGTTCGTTGGGGAGCGGAAGAC
>JBKCES010000051.1:0-4126 GCA_046304295.1 Cyanobacteriota bacterium | reverse complement strand
AAATTGGAAAAGCGGGGTTTTGGCTTTGGGGTCTGGGCGTTGGTCTGTCCCGACGGCGCCGTTTACGAACTCCAGTCGCCCCCCTCGGATCTTTGTAAACTCACCGGCCCCGTTTGGATTCAGGGTCGAATTTTAGAGAATGTGATGACCCTAGCCATGATCGGCCCGGTTTTACAAGTTGAAGCCTTCGGCGCCGGCGAGAGTCCCTAATTATCTCAATCTCATGTCCAAACTTCTGCAAACCTACGGATTTCCCATTGCGGGCCTAGCCATTCTCGGCGCCGTTTGGGGTCTAACGCAACAGAAATTCGCCCCCCTTCAGGCGGGGGAACAAAAGGCCGTTACGTCGCCCACTGCCGAAGCGCCGACAACCCCGACTCTAGCGGCGGCTCCCAGTCAGACTCAATCCGCCCAATGGGGAACCAACCTAACAGGCATCCGGGACTGGTCGCCGGCGGTTCCCTTTGTGGATGCCTTTAAATCTTCCCGACCTTGGACGGCGCCGAAAACTAAGGCGGCTAAAGGAAGCGAAGCAACCCCAGCTCCCCAGGGGCGTCGGCGCCGTCAGGAGCAAAACGCCTCAACCAAGATAGTTTTAGACCTCGACGCTCAAGGTTGGGTTCGCTCCCTCCCCAACACGCCCGCTCCAGCTAAACCGGCCCGGAAAGGCAAAAATCCCCGTCCTCAACGCCCTCAAGTGAAGGCCCTGTTATTGTCTAGTCTCCAGGGGCGCTATCCGGGGGGAAAATACCTCGTTCTCTACGACGGGGAAGGAACTCTGACCTACCAGGGCGACGCAGTTAAGTTGGACACAGAGTCCCAGCCCGGTAGAGATGTTTTATTAGTGACCCCCTCCAATCGGGGTATTACCCTCGGTATCGCCGCCACTAATCCCGCCAACTATTTACGTAATATTCGGGTCATTCCTGTCGGCGCCGAAAGCACCTACCAAAGCCAACCTTTTAACCCGGAATACCTCCAGCGTCTGAAACCCTTTAGCGCCCTCCGGTTTATGGATTGGATGGAAACCAATAATTCAGAACAAGTTACTTGGCAAAATCGTCCTACCCTCCAGTCCGCCACCTGGATGAAAAAGGGCGTTCCGGTAGAAATTATGGTGCAGTTGGCCAATACCCTCGGCGCCGATCCCTGGTTCTGTATGCCCCATCAAGCTACGGACGACTATGTCCGCAATTTTGCCCTCTACGTCAAAAAACATCTCAATCCAAATCTGAAGGTCTATGTGGAATATTCCAACGAAGTCTGGAATGGGCAATTTGGGCAACAGAAATGGATCAAAGAGCAGGCGCTGAAAACTTCCCTCGGCGCCGAGCAGACGGAAATGCAAAAAATTATGGACAAGTTTAGCCAGCGGACGGTTCAGGTGATTGGCATCTGGGACGAGGTATTTAGCGACCAGAAAAGTCGCGTTATCGGCGTCATGGGGGCTAAGGCGAACGGGTTAGAAATTGGCAAACGAGTTCTGGCCTTCGCCTGGGATAAAACGCCCCGTTCTCCCCAAAGTTACGGCGTCGACGCCGTGGCTATTGCGCCCTACTTTGGCAGTTATATCGGCAGGCCCGATAACCAAACGTCGGTTAGCGCTTGGACAAACCAACCCGACGGCGGCCTCAATACCCTCTTTAAGGAACTCACCCAAGGAGGGCAGGTGACGAAGGGCCCGGAAGGCGGAGGTCTCCAGCAGGCTTTTAAAAATATGGCGGCCTACAAAACCCTAGCGGATAGCAAAGGCATTCAGCTTATCGCCTACGAAGGGGGACAACACCTAGCGCCGGTACGAAGGGTAGGACAAAACGCCGCTATTGTCGATCTGCTGATTAAAGCCAATCGCGACCCTCGCATGGGGCAACTCTACGACCAATATTTGGCCCAATGGCAAAAGACCGGCGCTGGTCTCTTTACACACTTTACCGATATTTCTCAACCGGGGAGATTCGGCTCCTGGGGCGCTTTAACCCATGTGCAAGAAACCAGTTCTCCTAAATACGACGCGCTCCTACGAGTCACGGGGAACCGATAACAGGTATAAATATTGGCAACATAGGTTTATTAAAGATCTAAAAGAGCCACTAGGAGATCTGCCCTGAGCTTAACGGGCCCAAGAATCGGCACCGATTGTTTATCTCGACTCAACCTATAGCGGTATTCTTGCGAATGAGGGACAGCCCTTCGGCTACGCTCAGGGCGCGAGGGCTGAGCGTAGCCGAAGCCCGTATCTCACCAATCTGCAAGCCGCTATATCACAAATCTTTACCAACTCTACCCGAAGGGCTAGGGGGGATAAAACCTAGAGCGCCGATCTCGCTATAATTCCGTAATAACTTAAGACTATGATCATGCCTAATTCACCTACGCCCCCAGATGAAATTATTGTGTTGGTCAGCGCCGATGAAGCGGCCTCTGTGGAGGGAGAACGGGGATGGGGCGAGACGCTTCAGAAGCGGGCCTCGGCGCTGGTTGAGGTGAGGTTAGACCCGGAGGTATTAGAGCGCCGGATGGCGGGTTTCTTGGGAATGGTGGGACGATTGTTTCAGCAGGCAGACCAGCAGATGCAAGCGGAATCAACCGCGTCGTTAGGAACGCCCTCTAGGGTACAACTTTCGGAAATCGAACTATCGCTGGAGATTGGGGCAAAGGGAGAGGTTAAACTGGTGGCGGGGGGAGAAGCGTCCGGCAAGGGTGCGATCAAGATCAAATTTACTCGATCGGACGGGAAGTAAATGGCGGAAAACAACTGGGCTATCGCGATTGGAGTCAATCAATACGAGTTCTTGCCCGCTGACGATCACCTGAAGTACGCGGTCAACGACGCCGTTAAGGTCAGGCGGTTTTTGTGCGAGGGGGCAAAATTCCCCCCGGAGAATGTGTTGCTGTGTTGCGATGACGGCGCCGCCGCCCAGCGCCGTCCCACTCGGAACGCCCTAAGACATCTGCTGAGAAAGGAGATTGCGAGGGCGAAAGGCGCCGACAATTTCTGGTTTTTCTATGCGGGTCATGGGATTGTCCATGAGCGCCAGGATTTTCTATTGCCTTGCGACGGCAACCCGGATGACTTGACGGATACTGCCATTCCCATTAGTTTCGTCGCCGATTGTCTGAGGGAGTGCGGCGCCGTGAATGTGGTGATGGTGATGGATATGTGTCGTAATCGCGTCCGAGGGGAAGCTGAGGGCGGTCGAGATCTGGGACAGGGCATGGGAGAGCAGACCCTAGAGATCGCTAAGGAGCGGGGGATTGTGACCTTGTTTTCCTGTGATCGGGGGGAGCGGTCTTATGAGATTCCGGCGCTAGAGCAGGGCGTTTTTACCTACGCTCTGTTGGAGGGGCTAGAGCGGCACACGACTCCCAGGGCATTGGAGCAATATCTGAGTCAACGGGTGCCGGCGCTGAATCGCGAACATGGGAAAAGGATTCAGACGCCGCGGGTTATCCCTGAGCCGGGGTTTAAATACGATAGACCTTTACTGCTCAGTTGCGCAACGCCGGCCGATATTGCTCATCTTAGAGAAGAGGCAAGGGACGCCGAGTTAGAAGGGGATTATGTTAGAGCTAGGGAGCTGTGGTGGCAGGTAATTGAGGCTGAGCGGTCGAGCGCCAACGATCGAACAAAGGCCAGGAAGGCCATTGAGCGGATTAATTATAAGTTACAACAAGACCCTAGACAACAAAAAGCTAATCAACTAACTGAAAGTTTACCCGGCGGAGCAAAACTAGAGCTGGTCAAGATTCCGGCGGGAAGTTTTCTGATGGGATCAAATGAATATGATCATGAAAAACCGCCGCATCAAGTGACCTTACAGGAATTTTATCTGGGGAAATATCCAGTCACTCAGGAGCAATGGCAAGCCGTCATGGGTAATAATCCCTCGAACTTTAGCGATAATCCCCAAAATCCAGTTGAGCAAGTCAGTTGGAACGACTGCCAAGAATTTTGTCAAAAATTAAGCCAGATGACTGGCCAAAGCTATCGGTTGCCCAGCGAAGCGGAATGGGAATACGCTTGTCGAGCGGGAACTCAAACTCGTTATTATTTTGGGGATAATGAAAATCAGCTAGGCGATTACGCTTGGTACGGGGATAACTCAGGGGATTCTATCCTGAACAC
>JBKCES010000050.1:0-7787 GCA_046304295.1 Cyanobacteriota bacterium | reverse complement strand
ACAGACCTGACGTTGACCGATGTCTAGCCAGTTATAGGCCCCATAGCGGTCAGAGACTAAAATACCTTCAAAGTCTTCCCCTATCAGGCTTTTTGCCCCTTTTTGGGCACGACTGAGCAGAAATTGGAAAACCACTACCATCGGGGTCACTAACACCCATAACCATCCCCGCTTGTGTTCTGGATTTCCTCCATCTCCATTTCCTTGGCGGAAACCGGTCTCATCACTATGAACTACTCTTTGCTTTTTCGCATATTCATGAGCTTCCCCCACGATCTCCTCTAACGCTTTACTTATTTCTCGCCTGAGATTATTGATGCTTCCCGTCGAGATTTCAATCCCGCATACCACCTCTAGCAACGTTTTCACCTGTTGGTGACTTTGCCTGTAGGCTCCGCTCAGTAGCGCTACTAATCCGCTCAGCCTCTCCCCATATCCTCCTCTATTTACTCCCTCCGGCCACTTTGCCCGTGTTTTCCCTCCACAGTGTTCGCACTCCAACTCGTGCAACCTGTGCTCTATCACTATTGGCTGGATTTTTGGCAGTTCTACTATCTGGTGTCGGTATGGCTCCGGGTCTTCCCCACTTAACCCTTCTCCACATCTCCTACATGCCTGGGGATAGTGGTCTATCACCTCTTGACACGCCTCCAATGGGTACAATTCTCTTGTTTCTCCTCTATGTCCTACCTGACCCCCTCTTTTCTTCTTCCCCTCCTCTTTTTTCTCCTCTTTCCCCTTTTTTACCTCTGGTCCGTCCCCAGACGGCGCTTTTGATGAGTTCTTTGAGTTTTTTCCCAACTTCTCCTCTAGTACTGCTACTTGTATCTTTAGCTGAGCGACTTCTTCCATTAGCACTTCCACCAGCTTCTTTACACTTGCCGGTGTTGCTTCCCAATCCGCCTCCGAAATCTGGATTTCTCTGGCTTTCATCTCTATCGTCCTTGTTTGCCCTCTTACCATACACCATCTACTCCTCTCCCTGAAACCCCCATTTCTTCGTTCACCCTTGAAAGGTTACTATCCGCCCACCGGCTCAGAGTTTCCACAATCTCTAAACGGTTAGCCTCGTCCACCTCCTTCCGCTTATTGCCCTTGTTTTTCTTCAGGGGCTTAAACTTCTCGCTGGCGTTGATCAACATCACCCGATCCTTGCGGTCGGCGGGCTTATTTTTATTGAGAACCCATAAATAAGTATAAATACCTGTGTTAAAAAACTCGTCCGTTGGTAACTGAATCACCGCCTCCACCAAATCGCAATCTAACATCCACTTACGGATATTGCTTTCCCCCGATCCGGCGTCCCCACTAAACAGCGTCGAGCCATTGTGAACCACCACCCCCATCCCTGTCGCGTTCATCTTAGAAATGAGATGTTGCATAAAGAGCAACTGCCCATCGCTCACCGAAGGTAAATACTGAAACCGCTGGGTTTTGTCCGCTTGAATCTCTTTTTGAAAACCCTTCCAGTCCACCCCGTAGGGCGGATTGGCGATCACCACATCAAACTCATTTTCAGAAAACTTGTCATTGGTGAGGGTGTTGCCGTGCTCGATCTTGGAATCCATCCGAAACCGGCTTTCGATTCGAGCTAGGGCGTAAAGAGCGTCGTTCCAGTCCTGCCCAAAAGTTTGAGTTAGGCGCTTCACCTTTGCCTGAATACGGTCTTCCACCCCAAACAAAAGGTTGCCGCCGCCGCAGGTGCAATCGTAGATGGTCAATAGGCGGTCGGCGTCCTCAATTTTAGAAGCGATAATCTCCGCAATTAAGGCGATCACATCGTCCGGCGTGTACTGTTCCCCCGCGGTTTCTGCGGAAATATCCGCCCAACGGCGCTTGATATGTTCCTCTAGGGTAGTGATATCCGAGTTGTTAAAGGGTTTTAGATCAATACTGCTCCAGGCTTTAACATAGCTAAACAGCACCTTTTTGGCCTTGAGCTTGGCGATCACCCCTTTGATATCCAGATATTTTTCCCCCTCAAAGACCTCCACCCCCAATAGGTCTTTGGTTTCCCCGTCATAGCCCTTCAGATAGGCCTCAAAGTCCAGATCAAAAGATTTATCATTCTGGCAGATGTCACGTAGGCTCTGTTTTTTTTCAAAAATATAGACATTGTAACCTTGTCCTCTGTCTTGGATGTGCTGTATTAAATCGTTTTTACTTTCGTCAGCCGGAGCGGTTTGACCCAGCGCCGCTAAGGTCTCTTCCCCAAATTCC
The DNA here is from genome assembly GCA_046304295.1 of Cyanobacteriota bacterium. Taxonomy (GTDB): domain Bacteria; phylum Cyanobacteriota; class Cyanobacteriia; order Cyanobacteriales; family Microcystaceae; genus Synechocystis. The sequence goes on along the minus strand of JBKCES010000050.1, from coordinate 5,567 downwards.
GCCTTTAGCTCCTCCAGCATTCTCAGCAAACGGCTTTCCAGCATCATCAAGGCAAAAAAGGGCATCATGTAGGCGGGCCATTCCGACTCCTTAATCCCACAGCCCCGCAACAGATCGGCCGTTGACCAAATCGTCGATTCATATTGCAGGATATTTCCCGAAGTGTTCAATAGTGTCATCCTCAGTAAAAAAACAGTAAAAAAACTTAATTTTCTGGCCTTCGCCAGCGCCGGTTAAGGGACTTCTCCAGTTGCGGCACTGGGTTTATCGTCTTCTGGAACTTGAACTATTCTAGGCTCATTGGAGACGTAGCCCAAAGAATCATCTCCTCCCCCACCACCGGATTCCGGGCTAAAAGTTTCCCCTGGGGGGTTTCCAGGGTTAGTTGGGTAAAGGTCAGGCGCTGGGCCCTTTGCCAAAGCGCGTTGGCCAGCGCCGTTTGTTTGCCGGTCGGCAAATTGAGCCAATCTTCCTTGAGAATTAAGGTTAATCGGCGCCGGTCTAAATCGGGCTGGACTCGAACAATCAAATCCGGGGGGTAAGCCTGGGTGAGATCCGTCACCTCCTGTTGAACAAAGGCCAGCAAATTCTGCTCCGGCGTCAGGGGGGCCTCCGGGGGCGGCTCCAGTTCCACCCGTTGCGGTTCCCGCGGCGCTTCTAAAACAGGAGGCAAGGGGACGGGACTTTCTTCCGGGGCAACGGGAACAACAGAAACTTCGTTAGCGGGTTCCGGCGCTTCGGCGATTAGCTCGGCGCTAGGGGTTGAAGAAACCCAGACCACCCCGGCTAGCAAAGAAAGGATAATCGCCCCGGAAACCAGCGCCGTTAGGCCCCAATCGCTGAGTTTGGCGTTAACCCCAGACGGCAACAGACGGCGCAGAAGCTTAAGCGCCCCTTGCCAGAGATTTTGTAAAGCCGGGTAGGGCGGCAAGAGCCGGTCAAGCCCCTGTCTATCCTCCGCCGTCATCTCTAGGGTTTCTAGGGGGTCGGGGTAGGCTTGACACAGTAACTCCGCTTGGGCGGCCCACTGACTCAGCGCCGGACTGGGATCTTCGTCTGCCGTTTTCTGAAGGGTCGCCGCTAGGCGCTCCAATTGTTGGGCCGTGTGTTGGAGTTGTTGGATCAACTCCTGTCGGTTGGGCCGTTGTAACTCGGTCATAGTGGCATCTGGGTAAAAATAATATGTAGGGTTGCCCTTCGGCTATGCTCAGGGCACGAGGGCTGAGCGTAGCCGAAGCCCGTATCTCAGTCGCCTGAATGAGACTATAACGATTACCTGATAACTGATAACTGTTAACTGATAACTGAAATAAGTTGAGCTACAGCGCCGGAGAGATCGGACTGTTTCACCAGGGATTCCCCCACCAGGATCGCCTTAGCTCCAGCTTCCGCCACCGTCGCCACATCGGCGGGGGTATGAATGCCCGACTCGCTCACCACCGTAATCCGGCGCTCCCCTAGAACGGCGCCGCGTTGGGCTAACAGGGAGGTTGTGGTCTCTAAATTCACCTCAAAGGTTTCCAGATTACGGTTATTGATGCCCACCAGTTCTACCCCCTCCAGCGCCAAGACCCGGTCTAATTCTTCCAGGCTATGGACTTCAATCAGCGCCGTCAGGCCTAGGGCACGGCTAATTTTCAGAAAATAGCGCAAATCCTGATCGCTTAAAATGGCCGCTATCAGGAGCACAGCGTCGGCGCCCTGACCCCGAGCTAGGTAAATTTGGTAGGGGTAGATGATAAATTCTTTGCACAACAGGGGCACGGACACCGCCTGACGAACCAGGGCTAAATTCTCGAAACTCCCCTGGAAAAACTTTTCATCCGTTAACACCGAAATACAAGCGGCGCCGCCCTGTTCGTAGGCCTGGGCGATGGCGACGGGGTCAAAGTCGGCCCGAATTACGCCCTTGCTGGGGGACGCCTTTTTCACCTCCGCGATTAGCGCCGGTTGTTGGGGACTCTCCCTCAGCGCGGCGAGGAAATCCCGAGGGGGCGGCAGATCCCGGACTTTTTTTTGTAGATCTAAAAGGGGCAGAACCTCCCGGCGCTTTTCCACCTCGACTTCCTTGTGCCAGACAATTTCTTCGAGAATATGGCGGGGCTGGGCCTCCGGGTGGGGAGTCTGGTAGCGCAGTGACTCGACCTTAACGGGGGGATTGGGGGGACGACGACGAATTTCCATCGGAGGGGAATCTAGGGAAAGTCCTATTGTGTCATACTCCGCTGATGGATTTTACCGCTCCCTAAGCAAAACCCATCACCTGGGCAATGGCGCCGAGATCTGGCTTGACTCCCGCTTTCAGTTGGTTGCCGCTATTGTTCACCGCGCAGTCTGGATCTTTTAGACCGTTCCCCGTGAGGACGCAGACCACCCGAGACCCTTCAGGAACCTGATCTTTGACTTTTAATAACCCCGCCACAGAGGCGGCGCTGGCGGGTTCGCAGAACACGCCCTCCTGGGAGGCAAGGAAACGGTAAGCCGCCAGAATTTCGGCATCGGTAACGGAGCGGAATTCCCCGCCGCTCTCCTTGGACGCGGCCCAGGCCTTATCCCAGTTGGCCGGGTTGCCGATGCGGATAGCCGTGGCGAGGGTTTCCGGGTTGGACACCGGTTGTCCCGCTAAAAACGGCGCGGCGCCGGCGGCTTGAAAGCCCATCATCCGGGGGAGTTTGTGGCTCTTGCCCGCTTCCTTGTACTGACAAAAGCCCCGCCAATAGGCGCTGATATTACCCGCATTGCCCACGGGAATACAGAGCCAGTCCGGCGCTTCCCGGAGCACGTCCACAATCTCAAAGGCGGCGGTTTTTTGCCCCTCTAAACGGTAGGGATTAACGGAGTTGACCAGGGTCACGGGGTACTCTGCCGAGAGTTGGCGCACCGCCTTTAAGGCGTCGTCAAAATTGCCCTCAATGGCGATGACCTCGGCGCCGTAAATCAAGGCCTGTCCCAGTTTTCCCAGCGCCACATAGCCGTCGGGAATAATCACAAAGGCTCGCAGACCCGCCCGCCGGGCGTAGGCCGCGGCCGCCGCCGAGGTGTTCCCCGTGCTGGCGCAAATCACCGCTTCGGCGCCGGCTTCTTTGGCTTTAGACAGCGCCATGGTCATGCCCCGGTCTTTGAAACTGCCGGTGGGATTTAGCCCATCGTATTTTAGATAAACTTGAACGCCTCGACCAATTTCCCGGGCCAGCGCCGGCGCTGGAATCAGGGGCGTGTTCCCCTCTAGTAACGTCACCACCGGGGTCTCCTCCGTCACCGGCAAATAGGGACGATAGGTTTCAATCAACCCCCGCCAGGGGCAGGCGATGGACTGAGGACAGAGGAGAGGAGAAGGGGTCATAGGTCAAAAAAATACAGATTCCCAGGGGCGACGAGGAGCCAGATTTTTATTTTACCGATAGTTGGCGCCGTCCCTAGGCGTTCGGTAAGGAAGGGGTTAAACCCCGGTTAATAAATCGGTGTTGTCAAAAGCGGGGAAAGGGGTTGACTATAATAACATCAGTCCACAGCGCCGTCTTATCCGCCGTGAGTTTATCCCAGCAGATTGAACATCCCGAGCGCAGTTACTTCGAGCGCTCCCTCAAACGCCTAGAGCAGGATGTCTTGCGGATGGGCACCCTCGTGGAAGAGTCCTTTCGCCTCAGCCATCAGGCGCTTTTTGAAAACCAACTGGATTGCGCTCCCAAAATCCTCCTCTTGGATAAACAAATTGATCAGTTTTATCGACAGATTGAGCAGGAATGTTCGACGTTTTTAACGCTCCAGGCGCCGGTGGCCCAGGATTTGCGATTGCTCAGCGCCTTTATGCAGTTGGTGCGGGATCTGGAGCGCATCGGCGACTACGCTAAGGATCTGGCGGAAGTGGCCCTGAAGCTGACGCCCTACCCGCCCCGGGACTGTATGCCGGAAATCGCCGCCATGTCCCGCCACGCCCAGCACATGTTAGCCACGAGCCTAGAGGCGCTGGTGGAGTTAGACCCCCACGCCGGGGAAACCGTCAAGCGCCTCGATGATACGGTGGACGAAGCCTACGAGCGTATTTACCATGACCTCGCCCAGCAACGGGACGTTAAGGGGGTGGTGGAACCCATTGTCCTGCTGGTCTTGGTTCTGCGTTACCTAGAGAGAATGGCGGATCACGCCACCAATATCGCCCAACGGGTCTCCTATATTGTTACTGGCAAACGGGGTTAAACAGATGGCGGATACAATCTACTGGGAGATCTCCTAGAAGCCGAGAATTTCGGGCAGGGGGGATAATCTGGGGTTTCAGAGGAACAAGTTTGGGAAGAAGCTAGTGAGAGATTGAGAAATTGGAAGAGAAAGAAAAAGATAAATTTGATGAGTGCAATCATAATTATGCTCTCTCTTGATAGAAAATGATATTTATTTTGGAGTAGTAGAAATTCTACGGATGCGTTACAGTCTAAGCATTATCACTCACCACTACTACCGAATCACTACCAAGAGCCAGTATTTTAGCGACCGAGCGAGCCACTGTTTCATCCCCCCGCTCAAAGTCCTCCTTGCAAAGGGGGATTGTTCTACTGAGCGGTTCGGCAAGCTCACCGCATCACTTGTCGAAGTGTAGGAGAACCCGCCTAGCGCCGTTGGAGCCAAAAAGCTTGCAAACCAGCCTTCTGGGCGCCTTGGTAATCAGCGCCGAAACTGTCGCCAAGGTGCCAAACCTGAGAGGGGTTTAAGTCCCAGGGAGCCAACGCCTGTTGAAAAATACGGGGGTCGGGCTTGGCGGCGACGCAGTGGGAAGAGACGACAACCTGAGCGAAATAGTCCCGGAGTCCTAGTCCGGTGAGGATAAACGTTAAACGACTGTCGAAGTTAGAAAGGACAACCAAAGGAACGCCCTGATCCCGCCAGTATTCCAAAGTAGGCGGGACATCCTCGTATACCCGCCAGGGCGCCGGGTCGGCGAAGTAGTCGTAAAGCTCTGTAAAAAAGGCGTCAAAGTCACTAAAAACGGCGCCGGCAAAGGTGTTTCTGACCACTCCCCGCCACCAGTCCCGTTCTCGTTGGTTGAGTTCCGCCGGGGAACAGTCTCCGAAGGCCAGGGGCGGCGCCGAGGCAAAGGCTTGAAAAAAGGAGCGGGTTAAGGCTTCCGGCTCCGCTTTCACGCCGTAACCCGCCGCAACGGCGCCGTAAATGTCCCCCAAGGATTGCCGCAGATCAAAAAGAGTGCCCATGGCGTCGAAAAAAATCAGCCCCGGCGCCGGTTGGTTCCAAGTTTCCCGTAAACTCTCAATGACAGCGGGGGAGTCGCCGCCTTGTTCAGAGTGGTTCACCCCTAGGATTTTTCCCAAACCCGCCCCCCCCAGGATAACGCCCCGCAACACAGTAAATAAATTAACGCAATGAACAAGTAAACTTCTCCGTAGTCTCCCACAAACTTGGGATTAGCCAAAATGGACTGACCCATTCCCAATAGATCCACCAGCCCCACAATGGCCAGTAGGGAAGTGTCTTTAAATAAACTCAAAAATTGTCCCACCAGCGCCGGAATAGCCACCCGGAGAGCCTGGGGGAGAATGATTAGACCCAAGCTTAAA
>JBKCES010000049.1:0-2979 GCA_046304295.1 Cyanobacteriota bacterium | reverse complement strand
ACCCCTCCAAGGAGGGGAACCGGAAACTTTGCTCTTGACATTAATCTAACTCTCCCTCTCGGAAGGGGGCTGGGGGGTGGAGCCGTCTTCGCTGAGAAAACTCAAGAGCCGCTCGATTAAGGACTCTCTTGCTTTCCCGGTGGGGGCGTTGTCGCCCATCAACACAAAAACCACATTCAACAGTTGATCCGTCGCCAAAACGCCGTCCTTCTCCTTCTGCTTAGCGACAAACTTTTGAATCAGATCATCGATCTCCTGAGAAAGCGAATTTTCGGGATCAAGATCAAAGTGAGTGCGGATAATTTTGGCTAATTGCGTTTTATCGGGTTTGTCGATAAAGAGGGGTAAACAGCGCCGTTTAAAGGGTAGGGGAAAATCTCGCTCGCCGTTGCTCGTCATAATCACAATGGGAAATTGCTCGCAGGCGATCCGTCCCCCTAATCCCGGTTTTCGCTCTCCATCATGGGTTTCAAGTTCCGTCTCTTCCTCGGCGCCCTGACTGGCTAAGCGGGTGAGTTCCCGAATTTCAAAGCGCCCCTCTTCCAGGAGGTTTAACAAATCGTTGGGTAAATCGATATCCCCTTTGTCGATTTCGTCGATCAATAAAACCCGCGGTTTCTTCTGGGGATACATGGCTGTTCCCAGGGGGCCTAGACGAATATAACGCCCAATATCCGGCGTTTGGGTTTGATTCTCGCCCCGGAGAAGTTGGCTATCCTGAAGGCGGGCGATGGCGTCGTAGTAGTAAAGCCCTTCCTGGAGAGTACTACGGGTGTTGATGGGCCAGACTAACACTTCTCCCAATCCCAATTCGTAGGCGATGCGATAGGCGAGGGTGGTCTTGCCAGCGCCGGGCTTACCGGTCACTAAAATGGGACGCCGTAGGTAAATAGCGGCGTTGACCGTCTCCGCGGCGCCGGGGGGAACGATAAAATGCTTGCCGCGCTTGTTAGTTTCCGTCTCCGCGGTTTGCTGATTCTGAGTAAATCGGCGCCAGGGCGGCGCTGGAATTTCATCCCAGACAATCTCCTCCTTTCGAGGCTCGCCTTCGCCGCGGAAAATTTCCCAGTCTGTCATAGTCTTGCTCCTTAAAAAATCGGTTTCAACAAAGATCAAAAGCTAGGAGCGCAGAGGCTCGGCGCCTACCCAGGGCGGAGGATGATGGGGATTTTCCAACATTAAGACAAGATGGTGCCCTAGCTCTGTCGAGTCCTCCGCAATTGTAGTCGGCGCTTGTTTGCGTTTCTCGATCACTTGCTCTAGTGCATGGTTTAAAGTTTTTTGGGCTAATAAACTATTAATCTCTTGCCAGTGAGTCTCTTGAGCTACGGCACAACGAGACCAAAGAACGAGAGGAATACCCTGTTTAAGAAGTTTGATCCGATAGTCTTGCAACGCCAAACGACAGCCGTTGAACCAATAGCAATTAGCAGATAGAATTTTCTGCCAGTCCGAATCATTGGGTTGAGCTTGTAGTGTACAGTTAGGATTGTTAACTGTTGTCCAGTTTGTTTGCCAACTCTCTAAAAAATGATACCTTTGAGAGTTTTCAAATCTTTCTCTGTCGCGGATATAGACAAGATATTGTCTTCGTAATTGATCGGAATCGCCTAAAAAGAGATACTGCCAATTTTCATAGGCAACAGTTGATATTTCGGGAGAAACGAATATTTCAATGATGGATAATTTACCTTTTTTATGGCAATTTTCGATTACTGTTCCTAAAAAATCTGGCAATTGGGCTTCAGCGATCTCTTGATTTATAGTAAATGGCTTATTTATAGAACCTTGAGAGTAAACCCAAGCAGAAAATATATATTCTTGCAAGTTCCCTGATAGCTCTTGCTTTGGTCGAATGTCCAGTATCAACCGGGCGCTGTCTGTGTCTTGAAGATTTACTTGAGGTTCTTCAATTTTTAATTTTTCTGAATTAAAAATTTTAAGATCATTTAAATCTTTATTAATTTTTTTTAATTCGCTATTTACTCTATCAATTTCTGTTAAGATATTTTGTCTTTGCTTTTCGAGATTGATCTTAGTAGCTGGATTTAGCTCGAAGCGATATTGATCATCAATCGCTTCATATTGCTTAGTAAGATGCTCTAAATCCTTCTCTAGGCTGGACTTGTGTAAATTGAGTGTCTCGTATTCCATTTTTAGCTCCTACAGAGAGTTAAGTTCTTCTTCAACGGATTGAATTTGTTTCAATAAATGCTCTCTTTGAGCCTTAAGATTGATCTTCGTAGCTGGATTTGTTTCAAAGCGATATTGACCATCAACCGCTTCATATTGCTTAGTAAGATGCTCCAGGTCTTGTTCTAGGCTAACTTTCTTGAGTTGAGCCGCTTTGGACGACGTACTCGGGTAGCCTTCGTACAGAACCTCAAAAACCGGAACCTGACCAATCCCCTTTAAAAAACGCTCGCCCAAAGCTCGACAGCGAAGACCAGTGACTTGAGCATTGTCTAACAGCGCCTTGGCCGCTTCCGATAAGATAATTTGATCGCCGACTCCCAAGGACGCCACCCGCGCCGCATAGTCCACCGCTTGCCCAATGAATTGAGGCCCTTCCGCCAGCGCCGAGCCAAAATGAAGGCCGATTTTAACCTTTTGCCGTCCCTGGGGTGTTGCAATCGGATTCTGCTGATGATCTTGCTGGAGTTGAACCGCCCATTGAACCGCCTTAGCCACACTTTCAAACACCAAAAAATAACCGTCCCCCGGCATCTCCACCACTCGCCCCCCGTAGGAACTCAGATCCCGCTCGACCCGCTTCCGGTGAGGAAGCAGAATCGAATCTCGATAAGCCCGGTCTCGCTCCGTCTGGTCTTGCCCCGACATTTGGGACTTAACGCCCGTCGAGTTGACCAGATCCGTAAACACAAAGACCCGTTGGACTTCGGCGCCGGGGAGTTCTGACTGATTCATCGTCTCAGGTTAAGGTACCGCTTAGTTCACAGGAATTTTAACTCACCTAGG
>JBKCES010000048.1:0-2783 GCA_046304295.1 Cyanobacteriota bacterium | reverse complement strand
GGTTGTGAACGCAATCCAATGATTATCACCCCCAACTCACCTTAGAAAGCTACCGCGTACACAGATTCTGCCCCACAACGCCTTTTGCCCCCCCCGGCCCCCTGCTAAAAGCCTCTACCCATAAGGGTTCCGACATTAAGGATTTTACAAATCATTTATGACTGCTATAACAAAACCAAAGACTTGTGTGTACACCGTAGCCTTAGAAAGGGGAGAGCTAATCCGAGCCTGTTCATGATTCACTTTAGGCCTGCTATGGTTTTTATAGCGATCAACCCATGACTCCGTCCCTACCACCAGAGCTTGTCCAACTTCTCGCCCGATTACGGCGCCTGAGCGAGGTCTCAGTTCAAGACCGTTGGTTTTTCCGCCAAGGGGATACCTTAACCCCGGCGGCGCCGAATGAAAAGGGGTATTTGGTGTGGGAAAAAGGGCGCCGTCCGGCGGAGTTCATTCAGAAGATAACCGTTCTAGAAACGGTGAACGGTTATCCGACCGGGGGGTTAAGCCTGCGTTTGGCCTTAACCTGGTGGGCGGAAGCGGCGGAAATTTACGTCAACGGCGAATTTATGCAGGGGGGAGATTTATTTGATTCTAAAACTCGGATTTTACTCACGCCTAACGCCCAACCGGGTCAAATTTTTAGCGTAACCTTAAAACTGATTAGCCCCGGTCACGATATCGGCGGTTTAATGGAGTCCCGCTTAATTTTTGAAAAACCAGAGCCGGAGTTAGAGCCGGGTTTTATTGCGGATGAATTTACGGTTTTAGGACAATATTTGGCTCGATTTGCGCCGGAGAAATTAGGGCGTTTAAGCGCCGGGTTAGAAGCATTACCTTGGGAGCGGGTGGGGAATGCCTTAGAGTTTGATCGGGCTTTAGCCGCCCTGCGGGAGTGCCTGAAACCCTTAGGCCAAGACCTGAAACGGCGCTCTTTTCACCTCTTGGCCCACGCCCATTTAGATCTGGCTTGGCTCTGGCCCCTGGCGGAAACCTGGGAGGCGGCAGAGCGCACCTTTCGCTCGGTTTTATCCCTACAACAGGAGTTTCCCGACTTGGTTTTTGGTCACACCAGCCCGGCACTGTACGAGTGGATGGAAAGGAACCGACCGGAACTTTTCGAGGAGATTAAAACCGCTGTTCAGAACCGGCGCTGGGAATTATTAGGAGGAATGTGGGTAGAGCCGGACGTTAATTTGCCCGGCGCTGAATCCTTAGTCCGGCAATTGCTCTACGGGCAACGCTATTTTCTTAGTCGCTTTGGTCAACTGGCTCAAGTCGCTTGGCTCCCGGATAGTTTTGGCTTTTGTCAACAGTTGCCTCAGTTGTTTAAACAAGCGGGCATCGAAGTCTTTTTCACCGGCAAATTACACTGGAACGATACCAATCCCTTTCCCCACGGTATTTTTAACTGGCGAGCGCCGGACGGAACGGACTGTTTAACCCTAATGTCGCCCCCCAATGTGGCGGGAGTGATGGACACCCAACCCCGACCGATGGCGGACTATGGCCTTTTTTGGGAGGAACAAACAGGATTAACCGCCATGCTTTGGTTACCCGGCGTTGGAGATCACGGCGGCGGCCCCAGTCGGGATATGTGGGAGGTCAAACGGCGCTGGCAGAACTCGGATTTTTTCCCGGAAATTAAAACCAGTCGGGCGGAGGATTATGTTCACGAGTTAAAAGAACAGCAAAGAGAACAGTTAACTAACCTGCCGCTTTGGACGGAAGACCTCTACCTTGAACTCCATCGGGGCTGTTACACCACCCATGCCGAGCAAAAAAAATGCAATCGCCGGAGTGAATATTTACTCTACGAAGCGGAATTATGGTCTAGTTTCGCCGCCTGGTTTACCGGCGCCGTTTATCCCCAGGGAGAGTTAGAAAGCGCCTGGAAAAAAGTTTTACTCAATCAATTCCACGATATTCTCCCCGGCACCTCGATCCCGGACGTTTTTGAGGAGGCTAACGCCGATTGGAGTCAGATTTTGAAGACAGGGGAAGCGTTGGTTAACCAAGCCTTAGAAACACTGAGTTCTCGGATTCAATTCCCGGCGCCGCCCCATCCCCAGGCTCAACCCTTGGTCGTGTTTAATAGCCTCAATCAAACCCGTTCCGAAGTGTTTGCTATCCCCTACCCGGCGGAGATTTTTGACCTTGGAGGCAAGGCTTTAACCACCCAATTCACCCCGGAGGGAGAGACCCTTTTCCCCGTAGACAATGTCCCGGTGCTGGGCTATCAGAGTTATTGGGTTTTAGCCAACCCGGACGGGGAGAATCTAACTTTTGGGAATGACCCTCACCCTAAATCTCTCTCCCAAGGAGGGAGAGGGACTTTAACCCCCCTTCTCCCAGAGCGGGATAAGGGTCTGGGAGATGAGGGCGATAGATTGATTTTAGATAACGGCATTTTAAAAGTTACCCTGGACACTGCCACGGGAGAAATCGCTAGTTTATACGATTATCGTCATCAGCGAGAAGTTTTGGGTGGTAACGGCAACCAACTACAATTTTTTCAAGATCAAGGGCAATATTGGGACGCCTGGAATATTGACCCCGACTATCAAAGCCATCCCCTGGAAAGCGCCGAATTAACCGCGATTAAAGTCTTAGAAAACGGCCCCCTACGCTGGCGCCTACGGGTGGAGAAAAGCTTCCGCAATTCCCGCTTTCAACAGGACTATGTCCTAGAAGCCCAATCCCCGGCGCTGAAAATCATTAACCAGGTCAACTGGCAAGAGCGCCGAGTTTTGGTGAAAGTCGCCTTTCCCCTCAGTTTTAGT
>JBKCES010000047.1:0-5956 GCA_046304295.1 Cyanobacteriota bacterium | reverse complement strand
TCGAGGGGTCTTTTTGCTGGAGGGACAATATCTAGAGCTTTTGTCTTAGGCTTTTCGCTCTTCCAGGACTAAAGTCGAGGACACCCAGGCGCCGCTAACGTCGTAAGAGCGAATCAAGCGTTGGCGCCGATTCGGCGCTAGGAGCCAGCCCGCCTCCACAAAAAAAGGTTGGCGGAGAGGTAAGGTCAAGGGCAGATTACCGGAAGCGCCGTCTGGAAGCAGAAGAATCTGTCGGTCTCCTCCCTGAAATAGCAAACGATTTCCTTCAATTTGGGCCTCGCTCCGCTGGCTTTGCCCCCCCCATTCTAGATAGAGCGCCGCCGTAGAGGGAGCGGCGCCCTGGGTTAAGGTGAGAAGCGTAGGGCCGATTTCCGGCGCCCGCAGGTCGCCGTAGGCGGTGTAGGCCGTTCCTCGCCAAGTGCCCCAGAGGTCTTCTAAGGTCAGATGCGGATTTTCCGCAGCGGCGCTTCCCGCCCGAAATTCCCGGATCAGGGTCAAGCTGGACAGTTTTAGCTCCTTATCAAAGAGTTGCACCAAACGCAGGCGCCGGTCTCCGGCGACGAAGCCAAACTCCGCCCCAAATTCTGCGAAGGGCGCCAGTTGCAGAGAGCCTTTTGCAAAAGCGCCGGTGTCAAAGAAAATAATCTGCCGTCCGAGGGATGCATACTCTTGGCTGTAATCGGAGGACGGCGCTTCACTCCCGTCCCCAAAGCGCCGAATCCGAAAGCGCATTTTTTGGTTATTCTCAAATGGCTCTAAATTCAAGATCGAGGGCGTAGAGCCGAGAATTTCACCCAGAGGGGAAACCTGGGTGAATGATCCCCGCCACTCCCCCTGATTTTTAAGAAAATTTTCCCAATTACTCCCCATTTTGTCCCCGATCGACTGGATGCTGATTATTGAAATCATAACCTAGGGGGCGAAGCGCCGGGGTAGTCCGACGCCAAACTGAAGCAGAGCTTGATAATCCGCCTCGCTGATGTCAGCGGCGCCGAAGCGACTCAGGTGGGGGTTGGGCAGTTGAGCGTCGAAGAGGATAAACCCCCGGCGCCGGAGGCGCTCCACCAGTTTGACTAGCGCGACTTTAGAGCCATTGGGAATAGCGTAAAACATGGATTCGCCAATAAAAACTCCGCCTAGCGCCAATCCGAGGACTCCCCCCGCTAGGCACTCTCCGTCCCAGGTCTCAAAGCTGTGCGCATAACCCGCTTGATGCAGTCGCCCGTAGATTGCCGTTAACTCCGGGGAAATCCAAGTGCTCTCTCTGGCGCCGCATCCGGCGCAGACGGCCCAAAAATCTCGATTGACGGCCGGAGTAAAGCGTTCCTGATTGAGAATCCGCCGCAGAGACTTGGGATAACGAAAACGGTCGTCTAAGGGAATCACAGTCCGGCGCCGACTGGAATACCAGCCGAGTCTGCCCTTCTCGTCCGCCATAGGGAAATATCCCTGAGCGTAGCGGGCGATAATTTCTTCTATCTCCATTGGCAATCTAGTCCTGGGAAATGGGAGCTAAACTTTATCTAGATTACTGTAACAAGTAGTCGCATCTGGGTTGTAAAAAGAATGATATTAGGATATAATCTTGATAAAATACTGAGGGAGCCACATCAATGGAAACTTTTGAGCTACCAGAGACTGTCGACAAAACAGAAAATGCCTTACAAGCGTTAGAGGAGTTTATAGACAAAACATTAAAACCACTAGAGCTTAAGCGCGCCTTGGCAGTTCGGATGTGGATAGAAGGAATTGAAGCGAAAAAGATACAGGATATTTTAGGTGTATCAGCGGCATTTATTAGTAAATGGAAGGTCTGCTTTGCGATAGAAGGGGTAGAGGGATTAAAGTTAAAGTATAAAGGGTCAAAAAGTTTTTTAGATTCCCTTGAAAGACAGGAAGTAATTGAATGGCTTCAATCAAAAAACCACTGTATGCTAGAAGAACTAGAAGCCCATATAGAGGAAAAATATGGAGTCAAATTTAAATCACGGACGAGCTACTATGAATTATTTAGGGAAGCAGGCACTGGTTGGAAAAAGACTCAAAAAAAAGAATGAAGAAGTTAAAATATACTCTCGAAACGTTAACACAGCCAAGCCATTTAAATAGACCTGAGCCGCTTCAAGATAGCGAAGAACCGCGCCGACCAACCGCGCTCAAGGAATCGCTCCTGAAGACTCAAAGTCTTTCTTCAGGAGAGGAACCGCTTGCTTCGGGGGGTGATAGACTGGTGAAAATCAAACTGAATAATAAAGAATGTATAAAGGAATACATTCTCTAAGTCAAGGTGCCCATAAAATAGCTAAATACTTATTACTCTCAACCTCTGTTTTTTTGTTTTAACTTTCCTTGATATTTGAAACACTATGACACTGAGCTATAAACCTAAGCCCATTGGTCTGATCCTTCAGGAAGCGGATCTGATCACCCCCGCCCAAATTGAAGTGGCGCTTCAGGATCAGCAGTACGTTGAACTTCCTCTAGGGGAAATTTTGGCGCTCCACGGTTGGATTCGTCAACAAACAGCAGATTTTTTTGTGGAGGAATGGCCCCGCCTCACTGTCGGCCCCTTGGACTGCCCTCTCGGTCACTACCTCCGGCAGGCGGCTTTACTGGAAGAGCATCAAATTCAGGAAATTTTGCGGGAACAAAAACGGCTGGGGGTACGCTTTGGCTCTGTGGCTGTTATTAAGGGCTGGTTGCGTCCCAAAACCCTCGACTATTTTCTGGAAAATTTGATTCCCCAATCCGCCACGGACTCCGCCTTTCAGGTGCGTCGAGTTGAGGAGATCCCGACGCCCTCTCCTCGGGAAGCCCCCCGCCGGAAGACTGAGAGCGGCTTAATTTTCAGCGAATCCACCATTACGGTGCCCAAGGGGTTCGCCCTAGTGGGGGTCAACGTTAACAATAACGTCAACAATATAGATCATGAAAATTACGATTTAGCGGGAGATCTGGAGGGGCATATTGATATTGACGACTTTTTCTGGACGGAATAACTATGCCCGTTTACTTTTACTGGGGAGATGACGATTTTTCCCTCAAGCAGGCGGCTAAGCAGATTCAAAAACGGGCACTAGATCCCCAGTGGCAAAGTTTTAATTTTGAGAAAATTTCGGGGGAGCTGGCGGATGCCACGGAGCGAGCTATAGAGCAGGCGCTGACGCCCCCTTTTGGGTTAGGGGGACGGTTGATCTGGGTGGTGGAATCCACCCTAGGGCAACATTGTGGGGAAGACCTGCTGACTCGTCTGCGCCAGAGCCTGCCCGCCATTCCCCCCCAGAATCACCTGTTATTTACTGCCTCCAAAAAATTAGACAGTCGTCTCAAGTCCAGTAAATTTCTACAGGAAAACGCCCATGTGCGGGAGTTTGCTCTCATTTCTCCATGGAAAACCGAGGAACTGGTGCGCCAGATTCAGACCATTGCATTGGATCTCGGCCTCAAGTTAACGCCCCAGGCGGAATCTTTTTTAGCGGAGGCCCTCGGCAACGATACCCGTTTGATTTGGAATGAACTGGAAAAACTCACCCTTTTGGGCGGCGCTTCTGCCCAACCCTTAACGGTTGAACAAATTGAACCCCTCATTAACAGCGCCGGGCAAAATAGCCTGCAACTGGCGGAGGCCATCCGGCGGGGACAAACGGAGCGAGCTTTAGGATTAGTCGCGGATTTATTGGCCCGCAACGAAGCGGCCTTGAGAATTTGCGCCACCCTGTCGGGGCAGTTCCGCACTTGGCTCCTGATTAAGTTGGCGCTGGAGAGCGGCGAAAAGGACGAAAAGATGATCGCGGCCCAGGCGGAATTAAATAACCCCAAACGGCTCTATTTTTTGCGCAAGGAACTCAGTGCCGTCACCGGCAAACAATTGCTGGCCTGTTGGCCGCTTCTTCAGGAACTGGAATGGCGTCTAAAACGGGGAGGGGAGCCGCTTTCTACCCTCCAAACTAAGGTGGTGGAACTCTCTCTGCTCTTTCAACCCCAACGGCGCTTTTAAAGAGAGGTTTAATAAAGCTCAACGCCTCAGTTTTGGGTTTTATCTCCCTATACTTCAGCGTTGCTCAGTACTCCAACTCCACCCGAAGGGCTAGGGGGCATAAAACTAGAGCGCTGGCGCCGCTATAATTGGCTAATAATTTGGGACTATGATCATGTCTAATTCGCCTACACCTCGTGATGAAATTATTGTGTTGGTCAGCGCCGATGAAGTTACCGGAGAACGGGGATGGGGCGAGACGCTTCAGAAGCGGGCGGCGGCGCTGGTTGAGGTGAGGTTAGACCCGGAGGTATTAGAGCGCCGGATGGCGGGTTTCTTGGGAATGGTGGGACGCTTGTTTCAGCAGGCAGACCAGCAGATGCAAGGGGAATCAACCGCGCCGTCAGGAACGCCCTCTAGGGTACAACTTTCTGAAATTGAGCTATCGCTGGAGATTGGGGCAAAGGGAGAAGTTAAACTGGTGGCTGGGGGAGAAGCGTCCGGCAAGGGGGCGATCAAGCTCAAATTTACTCGATCGGACGGGAAGTAAATGGCGGAAAACAACTGGGCTATTGCGATTGGCGTCAATCAATACGACTTTTTGCCCGCCGATGATCACCTGAAGTACGCGGTCAACGACGCCGTTAAGGTGGGGCGGTTTTTGTGCGAGGGGGCCAGATTCCCCCCGGAGAATGTATTGCTCTGTTGCGATGACGGTGCCGCCGCCCAGCGCCGTCCCACTCGGAACGCCCTAAGACATCTACTGAGAAAGGAGATTGCGAGGGCGAAAGGCGCCGACAATTTCTGGTTTTTCTATGCGGGTCATGGGATTGTCCATGAGCGCCAAGATTTTCTGCTCCCCTGCGACGGCAACCCGGACGACTTGACGGACACGGCAATTCCCATTAGTTTCGTTACCGACTGCTTGAGGGAGTGCGACGCCGTGAATGTGGTGATGGTGATGGATATGTGCCGTAATCGCGTCCGAGGGGAAGCTGAGGGCGGTCGAGATATCGGTCAGGGCATGGGAGAGCAGACCCTAGAGCTTGCCAAGGAGCGGGGGATTGTGACTCTGTTTTCCTGTAGTCGAGGGGAGCGATCCTACGAGATTCCGGCGCTAGAGCAGGGCGTTTTTACCTACGCTCTGTTGGAGGGGCTAGAACGGCACACGACTCCTAGGGCATTGGAGCAATATCTGAGTCAACGGGTGCCGGCGCTGAATCGCGAACATGGGAAAAGGATTCAGACGCCGCGGGTCATTCCTGAGCCGGGGTTTAAATACGATAGACCTTTACTGCTCAGTTGCGCCACGTCTGCGGATATTGCCCATCTTAGAGAAGAGGCAAGGGACGCCGAGTTAGAAGGGGATTATGTTAGAGCTAGGGAACTGTGGTGGCAGGTAATTGAGGCTGATCGGTCGAGCGCCAACGATCGAACAAAGGCCAGGAAGGCGATTGACCGGGTTAATCATAAGATTTATGAACGACAACCAGCTCCAGATATTGCTCCTATCAAAAAGCCGACTGTCCCTACAGAAGAGCAAAAAACTAATCTATTCATCCAAAGTTTACCCGCAGGTGTAAAACTAGAGTTGGTCAAGATTCCGGCGGGAAATTTTCTGATGGGTTCTAATGAACACAATAATGAAAAACCACCTCATCAAGTGACCATACAAGAATTTTATCTGGGGAAATATCCGGTCACTCAGGAACAATGGCAAGCCGTCATGGGCAAAAATCCCTCGAAATTTAGCGATAATCCCCAAAATCCGGTGGAGCAAGTCAGTTGGAACGAGTGCCAAGAATTTTGCCAAAAATTAAGCCAGATGACTGGCCAAACCTATCGGTTGCCCAGCGAAGCGGAATGGGAATACGCTTGTCGAGCGGGAACTCAAACTCGTTATTATTTTGGGGATAATGAAAATCAGCTAGGCGATTACGCTTGGTACGGGGATAACTCAGGGGATTCTATCCTGAACAC
>JBKCES010000046.1:0-13743 GCA_046304295.1 Cyanobacteriota bacterium | reverse complement strand
TGCGCCTCTGCCCCGTTTTGCTGACCAAAAGGCTCGTGACCGCTACTATCGCCGCATCACCTTTTCTCTCATTCAGGAGTTTCAGGGTTTTTCCTGATCCGTACCCCTTTTTGTATTAAAAAATGTGTCCGTCACTCAGGTGACTAGCGCCGAGCGCGACCAATACCGCAATAAGTACCCAGCAAAAATATTGCCAAAACTTGACGAAAAAAGTGCCCATAGTACTCTCTGAATGTAAACTTTGTCGTCATCTCGGCAGAGGAAGCTAACGACAGCGAACTAGACGCTAACGATAGCAGTAAGGAGCCGAAAAATGCCCTGATTCCAGCTAAAATCATCTTTTTGGCAAGGAAACGTAACAAAATTTTCTAGTTTTAGACACAAAACGTTACATAAAAACCTCAGACAACGGTTCTTTCCCCCCCTTTCCAAATCGGCGCCGATTCGGGATCCCAGGCGGTAAATTCTGGGCTAGTCTGGGATAACCGATAACCCCCTTCGCTTCGCCATGAGCGCCATCCAACTCCCCCAATTTGACAGCGCCGAAAATCAGGAGCACCGCCGCGCCTGGTTGGCCCGCAACCGCCGCAAATACCAGTTTGAAGCCGATTATTTACCGCCCCTGACGGTTATTAAAGATGTGCCCCTAGAGGAATCCTTTTCGCCCCGGTACCTAGCGGAACGGGTTCCCGCCACCCTGGGGCCTTTGGGGAGCAACACCTTAGCGGTGAAAGTGGTCTCCTTCTGGGATCCGTTGGACGAGCTACAGGACTATGAGGATTTTTACCCGACCCTGACGAATCCGACGGTCATGCGGGGGTATCAAACCGACGAATCCTTCGCCGAACAGCGCCTGAGCGGCGCTAATCCCATGGTGATTCAACGGGTTCGGGACTGGCCCGCCAGCCTAGCCCATTCCTTAGCGGAAGTCCAGAGCGCCTACGGCCCGGCGCTGGATTTGGAGCAAAAATTTAAGGACGGTCACCTTTACCTCGCCGATTACAGCGCCCTCTCCTTTGTTCAGGGGGGCACCTACCTAAAAGGGAAAAAATACCTCCCCGCTCCGGTAGCCCTATTTGCTTGGCGCGGCGCCGGTTATGGGCAACGGGGGGAGATGATGCCAGTGGCCATCCAGTTGGCGCCGAAACCGGGAGAAAAGGGCCCCCTGTTAACGCCCTTTAGTCCCCGACTCCAATGGCTCTACGCCAAAACCTGCGTTCAGATCGCCGACGCCAACCATCACGAAATGGCCACCCATCTCTGCCACACCCATTTTGTGATGGAACCCTTCGCCATCAGCGCCGCCCGGCAGTTGGCGCCGGTGCATCCCGTGGCCATCCTTCTGCGGCCCCATTTTCGCTTCATGCTCTTCAATAACGAGTTAGCCCGCAAGCGCCTAGTGAATCAGGGAGGCATTGTCGATAATTTATTGGCGGGCACCCTCTCCGAATCCCTAGAAATCGTCAAGCAAGCTTACTTTACCAACGCTCAAACCCATTGGCGGCTAGATGGCTCGGCGCTACCCCAAACGATCTGGGAACGGGGCTTAGACGATACCGACCATCTCCCCCACTACCCCTACCGGGACGATGGGCTGTTGCTCTGGAAGGCCATTGAGCGTTATGTCGGTGCCTATCTGGCGATTTACTACACCGGCGCTGAAGACGTCCAGCAGGACTATGAACTGCAAGCCTGGGCCCAGGAATTAGCCGATGCGGGGCCGGAAGGGGGCCATGTAAAAGGCCTCCCCAGTCCGATTCAGACCCTAGCGGAATTGCAAGCTATTTTGACCACGGTGATCTACACCTGCGGCCCCCAGCATTCCGCCGTTAACTATACCCAATATCCCTACCTCGGCTTTATTCCCAACGCGCCTCTGGCGGCCTACCAACCGCCCCGGACGGAATTCGACCCCCAGCAGGACTTAACTCTAGGAGAATTATTAGCCTTTTTGCCGCCGTCCCAGCAAGTCATGGATCAAATCCAGATTCTCTACACCTTGTCCTGTTATCGTTACGACCGACTGGGTTATTTTGACGACCCTTTCCCCGATCCCCAGGCACAACGGGTTTTGGCCCAGTTCCGTCAAGAGTTGCAGGGGATTGAGCGCAAAATCGAACTGCGCAATAAAAATCGGGTCGTCCCCTATCCCTATCTCCGCCCCTCTCTGGTGCTCAACAGCATTAGTATTTAGGGTGCTTTACCTGATAACTGATCACTGATAACTGATTACTGTGAATCCCCCCTTATCCCCTTGGGAAACCTATCTAGAGCGCCGTCCCCGGAGTTACGCTCTTATTTCCGTCCTCTGGTTAGGCTTTTTAGCCGCCGTCGCCTTCTTTCTACATCTGGGAACCCTGGGGTTAACGGACAAAACCGAATCCTTATTTGTGGAAGTGGCCCGGGAGATGTGGCAGACCGGCGACTGGGTTACGCCCCGCTGGAATGGAGAGGTCTTTTTTGACTATCCCGTCGGCGGCTATTGGTTGGTTGCGCTCAGTTTTACGTTACTCGGGGTCAATGAAGTGGCGGCTCGCTTGCCCGTCGCGCTTCTAGCCCTAGCGTCGGTTCTCGGCGGCTTTTGGGTTCTCAAGGACTATGGTCTCGGGCGGGGGGAAGCGGAGTTGCCGAAACCCCGGCGCTGGTTGCGGGCTTGGCTCGGCGCCGGCATTTTAGCTCTGAATCCGGCGTGGTTGGCCTGGGGGCGGACGTCGGTGACGGATATGTTTCTTGCCAGCGCCATAACCCTCTGTTTACTGAGTTTTTTCCGCGGTTACGTCCAAAAGAGCAAATTTTTTTACTACCTGAGTCCCGTCTGGGCCGGCGCCGCGGTTTTGGCTAAAGGGCCCGTGGGGGTTCTCCTGCCGGGGTTGATTATTCTCTGTTTTTTGCTCTACCGGGGAGAGTTTTGGGCGGTTTGGCGGGAGGCAAATGTGGGGGTCATGGCTCTCATCTTCTTTCTAGTGGCGGCGCCATGGTACATTCTCGCCACCCAAGCCAACGGCATGGCCTTTCTCTACGGGTTCATCGGCTTTAGCAACTTTGAGCGCTTTACCTCGGTGCTCTACCGCCACGCGGGCCCCTGGTGGTTTTACTTGCCCTGGTGCTTGATTTTACTTCTGCCCTGGTCCAGCTTTTTACCCCTAGCCGTTGCTCAGGTTCAACCCTGGCGCCGGGGGGACTGGCGCCGGGCGCCGAGGTCGGAGCAGTTGGGGCCCTTTTGTTGCCTTTGGTTTTTCTTAATCCTGCTCTTTTTCTCCAGCGCCGCAACGAAGCTTCCCGGCTATATTTTGCCCCTGGTTCCGGGGGGAGCCTTGTTAATCGCCCTCTATTGGGGTCAGGTCTGGAACGGAGCTTTTCCCCGTTGGCGTTGGGGCTTTTGGCTCAGCGCCGGGATTAATCTTTTGCTTCTAACGGCGCTGAGCGCCGCGGCGTTTCTTAGTCCGAGTCTTTTAGAAAACGAGCCGGAATTGGCGGCGGCGTTGCAAGGGTTGGCCTTGCCGGTGATTCTGGGGGGAATTTTGGCGCTGACGGCCTTGGCTTTCCTAACGTTATTAATTCTTCCCCAGGGACGGCGCTGGCTCTGGGGGCCGAACCTCGGCTTTTGGCTGGGAACCCTAATGTTCGTCATCCCTCCCCTCGGCGCCGTGATGGACCGGTGGGAGCAGAAGCCCTTCCGGGAAATTTCCCAGTTAACGGGCCAGGCGGCTCAACCGGGAGAACCCGTCTGGGTCATGGGCTACCGGCGCTATAGTCTGCTCTTCTATAGCGGTAAAACCGCCGTCTTTCTGGACGACGTTCCCTACGGTTGGGAACTGATCCAGCCGGGGCGGGACAACAACGCTTCCCCCACTGTCCTGATTACCGGCGACAGGGAGGTCATGGAGCGCTTTAACCTCCGACCCGGAGACTACCAACTTTTGGGAGAACGGGGTTCCTTCCCACTCTGGCGGGTGAGCAAAGAAACCCTACGGCGGCGCCAACCCTAACGCCGGAATCCGGTATAAGGAAAAATTATTCTATCGAGACCTGAGACTTTCTTTCCTAATGCGAGCCGACGAAGTTGGGTTTTTCCCGTAGTATCTAAAGTGACCTTTAGAGACCTCAAGCCTTTCCCCAATTTCCGGGAAACTGGCGCGATTTTCTAGAGCCTCGCCCTACTGTCTTTCTTGAGAAGAGGAACCACCATGGCAACCTTTAAGGTTACATTGAACACGCCCGACGGCCCCCAGACCATCGAATGTCCCGACGATACCTATATCCTCGACGCCGCTGAAGAAGCGGGTCTGGATCTGCCCTACTCCTGCCGGGCCGGCGCTTGCTCTACCTGCGCAGGCAAAATGGTCGCTGGGACCGTCGATCAATCCGACCAATCTTTCCTTGACGACGACCAAATCGAAGCGGGCTATGTCCTGACCTGTATTGCCTACCCCACTTCCGAATGCATCATCGACACCCACAAAGAAGAAGAACTCTATTAATCGTTAGTCTAGGTTGATTGAGTGAGTTAAGGCAGGGTTTAGACCCTGCTTTATTTTTTGGGGAACCTAGCGCCGAACCAAACCCTCCGCCGCTTGACGGTAGGGTTCCACGGCTTCGCTGTAATCAATGGGGAGCACCGCCACCACATTTTCGCTGGGGCGGGGAATAATCACCCAGGTTTCCACCACCGCGCCTTCGGTTTTATTAACCGCTTCGATGCCCGCGGCCATGGCGGTTTTGACCTCCTGCACGTCTCCCCGGATATTCAGGGTGAAGCGGGCACTCCCGGCGCGAATATAGCCGACGATGGTGATTCTGCCCGCCTTCACCATGGCGTCAGCGGCGGCCAGGATACCGGGGAAACCTTTGGTTTCGATGGAACCGACGGCGGATTGGGCGGGCATAGGGGTTTAATCTCCTAAAAGAGTTGATAAGTACGAAATGTCAGGATTGGGAAAAGACTATGGGCGCTCCCAATCTTTCACTATAGGGGAAGAGGGCGCAGAAATCGCGTCCACTCGGAAAACACTGGTTGACTGCTCCCTGATTCACGACGGAGCCTTGGCAATCAGGTCTACTCTCTAATATTGGGGAATATTGGTGTCCACCAAGCGGGAATAGGCATCGATGCCCCCGCGAATATTAGTGACTTGCTTAAAACCGATTTGCCGCAACCATTGACACATCTGCTGAGAGCGGACGCCGTGGTGACAAAGCACTAGGGTTTCTCGTTGGGGGTCATAGCGCTCGAAAATGGTCTCCGACCAGACGGGAAATTGGCTCAAGGGTAGAACGTCAAACCCTTCGATATGGGCCAGCGCCGCTTCTTCCGGCTCTCGGACGTCAATCAGTTGAGGGGGGGTCTTTTCATCCAACTGGGCTAATTTTTGGGCTAATTCCTGAACCGTGATTTCTGGGGCGGCGCTCATGGGGATGGGGGAGAGTAAGGACAGCTCTAGAGACAGTTTGCAACCAAGGCCGGCGCTAGGGGGCCAGACGGGACTGAGTCCAGGCGCCGTTGTCGTCGAGAATATAAAGAATCCGGTCGTGGAGACGGCGGGGGCGACCCTGCCAAAATTCCAGTTGTCGAGGAACCACCCGCCAGCCGCCCCAGTGAGAGGGGCGAGGAATGGGGCCGTCGCCCCAGCGTTGCTCCGCCTCCCGCAGACGGTCTTCGAGGACGGAGCGCCCGAGGATGGTCTCGCTTTGAGGCGAAGCCCAGGCCCCCAGTTGGGAACTGCGGGGACGGCTCTGGAAATAGGCGTCGGACTCGGCGGTGCCGACCTTTTCCACGGCGCCTTCCACCCGAACCTGGCGCTCTAGCGCCGCCCACCAAAAGACCAGAGACGCCCAGGGACAAGCGGTTAACTGGCGGCTTTTTTGACTCTGGTAGTTGGTGAAAAAGACAAAGCCCCTCTCGTCTAAACCTTTGAGCAGAACCATTCGGGCCATGGGTCTACCCTCCTCCGTCACCGTCGCTAGGGTCATGGCGTTGGGTTCCGGCAACTCGGCGCTGACGGCCTGCTCTAGCCAACGTTGGAATTGTTCGAAGGGATGGTCGGCGGCGTCCGTTTCTAGGAGTCCTCCCTGGGTGTAGTTTAAACGGAGATCGGCTAGGGAAACGGGCATGATTGAACGTAGTCGGGAGAGAACTGTTTCTAGTTTAGAGGAACAGCGACGAGGATCTGAACCTATGACCCTCGACCGAGAAATTGTTTACCCCGAGACTGAGTGATATTTAGCCAAAACGACCGCTGACATAATCTCGGGTCGCCTCTTGTTGAGGATTTTGGAAAATCATTTCCGTAGGTGCGTACTCTACTAAGTAGCCTACCTTGGCGCCCTTTTGGGTGGCTTCGGCGTTAAAAAAGGCCGTCCAGTCAGAAACTCGGGACGCCTGTTGCATATTGTGGGTGACGATGACGATGGTGTACTGAGTTTTAAGTTCGTGAATTAACTCCTCTACCTTGAGGGTAGAAATGGGGTCTAGCGCCGAGCAGGGTTCGTCCATCAAAATCACCTCCGGCTGAACGGCGATGGCCCGAGCAATACAGAGGCGCTGTTGTTGCCCCCCGGAGAGTGCCAGTCCGCTTTGCTTGAGCTTATCTTTAACTTCGTCCCAAAGCGCCGCCTTAGTCAGGCTACTTTCCACCAGCTCGTCTAGATCGCCCTGGAAATTGTTTAACCGGGCGCCCCAGGCAACGTTTTCGTAAATGGATTTCGGGAAGGGGTTCGCTTTTTGGAAGACCATGCCAATGGAACTGCGCAGACCCACGGGATCGACGGCGTCGGCGTAAATATTGCGACCCCGGTAGGTGATGTTCCCCTCAACACGGGCGCTGGCCACCAGGTCGTTCATGCGATTAAAACACCGCAACAGGGTGCTTTTGCCGCAACCGGAGGGGCCGATAAAGGCGATGACCCTGTGCTCGGGGATATCGATATTGCAGTCCCGCACTGCTAGGTGAGAGCCGTAATAAACATTGACGTTTTGGGCGCGGAGCACCGCTTCGGTAATCGTTTCTGTAGGAGTGACCATAGTTTTTTCAGTTATCAGTTATCAGTTATCAGTTATCAGTTATCAGTTATCAGTTATCAGCTATCAGCTATCAGGTTTGATCACTGTTGACTGTTCACTGTTACCTGTTACCTGTTCACTGTTGACTGTGTTTAGCCAAAGCGGCCGCTGACGTAATCTTTGGTTTCCTGTTGTTGGGGATTGCCAAAGATGTTTTCCGTGCGGTCAAATTCCACCAGATAACCCACTTTACTACCCTTGCCGGTGGCTTCGGCGTTAAAGAAGGCCGTCACGTCCGCCACCCGGGTGGCCTGTTGCATGTTGTGGGTGACGATGATGATGGTGTATTTTTCCTTCAACTCGTTCATTAACTCTTCCACCTTGAGGGTAGAAATAGGATCCAGCGCCGAACAGGGTTCGTCCATCAGTAGGACTTCCGGTTGCATGGCGATGGCTCGGGCAATACAGAGGCGCTGTTGTTGCCCCCCGGAGAGGGAAAAGCCGCTGGCTTGGAGTTTATCCTTGACTTCGTCCCAGAGCGCCGCCCGCCGGAGGGAGGATTCCACCAGTTCCTGTAGGTCGCCCTGGTAGCTATTGACCCGAGCGCCGTAAACCACGTTGTCAAAAATGGTTTTTGGGAAGGGGTTGGGTTTTTGGAAAACCATGCCGATACTTTTGCGCACGGCCACTGGATCGACGTCTGGCGCATAGAGGTCCTGACCGTGGTACTCAATGCGACCATCCACCCGAAAACCGTGGACTAAATCATTGAGGCGATTAAAGCACCGGAGGATGGTGCTTTTCCCGCAACCGGAGGGGCCAATAAAGGCGGTGACTTGATTTTTGGGAATGCCTAGGGTCACGTCCCGCACCGCCCGGTAGGCGCCGTAGTAAATATCGATATTGTGGGTGCGGATAACCGTCTGTTCATTGCCGACGGGCGCGTCTTGGGAATGCATGGGATTAACTCCAGAGGGGGGTTAGAAGGATTTGCGGCGGGTGGCGAGACGAGCGGCGACGCTGGTGGTCAGCACCAGAAAGACGAGAATGAGGGAGGCGGCCCAGGCCAATTGTTGCTGGGGAGCGAAGGGCACCGTGGCGAAGTTATAGACCAGCACCGCTAGGGTGGCGATGGGTTCGGTCACGCCCTTGGGCCAGAAGTTGGAAAACAGCGCTGTGAAAATCAAGGGGGCCGTTTCCCCTGCGGCCCGGGCGATGGCCAGGGTGACGCCGGTCAAAATCGAAGGCAGAGCGGCTGGCAGAACGATAAAGAGCACCGTTTGGAACTTGTAGGCGCCGACTCCGAGAGCCGCCCAGCGAATATCCTGGGGCACAATTTGCAGGGCCTCGTCCGTGGTGCGAATAATGGTGGGGAGCATCAACACCGCCAGGGCGGCGCCGCCGGCGAGGGCGGAAAAGCCCAAAATGCCGGAAGCCACAAAGAGACCGTAGGCAAAGATCCCGGCGATGATGGAGGGCACGCCGCTGAGGATGTTGGTGGCGAAGCGCACCCCCCGGGCGAGTTGGTTATCGTCGCTAAACTCCGAAAGATAAATGGCCGCTAACACGCCGATGGGCACGGCG
The DNA here is from genome assembly GCA_046304295.1 of Cyanobacteriota bacterium. Taxonomy (GTDB): domain Bacteria; phylum Cyanobacteriota; class Cyanobacteriia; order Cyanobacteriales; family Microcystaceae; genus Synechocystis. The sequence goes on along the minus strand of JBKCES010000046.1, from coordinate 5,159 downwards.
ATGGCCACGGCGATGGAGACCACGATCAAGGTGCCGATAATGGCATTGGCCACCCCGCCGCCGCTCAATCCCGGCGGCGGTGGTAGTTTAGTGAAGAGATCCAGATTAATCCGGCTCACCCCCTGGACGGTGACGTAAATCAACACCGCAAAAAGGGGAATCAGGGTCAGGAGCAAGCAAGCGCCGGCGACCCCGGTCATGGCTAGCCCCACTAGGGTGCGGGGACTAGAGCTTTGTTTTTTAAGATTGGCGACGGTCATGGGGAGTTTAGGAGTATTTGGCTTTGACTTTGTTGACAATAAATTCAGCGAGAATGTTAACCACCAAAGTTAGGAGCATCAGCACTAGACCGGCGTACATCAGCGCCGCCACCTGCATCCCCGAAGCTTCCGCAAACTGGTTAGCCAGCAGAGAGGCGATGGTATTAGCCGGATCTAACAAAGAGGCGCTCAGTTTGTTGGAGTTACCGATCAACATAGTCACGGCCATGGTCTCCCCCATGGCTCGTCCCAGCGCCAACATAATGCCGCCGACAATACCGGAGAAGGCCGCCGGCACCAGCACCCGGAAAATGGTTTCCCAACGGGTGGCGCCCAGTCCAAGGGAGGCTTGACGGAGTTCCGGGGGCAGAGAGGCGAGGGAATCCCGAGCGATGGCGGTGATAATGGGCAAAATCATAATGGCTAACACCACCGACGCCGGAAGCATCCCCGGCCCCGCCGGTTTAGAGCTGAAGAGGGGAAACCAGCCGAGCACGTCGTGGAGCCAAAAGCCCAGGGGCCGAATCAGGGGAATCAAAACAAAAATGCCCCAAAGTCCGTAAACCACGCTGGGAATCGCCGCCAGTAGTTCTACGAGAAAAACAAGAACGACCCGAATATTGAGGGGAATGAAATCTTCGCTCAAAAAAACCGCAGTTCCTAAGCCGAGGGGCACGGCGATTAACAGTGCCACCGCAGAGTTCACTAGGGTGCCCACAATTACCGCTAGGGCGCCGTATTGATCCCTAACGGGATCCCAGGTGTTGTTGAACAAAAAACCGATGTTGTATTGGACAATGGCGGGCCAGGCTCGGATCGTTACCACCAGGGCGATTAATAATAGGATCAGACCAATGCCAATGGCAAAAACTAGGGTTAAGCCCCGAAACCCCATTTCTAGATTTTTTTCTAGGGCGGAGCGGGACTGGAGAGCCGAAGGGCGGGAATAGGAAGGAGCGACCATATTAAATCAATTGGAGTTAACCATAATAGCCCCCCGATTGGAGGGCTGTTAACGAATAAAAAACTATTTCACCTTGATTTGGAAATCGGGGCTGATTTGATCTGCGACTGCGGCTACTTTTTCCACCACGTTGGGGGGCAGGGGAATGTAGCCCAGGGCGGCACTCTGCTGTTGCCCCGTGGTCAGACCATACTGAACCATGGCTTCGATCCCCTTGGCTTTCATGGGGTCGTCGTAGGTCTTGTACATCAGCATCCAGGTATAGGTGACGATGGGGTAGGACTGTTCCCCGTCGGGGTTAATAATAAAAGCCCGCAGGTTTTCCGGCAGTACCACCGTCGCTAGGGTCGCCGCCGCCGTGGTTTCGTCGGGGACGACAAACTGACCGGCTTTGTTTTGCAGGGTCGCCATGGTCAGATTGTTATTTTTGGCGTAGCCGTACTCGACGTAGCCGATGGCGCCTTCGTTTTGTTGAATGTTGGCGGTCACGCCTTCATTGCCTTTGCCGCCGATAAATTTACCCTTGGCGGTGGGCCACTGGACGCTCTTGCCGTCGCCGATGCTCTCTTTCCACTTGGGACTGACGGCGCTCAGGTACTTGGTGAAGACCCCCGTGGTGCCGCTACCGTCAGAGCGGTGAACGACGGTGATGGGCGCATCAGGCAATTTCAGGTCGGGGTTATCCGCGACCAGTTTTGGGTCGTTCCATTTGGTAATTTCCCCCATAAAAATGGCCACTTGATTTTCCTGGGAGAGCTTCAATCCCTCCACGCCGGGGAGGTTATAGGCGAAGACGATACTACCCGCAGTCATGGGGAGCATGAGCACGCCTTTGGCCACCTTGGCGATTTCCTCATCCTTCATGGCGGTGTCGCTAGCGCCGAAATCCACGGTACCCGCAGTAAATTGCTCCACCCCGGCGCCGCTCCCCACGGACTGATAGTTGACTTGCAGGTTCGGTACCTCTTGGTTCAGACCGACAAACCAGTTTTGATAGAGGGGCGCGGGGAAAGTCGCCCCGGCGCCGGTGAGGGAGACCGCCGCGGTGATGGCTTCTTTGATATTGGCGCTCATGGAGGGCGCGCCTTCCGTTGGGGTTCCGGTTTCCGTGCCTGTTTGCTCGCCGCCGCCACCGCCGCAGGCCGCTAGACTGAGGGACAGAGCTAGGGCCGCTACTGTCGGCGCCAAGCGGAAGGTTGGGAATTGAGATCTAATCATAAAATCTAGGAGAGGGAAGGAAAGAATGGCAAAATGCAAAACAGACACAGATGATACCGTTTTGTATAGCAACTCTTGGTAAAGGTCAGGTTAAGGGATGTCACTAATAGGCAAAAGTTATGATTGGCTGGTAGTAGGTGCCGGTCTGACCGGGGCGGTTTTGGCCTACGAATTGCAGAAACAGGGGTTGAAGGTTCTCCTCCTGGAAAAAGCTTCCCGCCCCCTCAACGCTACGGCGCTTAGCTATGGCGGAGTTCCCTACTGGGCGGGTCAAAGTCCTTGGCATCGCCAACTCTGTCAAGAAAGTCGCTTTCTTCTTTCCCTGTTGGATCAGGAACTCGGCGCCGCCACGGAATACCGGGAGTTAGATTTACTCCTTTACCTACAACCGGGGGACGATCCCCAGAGTTTGGCGCAAAATTTTCAGTCCTGCCGGATAGTTCCCAAATTTCTGGACGCCGAAACCAGCGTAGAACTCGAACCTGAGCTTAATCCCGGCGCGATTACCGGAGCGTTTACAGTTCCCCACGGCCATGTTCATCCGGGCAAATTACTCAACGCCTACCTCGGCGCTTTTACCCGCTTGGGGGGAGAAATTATTTTAGAAAAGGTTCAGTCTTTAGCACCCAAGGAAGTCAAGACAACCCAAAACCCATACCGGGGCGAACAGATTGTTCTCTGTAACGGCGCCGAAGCCCGGGGGTTACTGCAAACCTTGGGCGTAAACCCTGCGCTTTACTTTAGCCAGGCTCAACTGCTCAAAACCGCGCCGACCAACCGGCGCCTGCAAACCCTGGTGATGCCCGCTCGCTTTGGCCGCTTGGCGCTAGAAGCTCAGGCGCCCCAGTGGGATTGGGACAGTCAAAATGCCCAAACTTGGGCGGAAATTCTGGAAGTGGGGGGCGTGCAATTCTTAGACGGCTCCCTCTGTCTGGGACAAATTACTCAATTTACGCCCCGGTTAAACGACCCGCGGGATTTAGCCCAGGCGGAGCAAAAATTACGAAGCGCCGTTGGCGAAATCCTGCCGAACCTAGCGGCACTGGCGGGTCAAGCCTTTACCTGCCCCGTGGCCTTTAACCCCTCTCCCTACCCCCTAGTCGGCGCCGCGCCAGAGCAAGAAGATTTGTATCTCTTTACCGGCTTTAGCAGTCCCTTTTGCTACGTCCCCCCCCTCGCCCGCCATTTCGCCCAGGCGGTTACGGGTCAAGTTTCCCAAATTTTCCGAGAAGTCGAGGATAAAACTAGGTCAGCTTTTCATAATTCTTAACCTAGGTTACACTGGCTTACTAAATCTGAAAGAGGAATCCTTCCGCATGGTAGCCGCCCCCGTTAAGCAAAAATACGATATTAAAGACATTGGTCTGGCGCCCTTGGGTCGTCAGCGCATCGACTGGGCTGGCCGGGAAATGCCGGTGCTCAAACAAATCCGCGACCGTTTCGCTCAAGAAAAACCCTTCGCCGGTCTGCGTCTGGTGGCCTGTTGCCACGTCACCACGGAAACGGCTCACCTAGCCATCGCCCTCAAGGCTGGCGGCGCCGACGCGGTGCTGATCGCCAGTAACCCCCTTTCCACTCAAGACGACGTGGCGGCTTGCCTGGTGGCGGACTACGACATTCCCGTTTTCGCCATCAAAGGGGAAGACAACGACACCTACCACCGCCACGTGCAAACGGCACTGGATCACAAGCCCCAAATTATCATTGACGACGGCTCCGACGTGGTGGCGACCTTAATTCAAGAGCGCCAGCATCAAGTTCCCGACATCATCGGCACCACCGAAGAAACCACCACCGGCATTGTTCGTCTGCAAGCCATGTTCAAGGAAGGGGTGCTGACTTTCCCCGCCATGAACGTCAACGACGCCGACACCAAACACTTCTTTGACAACCGCTACGGCACGGGGCAATCCACCCTAGACGGCATTGTTCGGGCCACCAATATCCTCCTCGCCGGCAAAACCATCGTCGTGGCCGGCTACGGCTGGTGCGGCAAAGGCGTGGCCATGCGGGCCAAGGGCCTCGGCGCTAATGTCATCGTCACGGAAATTAACCCCGTTCCCGCCATTGAAGCGGCGATGGACGGTTTCCGAGTCATGCCCATGAGCGAAGCCGCCAAAGAGGGCGATATTTTTATCACCGTCACCGGCAACAAACACGTCATCCGGGGCGAGCATTTCGCCGCCATGAAAGACGGCGCTATTGTTTGCAACTCCGGTCACTTCGACATTGAAATCGACCTCAAGGCCCTGCGGGAGCAAGCCAGCGAAGTGAAAGTGGTGCGCAACTTCACCGAGCAGTACAGCCTCAAAAACGGCAAATCCGTCATCGTCATCGGCGAAGGCCGTCTGGTCAACCTCGCCGCCGCTGAAGGGCACCCCAGCGCCGTGATGGACATGAGCTTCGCCAACCAGGCGTTAGCTTGCGAATATCTAGTCAAAAATAAAGGGGAACTGGAGCCGGGTCTCCACTCTATCCCCGCGGAGGTGGATCAGGAAATCGCCCGCTTGAAACTGCAAGCCATGGGCATTGTCATTGATAGCTTGACCGCTGAGCAAATTCAGTACATCAACTCATGGACTTCTGGCACCTAAACTACGTCTAACTTGAAATCGGAGGCTTCCGGTTCCCCTCATTCGGAGGGGTTAGGGGTGGGTTTTTTCTTGGCTCTCACGGTTAGAACCCACCCCCCAACCCCCTCCCAAGAGGCTACCGTG
>JBKCES010000045.1:0-6803 GCA_046304295.1 Cyanobacteriota bacterium | reverse complement strand
CAACGACTTCTGGCTGAGATTCTTCGACGGTGACAGGCACCGGGGTCAGTTCTCCGGCTAAAAATTGGCTTCTCAGACTCCTAATTTGGGCGATGGCCTCGGGCAGAACCGCTTCGTAGGGCTGGGTTTTGGTTTGTTCTTGAAATTGATGACCCAGTTCCTCTAACCAAGGACAACTGAGCGCCTGGCCAAGCAGGGCGCATTCTTCCAGCAGTAAGTTACAGGCTTCTTTCACCTGCTGGGGAGCGCCGGCGCCGTGTTTTTCCGCCCGCTCAATGCAGGATTCCAGTTCCACCGTTAACGCGACTCGGATAAAGTCCGAGACATCTCCTAGGGAAACCTCCCCTTCCTCCGACCCCGCCAAGGAATTGAGATAGGCTTCTAAGACCTGGGTAATTTCCGGCGCCGTTTCCGCTTCGGCCCGGCCCAATTTAGTCCATTCGATTTGATGTTGCACCTGCTCCAGTGCCAGGGACAAGAATTCCAGCGCCTCGCCGGTTTCCGTCACCTTTCCTCCCTCCAGCGCTTCGAAGAGATCCTCCATGCGGTGACAGAGGCGGTTGAGTTGGGTCAACCCCGCCATCCCCGCTCCCCCCTTGAGGGAATGGGCCGCCCGTCCCATGGTTTTAAAAATGGGCTGGAGGACGGTCTTGCTCGGATTTTGAGATAAAACGCCCTCTAGTTCCTGAAACCCCTCTGTCAACATTTGGAGACATTCCGGTGCGTCTTCGTCCAAAAAGGCCTGGCGGGCTTCCTGAGTAATGGCTTCGAGAGTGGCGGCATCTAACATGGTTTCAGTTATCAGTTATCAGTTATCGGCTATCAGCTATCAGTTATCAGCTATCAGTTATCGGTTATCAGTTATCAGTTATCAGTTATCGGAAGTTGTTAACTGCTCACTGTTGACTGCTCACTGTTGACTGTTCACTGCTAACTGTTTTAAATTGGGACGCGGCGCTTTGGAGTTCAGACGCCAGCGCCGTCAGGGACTGGAGGGACTGGGAGACGTCCTGGGATTTGTCGGCAGTTTGTTCCGCCAGTTGGGCGACGGAGGTCATGGTGGCGGCGACGGATTGGGACGTGGAGCGCTGGGAAGCGGTGTTTTGGGAAATAGACGCCAGCAGGCTGTCGATTTCTTCGCTAATTTGGGCCAGGGTTTGCAGGGTTTCTTTGGTGTTTTGCACCAGTTGCGTCCCGGCCACCACCTCCGTGGTGCTCTCTTCCATCATTTGGGTCATTTGGGCGGTTTCTTCCTGAATCCGCAGGATAACCTGCTCGATTTCCTGGGCGGAGACGGTGACCATTTCCGCCAGGCGCCGCACCTCGTCGGCGACGATACGGAAGCCCTGACCGTTTTCCCCCGCCCGGGCCGCCTCGATGGAGGCGTTGAAGGCTAAGAGGTTGGTTTTTTCGGAAATGCCGGTGATGATCCCCACAATTTTGGAGATTTCCTGGGAGGATTCCGCCAAGCGTTTAGATTTTTTGGAAATTTCCGCCACCCGTCCCCGGATGGTATAAATACTGCTCACCGTCTGATCCATGGAGTCTTGACCGGTTTGAGCGGTGAGTTTGCCCTGACGAGCGATTTCGGCGGCGGTTTCGGCGCTTTGGGCCACGGCTTCGATGGACTGGGCCATGTCCGTGACGGCCTCGGTGGCAGATTGGAGCGCCCGACTTTGGGAGAGGGCATTTTGGGAAAGGGCGCCGACTTCTTGGCTCTCGCTGTTGGCCAAGGTGCTGACGGTGTTGGCAGTGACCACCACTTTTTGTACCAAGCTCCGCAGTCCCTCCAGGGTGGCGTTAAAGGCATCGGTAATGGAGCCGACGGCGCCGGTTTCCACTTCCCCCCGAACGGTGAGATCCCCCTTGGCGGCTTCTTCAATGCTGATGAGCAAACGAATCACACCCTGCTGGAGGTCTTCTTTCTCTCGCCGTTGGTCTTCCGCCTCCATTTGGCGCTGGCGGGCCGTTTCTTCGATGGATTGGGTGTAGGTTTCCACCTGATCCGCCATTTCATTAATCGCTCCGGCTAGTTGTCCCACTTCATCAGTGGATTGAATTTGGGCCCGGATGCCCCGTTCCCCGGCGCCGAGCCGTTGGGCAGTCTGTTGGAGTTGCAGGAGGGGGTCTGTGAGCGCCTTGGCGATTAAATAAGCCACCATGCCGGAGAGAACGAGGGCCAACACCCCCACCCCCAACTGGAGTAGGAAGGTGTCCCGCAGGAGTTGATCCAAGGACGTTTCCGGGGTGCCCCGCACTAGGAACGCTAGAGGTTCCCCGTCGGCGCCGGGCACGGAGCGCACCGCTAGGGTCAGGGGTTGATCCTCCAGGGTCAGACGGGTGGTGAGATTGCCCCCCGCACCTTTTTGAGCCAATTCCAGTAGGGATAAATCTGGCAAGGGAGTGTCTCGCTTAATCTCCGGCTCTTCCTTTCCATCCTGACTGGGAATTTGCAACAGGGAACTGGCGAGTTCTAGCTCTCCTTGCGGGGGCAGGAAATAGACGGCGCTGTAGCCGCCCCCAAAGGCGCTGACGGTGTCTTTAACGATGGAATCTTTGCCGTTGACCAGATCCCCGGAGACGAGCACGCCGCTGACCTCGTTGGTTGCGGGATTTTTAACGGGGGTGAGGGTATAACGAATCAGAGCGTAGGTGCTATCGCCGAGCAATTTTTGAATATTGGGCGGTGCTTCCCGCCGAAGCTCCTCCCGAGAAACCGTGGCGGAAATTTTCAGGGGTCGGGGATTGCCAAGGACGTCGCTCACCTTGCCCGCAGGGTCAAAGACTTGCCCGGTTCGGTCGGCGTTAGCGCCGACGACGATTTTTTTATTTTTATCCACCAGGGTGGCGTATTCGATATTGCGGGTGTCCCGCTCGTTCTGGAGGATTTTCCGCACCTCTCCCTTAAGGGGTGCCGGAATCGGCTCGCCGCTAGACGCCAGTTGGGCCAAACCGATAATGGAGGCGTTGTCCGACTGCCCCCGGAAACCAAAGCTCATTTGGTTAATCTTGATGTTGTAGTTGCCGTCGGTGACCACCACCTCCGCCAGGGCTTGGTTTTGTAGTTGGTTCCGCCCCGAGAGCAGAGCGATGGCCATGCCGGCGCCCACCACCCCCACCACGGAAATGGCGCTACAGGTCAAAAAGGCGATGAATTGCTTGGAGGAAATAGGCAGGTTGGCCAGACTCTGACGAAAGTTGAGGGAGCTGGCTTTGCTGATGCCGTAGTCCTGCTCCAGTCGACTCAACTGGGCCTGGGAGACCTCCGCCACCCGCCCCTGCCGGAAGGAAACCCCCTGAAAATCCTCCGGTTTATGACCCAGACGGCTTTGAATCTCCGCCAGCGCCTTCTCCGCCGTTCCTCGAAAAGTCCCTTCCCCGTCCAATGCTTTAATTTGCTCGTAGAGATGGGCCGCATCCTTCAGGAAGCCTTCCTGCTCCAGGGCCGTGGCCAGGGCGATCTTGCCCACCAGATCACCGGGGTCCTGATCCACCGCTTGCTGGAGCTGGCGAATGGTCTCCGAATAGGGCGGCGCCGCAGTGGCCCAGGCGTCTCCGGGGGTTTTGACCTCGATCACCCCTTGACGGTAGGAGCGAAAATCCTGTCCCCCCGTGGTTTTGGCTAATTTTTTCCGAATATCTTCCAGAGCCCGATCCGCCGAGGCGCTAAAGACCTGATCTGCGTCTAGCACCTTAATCGCTTCGTATTCCGCCGCCGCTTCCTTGAGGTAGCCCCCCTGCTCTAGGGCGCTAGCCAGACTGATTTTCGCCACCAAATCCTGGGGAGCGGCCAGCGCCGCATCCTTCAGGGACTGAATTTCCGGCGGCAGGGGCGGGTCGTTCCCCTGAAGGGCGAAATCGGAGAGTTCGGCGGGTCGAGAGGCGTTGGGGCCGGGGGATTGCATGGCGGTCATGGCAAGCAAGGATCTCAGTTAAGAAAAGGACTGGGCGAAAGAGGTTAAACGGATAGGGCGGGAGCGCGGTCGGGCTGGGGATTTTGCAGGCGCTCAAACACGGCCTCCACATCCAAGAGATGGAGCAGTTGGCCATCCGCCAGGATTTGACCTAGTAAAGCCGGTTGACTGACCGGCTTCAGCTGATCGAGATCCACCTCGGCTAGCCCCTGTAATTTAGAGACCACCGCCGCCACCCGGAGCTCCTCCTGCACCAACACCACCGCTTTCATGGTTTCTCCCGTAGGATACTGGAGGGGGCGGGAGACGGCGCCGAGGAGGAGAGTTTGCAAATCGAGAACCCACAGAAGCGCCCCCCGCTGGTTGTTGACGCCCATCAATTCGGGGCAAATCCCGGGAATCGGGCACAACTCCGAGGGTTGGAAGGACAACACCTCCGCCGTCCGCGCTAAGGGAATCGCTAGGGTAAAATCGGCGCCGAGGCTTACGTTAAAACAGTCGATCAGCATCTCAGGGGTTAGGGCGTAGGGACTCAAAATTGGGAATTAGCGAGAATTGCGAATACTGTCATATAGCGGCTTGCCGATTGGGGAGAGACGCGCTTCGACTACGCTCAGCGCTCGAATCAAGAGTTTGAGCTATTAGATTGTCCCAGTCGAGAGAATACCGTCATAACTGTCGTCTGAGTAATTGATAACTGATATCTGTCATCTGATATCTGATATCTGAAACTAAGCCAATAAATAATCCTTGGCGGTTTTCATCAAATCGTTGGGACTATAGGGTTTAGTAATGTAGGCGTTGCCCCCCTGCCGCAAAGCCCAAAACTTGTCATACTCTTCTCCCTTGGTAGAGCAGAAGACAATGGGCACGGTTTCTAAATTTAACTCCGTGCGAATTTTTCGACAGAGGTCGTAGCCGCTCATATCCGGCATAATGATGTCGAGAAAAATTAAATCCGGTACCGGGTTGTTCTGGAGCCAGTCTAGGGCTAAATTGCCGTTTTCACACAGGATAACCTCGACGCCCAAGGTCTTGAGTAGCCCGGAAATGAGCAGTTGCTCGGATTTCGAGTCTTCCACGACTAAAATACGTTTCATAACAGTGAGGAGCTCCTAGAGGTTGGGGGATGGATTCGTCATAAAAGAATTGACCGTTTCTACCAATTCCTGAGGGAGAAAGGGCTTGGAAATATAGCCCGCCGCTCCCACCATCTTGGCTTTAACTCGGTCGAGGATACCGCTACGGCCTGTAAGCATGACAATGGGAATATCCTTAAGAGCGGAGGACTTATTGCAGAGGCTACAGAGTTGATATCCGTCAATATCGGGCATGTTGATATCCATAAGAATTAAGGCGGGTTTGGTGTGGAGGAGCGTGGTCAGCGCCTTAAAGGGTTCCTTAATATTGACGACCCGAAAACCGCTGGCTTCCAGGGTGAATTTAACCACCCGTTGAATAGCGGGGCTGTCGTCCACGCAGGCGACCACCGGGCGGTCGTCCTCCACTGGCAAATTAAAGGGCACTAAATGAATCGCTCCGGCCTGCAAGAGCGGCTGGAGCATCAAGGCGACATTAAGGGAACTGGTTCCGGCGCGGTTAGCGATTTCGTAGAGGCAGTGTTTTTGACCCAGTAAATCTCGGATGCGTTGGAGTTGTTCCCGTTGTTCGTCTTTGAGGTGAAACTGATTTTCGATGATGGGGGTAATCGCTTCCGTATCCTGAATCAGAGGGCGCTGGAAGGGAGACCAAATTTCTCGGCGGAGTTTGAGCCAATAGCGGATTTGCTGTTCCGCCGGCGCCATCAGTTGCTTAAGATCTAGGTATAAGAATAAGTGCTCTAGTCCGACAGTATTTTCAAAATAACAGAGGGATTGTTGTTGGGAGAGAATTTGAATCAGCGCTTCCTGGGTAAACTTTGCTAAGAACGAACGAATTTCTTGAAATGAAAAGCCTTCAGACTGCCAGAGATCACAGAGATAGGAATAGTCGTCGCTAATATGCTCAGAGACCGAGAAGCGTTTATCCGGGATGTAACGCTGGAGCAGGTAGCCGAGGCGTTCCCGTTGTCCCTTTTCGCTCCCCGCATAATGAATACGTCCGTTCCCAAGATAGATCCGCCAGTGAACCGACTGATCTTGAGGATTGTGAACGATGAGTTTGCCGGAAGCTTGATTACTAATTAGTTTGTGGAGAACCTTATAAAGGGTTCCCTCACTCTTTTGGGGCGGGGACGTAGTATCAAGGGGGGAGGTCATAGTCATCACGGCCGATACTTTCTCTCAATGCTAGGGGGTTTGGTTAATCCTGGGAAGACTCTGGCGAAAACCCTATTGGCGTTGGCATAATCTCGATATTTTCAGGGAGGAGGCGGAGATAAATCAGGTCAGCGTAGTTAAGGTTATAAAATAAATCCGCCTAGGGGTAGGTATTGAAAGTTACAGCGCCTTGACTTTTAGGGAGCGGTCAGCGCCGTCAGGACTTTTTCCCGCAGGTCTGGTGCTAGGGGGAGATAGCCCATTTCCACCGCGTAGGGTTTTCCCTCCGTCAGCGCCCAACGGACAAAATTGTTGAGGATCGTTTTTTTGACCGGTTGATTGTATTCTCCATAAAGCAGAAGCCAGGTCAGCCCCACAATGGGGTAAGCCTTCGGCGCCGTCGGGTCGGCGATGGTTAAAGCGAAGTCCTCTGGCACCTCTACCCCCACTAGAGCCTCGGCGGCGGCTTCCGGCGTCGGGGAGATAAACTTGCCTTGCCGATTTTCGAGGATGGCGGCGGGCAGACGGTTTTGGCGGGCGGCGGAGAGTTCCACGTAGCCAATAGCGCCGCTACTTTGACGAATTTCGGCGCTGACTCCCTGGTTGCCGTCGGCGCCGATGCCCGCAGGCC
>JBKCES010000044.1:0-6824 GCA_046304295.1 Cyanobacteriota bacterium | reverse complement strand
TTATCTAGGCATTCTTCGGGATGAGCGTCTTAAAAAGCAGGGGGCGGAGGAATGGCGGTTTTCCCTGACGCTGTGGGCGAGATGCGACGATAAGACCACAAATTTGGCTAAGTTTTCGGAGGAGTGGCATAAAAGGCGGTCTGAACTGTCAAAAAAAGCGGTGGCTACACCCGAAGCAACAGCTCGATCCTCTGCGCCGGTCGCGGTTACCGCGGTTATGAACACAACGCTGCCGCCGGTGAATGAGTGGCGGGGACGACAGGTAGAAATGGGGGAGCTACAAAAGGAGCTGAAGAATGAAGCGATCCGCTTAATCGGCATTGTGGCACCTGGGGGTTACGGTAAATCAGCCCTAGCAGTGAAATTGACGGAACGGTTAACGGATTGGCGAGTTTTGTGGGTCAACTTTACTGAGCCTTATTCCTTGTCTCAATTTGGTCGTTGGCTCCTGGAGGCTTTGGGGCAAGCCTACGATGAAAAATGGGACGAGGAGACGTTAATGCGGCAGATGGCACAGGGTTTGACGAAAGAGCCTTGTGTGTTGGTGTTGGATAATTTGGAAACGGTGGCGCCGACGGCGGGGGATTCGCTCTATGGGCAATTTTTAAGTCGTTGGTTAGGGTCTGGAGACAAAGGTAAAATTCTGCTCACTAGTCGAGAACAGCCAAGTTTTGCGGTTAACTTAAAACGGCGCTGTCATTGGTTGCGTTTGGGGGGCTTGGCGGAAGCGGACGCGATCCAGTTGGTAAGATTGGATTACGGTTTCACGGGAACCGATGGGGAATTAACTCAATTTGTGAATCAGATGGGACGGCATCCCCTTTTGATACAACTGGTTTGCAGTTGGATGATAGATGAGTTTGGGGAAGGGGTTTCGGTGACGGCGTCGCAAGATTTAGGCTTAAATCTGTTTGATGTGGAAGGGTATCACCGCGAGACGGAAACCTCTGTCCGAGAGGTGATCGCCGCTAGTTTAGGGCGATTATCAGCCCAGTTAGGGGAGAGTTTAACGCGGTTGTCGGTACTGCGAGAGAGTTTTGATCTGGCGTTAGCCAAGGGGGTCAGTCCAGAGATCACCGACCCGGATTTACGACATTTAGCCCGTTTGTCGTTATTACAGGAGTTTCCCCCGGACCCCCAAGGGGGAAAACCGCGACGGTTTCAGTTGTTACCGTTGATTTCAATGGCAGTGCAAGAGCAAGGGGACGCTGAGCTATTGCGCTCGGCCCATCAGTCGGCACTGGACTATTTTTTAAATACTCTCCAACCACCGCCCTGGGAATCTTGGCAGGATTTTGCCGCCTATATGGAAGGGTTTCACCATGCGAGTGCTTTGGGGAAATGGCAGTTGGCTGCGAAATTCTCATCATGGAATTTTGAGCTAATTTTGGCTCTCCGGGAATGAGGCTGATAAGCTCCAATTATTCTTTGCAAAAGTCTTATGCAGAGAGGATTTCACAAACGACCCTCCATTCAAACGGTATCATAGCTATACAATTTTCGGCGTGATCCCCAGAGATCCCTAATTTTATCCCATACTCCAGGGTTTTAAAAGAAGGAAAAACAAAGCTCAAAAATCATGCCGAAGAAGAAACTAAAATTCAAAAATCCGGCTCTCTGGGGATCAGGCTGGAATCAGGGAAGTAAAATAGGCATAACTCTTACTGCATAAGGTTTCCTCGCTGATGACTAGGACAGAATTGTACAATAGGATATAATCCTCTGGTGAGATCCCCAGGGAGCTTGGCTACATTAACAAAAACTTCAAAAACCTATAAAAATGAGGAAAAATCATGAACATCAAAGATTATCCCTTAGCTCAAGAATTGATTATGAATCACCAGGGTCAGATACAGCAAGTGATCATGAATTTTGAAGATTATCAACAAATGATTGAAGCCTACGAAGATGCGGCGCTTTATCGCGCCATGATAGACGTTAAAGACGAAATTCCCCTAAGCCGTGAGGAAGCCTTAATTGAATTAGAAAAAGAATGAAAACTAACTATCTTCCCACATTTATCAAGGATCTTAAACGTTTAAAAAGCGCATCCTCTTACTCAACGATCAAAAACCTTGTCTTTACTGATATTTTAGCCGTTCAGAATCTCCAAGCAATTAGCAATCTTAAAAAACTGAAAGGAGACGACAATTCCTATCGTATCCGAGTCGGTGACTATAGAATCGGCTTTTTCCTAGAAGACGATACAATTACCTTTGTCCGCATCCTTCATCGCCGAGAATTCTATCGTTATTTTCCGTAAGATTTTGGAGGGGATGATCCGCTACAATAGGGGGGTCTCTTTGCCCCCTAATCCCGCTGAACATCCGCCATGTCTGCGACCGAACTCCAAAATCTAGAGAAAAATATCGAGCGCCTCAAGCGCCAATTGGCCACCAAGCGCGATACCTTGACCACCATCGCGCCGGAGGAGAAGGAGCGTATCCGGCAACAAATTGAGGATCTACGGGAGAATATTCGAGAATACGAGACGGACTATTGGCGGCTGATGAATGATCTGGCCGCGGGGGTGGAGATTCCCGAGGCGGAGGCGCTAGAGATTGTGACGGCGACTATTACGGAGGTGGAGGCGGTGACGATTGAGCCGCCAGGGGATTTATCGCCGCTGATTTTGGGGAAGTTGGAGGAAATTTTGGCGACGTTGCGACAACCGGAGTCCCCCGCCGCGGGCAAGTTAAAGGCGGCGCTGTCGGCGCTCCCGCCTTTTGTGACCGTGAGTTATGAGGCGGAACTGGACACGGAGCGGGCCTTGAGGCAATATTTTCCGACTTTTAACCGGTATTTGGGCGGGTTGAAAGAGCGCCTAAAAAAGTAGCGCCCCTTGGCCAGCCCAATAACCTGACCTTCCCCGTTACATCCCAGTTCATTGGACGGCAGAAGCCCTTAACCGAGCTAGAGCAATTGATCGATTCCACGGCGCCGGGAACTCCGGTCTTGATTAGTGGGATACCTGGGGTCGGGAAAAGCGAGTTAATCAAGCAGTACGCTTCGCTCCATCAACGGGACTTTGAGGGAGGGCTGGCTTGGGTTAGAGCGGAAACCCTGGGAGAGTCGTTGTTGGCTGTTATGCAACAGGTCAAGCTGGATCAGCGGGATTTACGGTTTCAGCGGCAGTTGACGGAGCAAGTCGCGGAGGGCTGGCGGCAATGGTATCGATTTTGTACTGAGCAACCCCTTGAGCGCCGCGCTTTGGTGATGATCGAGGATGTAACCGATTATCAGCGCCAAGTCGCCCCCTTTTTACCGTCCCCAGACTGCGCTACCCCGTTTCGGATTGTACTAACATCCCGTTCTCAGTGGCGAGGGTTACCGACCTTAGAGTTATGGCAATTAGAGCCGGAAGAAGCGGAAGCCGTTTTGCGGCGCTGGGCGGGGGATAATCCTTCGGTACAAACTTCACCAGAGTTAGTGACGGCGTTATGCGAGCGTTTAGGCTATTTACCCCTAGCGTTAACCTTGGCGGGAAGTTGGCTGAGCGAATCGGAACGGACGTTGTCGTTTTTATTCAATCGGTTGGATCAAGAAGGCTTGGGGGCGACGCCCTTGTCTCCCGATCCGGCGGATATTCGGCAACAGGCGACACTGGGCCTTCAGACCCTGCTGGAAGTAAGTTGGCAGGGGTTAAGCGCCGACGCTCAGCAGTTGGGACGGGTGTTGAGTCTGTTTGCTAACGCTGATGTGAAGTGGGAGTGGGTAATCGGCGCTATTCAAGACTATGGGGATGCGCCCCGCCGCAAAGCGGTTCATTTAACCTTTTGGCAACGGCTCTGGCAACGAGTATCTGGTTGGTTTGGATGGCGCCCCTACCCTCGCTTTATTGAGTTACCCTTCGCGCCCATTACCGAGCCGTTGGAGTCAAAATTAACCCTCCGCCGAAGCAATTGGATACGGGTTATTGAGGTTGATGGCCAGCAATGGCTACAGATTCATCGGTTACTGTATGAATTTTTGGGGCAACAAGGGCAAGCTGGCGATCCGGGCGGTTGGGGCTTAGCCGCGGCTCAACAGTTGGCGACTCAGGCGGAACGCATCCCAGCAATGGCGGCCTGGGAAGTGGCGGAACCTTTTCAGCCGTTACGTCCCCATTTAGAGCATATTCTACGCTGTTGGTTACAGTTGCCAGAAACCCCGCCGAAGCAATGGCGTAATAGCATTGAAGCCGGAGCGTTTCGTCTCAATCAAATACCGCTGTTTGAAACCACCTACCGCAGAGCCATCGCTAACCATGACCGGGCGAAGGAAGCCTTAAGCGCCGGCAATCAAGCCTTAGCGCAACAGTATTTCACAGAAGCGAGGGACGGTTATCAACGCGCCGTTGATCAAGCTCGGAGTGCTTTACCCAAAGATAGTTGGCTGTTGGCGGGGTATTTATCTGATATTGCCGATTTTTTGAAGAACATGGGACAGTATCGGGCGGCCATCCCTCCGGCGCGGGAGGCGGTTGCCATTGCGGAAAGAAAAGATAATCCTCAAAAATTAGCTCGTTATCTGAATCAATTGGGAATTATTTATGGCAACCAAGGAGAGTATGAAGCGGCGCTTCCCCTCTTTGAACTGGCGCTAGAGATCAGCAAAGAGCAATTAGGGGAGCGCCATCCCGACACCGCCACCTTGTACAACAACCTCGCCGGTTTGTATGAATTAATGGGACAGTATGAAGCGGCGCTACCCCTTTTTGAACTGGCGCTAGAGATCAGTAAAGAGCAATTAGGCGAGCGCCATCCCGACACCGCCACCTCCTACAACAACCTCGCCAATTTGTACCGTTCAATGGGGCAGTATGAAGCGGCACTTCCCCTTTATCAACTGGCGCTAGAGATCTGGAAAGAGGAATTAGGCGAGCGCCATCCTAATACCGCCACCCCCTACAACAACCTCGCCGGTTTGTATGAATCAATGGGACAGTATAAAGCGGCACTTCCCCTTTATCAACTGGCGGTAGAGATCTGGAAAGAGGAATTAGGCGAGCGCCATCCCTCCACCGCCCAAGCCTACAACAACCTCGCCGGTTTGTATGAATCAATGGGACAGTATGAAGCGGCGCTTCCCCTTTATCAACTGGCGCTAGCGATCTGGAAAGAGCAATTAGGCGAGCGCCATCCCACTACCGCCACCTCCTACAACAACCTCGCTCTTTTGTATTATTCAATGGGGTGGTATGAAGCCGCACTTCCTCTCTCTGAACTGGCGCTAGAGATCAAGAAAGAGCAATTAGGCGAGCGTCATCCCGATACCGCTTCTTCTTACAACAACCTCGCCCTTTTGTATGAATCAATGGGGCAGTATGAAGCGGCGCTTCCCCTTTATGAACTGGCCTTGGATATTTACCAGACGGCGCTCGGCGGGGAGCATCCCACTACCAAAACTGTCCGTCAAAATTATGAACGTTGTTTACAAAAAAGCCAACAATAAACCCACTGCCACACTGAACCCTGATTAGCAAACCATGCAAACCCAAGCAACGACTCCAAACCTAATTAAACTCCGCTCTAGTCAGCCCGAATTCCTTAAAGCCATGATTCAAACCGATCTGAATCACCGGCTCCAAGACCTAGAAAATGGATTACAAAAAACTCAAGCCCGCCTGAAACAATTTGAAACTCAATATCAATGGTCAACCGAACAATTTATTCAGCTTTTTACCAATGATCAGTTACAACATAGCGTAGATTTTGATGAATGGTTAGGAGAAGCCTGGATGCTCGAAAAACTACAGCAAAAAATTGCTCTTATTCAGGAGGTTGAATTTGTTGATTGAGACTTATTTTGAGAGAATTAGAAAAATTCTAACAAACTCCGTTATCATCCAAGCCTTTGAACTTGACACAGAAAAAAGAGCAGAGAGTCTGGGTTTTATCCGAGGGAATGTTACCTTGATCGATGGATCGAGGCTCTATATCCGAGAATTTGTCGAAGTAGAGTTAAACATAAATCGGGGTAAATATTCATATCAATATATTAATCAAAAAGGTGATTTGATTTTCCGTTATGATAATGCGCCTCATCATCAAAAACTTAATTTGCCTTCCTTTCCTCATCATAAGCATTATCGTCAGGAAGATAACATAATATCTTCACAAGCTCCTTTTTTAGAAGAAGTTTTTCAAGAAATTATCGAAATTTTAGGATCTTTAAACAACAAAGAAAACTAAAAACTGTCCCCATTGAAAACCCAACTTTTTAACTCCCCCTCTTGGGCGGCGCTCGGGGGGTGGGTTATGGACTTGCGAACCCACCCCTAACCCCTCCAAGGAGGGGAACCGGAAACTGCGGATACCGGCGCCGATCTTTCAACTCCCCCTCTCAGGCGGCGCTGTACTGGCAGTCTATTGTGATAAGCTCAGGGAAAATATCTAAGCTAACGGCGCTGTCCGCCATCGCCAAGTATTCCTTACCCTCTCCCAAGAACTCGGTATTCCCCTAGTCAAAGACGGTGAAAAACTGTTAGCAAAAATTCAGGAAAACTTAGGAGAAAACCCTTAAAATTCTGAAAGTTTACCCTCATAAAACCGATTGAATTACCGAATATGCAAAATCAAATTAACCTCACCATCGAACGCTTTCATGAAAACGGACGGGATTACTATGTTGCCACTAGCCCCGATATTCAAGGACTTGTTGCCGAAGCCGACACAATAGATGCTGTTATTGATATTGCAAAAGACTTGATTCCGATATTAATGGAATTAGATGAAACAAAACAAGACCATCCCACTGTCTTCCTAACTCCCGCTAGCACCTTTCAAATTCCCTTGGTGATATCGTAACTATGGGCAGACTTTCAGGTTTTACCTATCGTGAAG
>JBKCES010000043.1:0-28158 GCA_046304295.1 Cyanobacteriota bacterium | reverse complement strand
GGTGGGATTGACGTAGATAAGAGGCACACTCGCCCAGTCCCTGATGATTGAGATATAGCATTTACAAGTGAGTCATGGAGAAAGTCCCTGCTAGCCCTTTACCCGTCCCGGTTTTGGAGTAGGTGGGGTTTACGTCTCGTTTGAAAATGCTATAGCGGCTTGCACATTAGTGAGAGATGCGCTTCGACTACGCTCAGCGCTCGAATCAAGAGTTTGAGCTATCTGATTGTCTCTCAGTCCAGAGAATACCGCTATAAAATTATCATCTGTTGCCCAATAAATGTTACCTGCTACCCAATACTTATTGCCTAATACCTGTTACCCGATAACTGACAACTGTTACCTGATAACTGTTACCTGATAATCAGTGGTTCATACACAATCCCCTCTTGTAAATGTCGCGCCATCAGACGCGCTTGCAACTCGATAGCCCGACGATAGCTACACTGATAGCCAAAACTGGGGTGCTTAAACTCTTACGATCAAAAGCGCCGAAAAAGACCTTAATCGCGCCGTTCCTCAATAGAGTACCGCCTCTAACTTTCCCCTGGTAACCGGGCCTTTCATCTAGGGAGTCACATTGAAACTCCAGCGTTTGTTGGGGATAGTCCAGTCACAAGCTCAGAGCTATCGGGCTCCAATTTTTCCTGATTTTGCTCAGGCGAGGGCTAATTGACCCGTATTAAACATCCCTGAAAGCTTTCCCAGCTTCCTTGAGGCGGCTATACTGATAAATCGTTCCGACCGCCGTCTTCCCAATGTTGCCCCTTCGCGCCTCCGTTCGCCAGACCCCCGGCTATACGCCCGGCGAACAACCCCAGACGACCGATTTTATTAAACTCAACACCAACGAAAATCCCTACCCGCCCCCGTCCTCCATTTTGGCGGCGCTGGAGCCGGAGCTAGAAAAACTGCGCCTCTACCCCGATCCCGTCTCTCGGCAACTGCGGGAAGCCGCGGCGGAGACCTTTGGCGTCGAGCCGGAGCAAATTCTAGCGGGGAACGGCTCCGACGATATTTTAAACATCGCCCTCCGCACCTTTGTCGATCCCGGCCAAACTGTCGGCGCTCTGGATTTAACCTATTCCCTCTATCAAACCCTAACGGCGGTTCACGGCGCCGAATTGGAAATTATCCCCACTAACGAGCGTTTTGAACTTTCGGGGCCCATCGCATCCCAGGCGCCCCTCCTCTTTTTAGCCTCCCCCAACCCGCCGGTGGGCAAACATTTAAACAAAGACTTGCTACGAGCCACCTGCGCCCAACACCCCGGCATTGTCCTCATCGACGAAGCCTACATCGATTTTGGCGACGAAGACCACTGGGATTTACTGGCGGAGTTCGAGAACGTGATTATTTCCCGCACCCTCTCCAAAAGCTACAGCCTAGCGGGGATGCGGGTCGGCTTTGCCATCGGCGCTCCGGCGCTGATTCGGGAAATGGATAAGGTGCGGGACTCCTATAATCTCGACCGTTTGGCCCAGGCCCTGGGCACGGCGGCGCTGAAGGCCCGGGCCGACTTTGTCCCCCTCTGGCAAAAAATCCGGGCCACTCGGGGCCGGTTGAGCCAAAGCTTGACCGCCTTAGGGTTTGAAGTCTTGGATTCCGATAGCAACTTTGTCTTGGCGTCCCCGTCCTGGATGGCGGCGCCGGAGTTATACCAACAACTGAAAGACCGTAAAATTCTGGTGCGTTATTTCCACCATCCCCGCATTCTCAACTTTGTCAGAATTACTGTGGGAACCGATGCCGAAATCGACCGACTCCTCGACGCCATCACCGAGTTGAAGGGCTAAGGCATCCTACGGCGCCGGGGGTGATAAGCTAACGATCGAGGTTTGAAACAAGGATTAAAAAAGCGAGAATGACCGAGGCAACCCCCTATCTCTTACAAGTGGCCCGCGGCGCCGTGGTAGAGCGCCCTCCGGTTTGGATGATGCGTCAGGCGGGGCGCTATATGCAGGTTTATCGAGATCTGCGGGACAAGTATCCTAGTTTTCGGGAGCGCTCGGAGAATCCAGAGCTAGCGATTGAAATTTCCCTGCAACCCTGGCGGGCGTTCCAACCGGATGGGGTGATTATGTTTTCCGATATTTTAACCCCCCTGCCGGGAATCGGCATTCCCTTCGACATCATTGAAAGCAAAGGGCCCATTATTGATCCCCCCATTCGTTCCCAGGCCCAGGTGGATCAACTCACGCCCCTAGATCCCGAAGCGTCTTTACCCTTTATTAAAACCATCCTCCAGACCCTACGGCAAGAAGTGGGGAACCGATCCACCGTATTGGGCTTTGTCGGCTCTCCTTGGACTCTGGCGGCCTACGCCATCGAGGGCAAAAGCTCCAAGGATTACAAGGTGATTAAAGAAATGGCCTTTTCCGAGCCGCAACTGCTCCACGCCTTTTTGGGGAAAATCGCCGAAGCCATCGCCGTCTATGTCCGTTACCAGATTGATTGCGGCGCTCAGGTGGTGCAACTCTTTGATTCCTGGGCCGGGCAACTCAGCCCCCAGGATTACGACGTTTTCGCCCTACCCTACCAACAACAGGTGGTCAAACTCGTTAAGGAAACCCACCCCGACACCCCTTTAATTCTCTACATCAGCGGCAGCGCCGGGGTGTTAGAACGGATGGGTCAATCCGGCGTGGATATCGTCAGCGTCGATTGGACGGTGGATATGGCGGACGCCCGCCGGCGCTTGGGTTCTGAAATGAAGGTGCAGGGCAACATTGACCCCGGCGTTCTCTTCGGCTCCCAGGACTTTATCAAGGCCCGTATCCTCGACACCATCCGCAAGGCGGGCAAGGGGGGCCATATCTTAAATCTGGGCCACGGCGTTTTAGTCGGCACCCCGGAGGAAAATGTGCGCTTTTTCTTTGAAACCGCCAAACAGGCGGATCGCTGGCTCTAGGAGAGGAGAGTGTTATGTCGCTAATTGACGCGAAGGGCCGTCTTTTCGGCAAAGTGAGTCTGCTAGACCTCGGCGCCGGGCTAGTGATCCTGATGGCGGTGGTCGGAATTTTTGTCCTCCCCGGCAGTTCTGGCAAAAGTCTGGTGGCTCAAGTCCAGACCCAACCCCTAGAAATTACCGCCATTGTCCGGGGTCTCAACGCCCTGGATATTAACGTCATTGTTCAGGACTTAAAAAGCCAAAAGACCGACATTATCATCCGCAACCAACCCGCCGGTCAGGTGACTACCACTAATGTCCAAATCCTGCCCCGGAACCTAGCGGTGCCCCAACCGGACGGCGGCGTCAAGGCGCTTCCCGATCCCCGCCCAGAGGCCATTTATAGCAATGACTTACTATTAACCCTCTCCAGCCAGGGGGATATGACGCCCACCGGCGTGGTGGTGGGGGGACAAAAACTCAAGGTCGGAACTGTCTTGGAATTGGAGGGCAAGAGCTACAACTTCAACGCCAGCGTCATTAACCTGAAAACCCAAAGTTAGGATGGGCACCAAACGACCGACAATTTATTGCGCCGTCACCGGCCATGGTTTCGGCCACGGGGTGCGGATGGCCTGCGTTGTGGCTGAAATTCAGCGCCTCCGCCCCGATTGCCTCTTCATTCTCGCCACCCGA
Organism: Cyanobacteriota bacterium; assembly: GCA_046304295.1. Lineage (GTDB taxonomy): Bacteria > Cyanobacteriota > Cyanobacteriia > Cyanobacteriales > Microcystaceae > Synechocystis. The sequence goes on along the minus strand of JBKCES010000043.1, from coordinate 24,572 downwards.
GCGCCGCGGTGGTTGCTGGAGTCCTATATTCCTGGCGATTTCATCCATCGCCCCATCGCCTTGGACGTGGGCGTGATCCAAAGCGATAGCCTGCAAATGGATTTGGGCGCCACCCGTCGGGAATTGATGGCGGTCTATCAGGCTAAAAACGCCCTCATCGCGCAGGAGGCCAATTATTTGCGGCAAAATCAGGCGGATTTAGTTCTGGCGGATATTCCGGCGCTGGCGGTGTCCTTGGCCCATCAGGCCGGGATTCCCGCCTGGCTGATGGGGAATTTTGGTTGGAATTTTATTTACCGAGATTGGGGCGCCGCTTTTTTCGATCTAGCGGAGCAAATCGAAGCAGATTATCAAGCCTGCGACCAACTCTTTTGCCTGCCCCTGGCGGAGCCGATGACCATTTTTCCCCAGCGCCGAGACGTGGGCCTAACCGGCGGCACTCCCCGTTATAGCGAGGCGGAGTTACGGGAGGACTTGGCGCTGAAAACCCCGCCGGAACGGACGGTATTGCTGACCTTTGGCGGTTTGGGATTGGCCGCCATTCCCTACGGAACCTTAGACAAATTTCCCGATTGGCGGTTTTTGACCTTCGACGCCCAGGCGCCGAAGTTACCCAACCTGATCTCCTTACCTCCCGGTTCTTACCGCCCCGTGGACGTCATGCCCCTCTGCGGGCGGGTGATTTCTAAACCCGGTTATAGCACCTTCGCCGAAGCCCTCCGTTTAGGCGTTCCGTTGGTTTCTCTAACCCGAGAGGGCTTTGCCGAAGCGCCGATTTTACTGGCGGGGTTACAGGACTACGGCCAGCACCAGATTATCGAAACGGCAAACTTTTTCCTCGGTCGCTGGGATTTCCTCGAAGAAGAGCCGTCCCCGCCCCGCTTAACAGAGAAACTTGACCCCAACGGCGCCGAGAGCATCGCTCAAAGCGTCGTCGATTTTCTCTCTTGACCCGGAGCCGCGACCGAGGGGCGTCCCGGCGCTTAACATTTTTTAACGGTAGGATAGGAGCTATTCCCTTTCCTTACTTTTTTAGCTCCCTTGGCTATGCAACGTCCCCTTTTCGGCTCCCCCAAGCGTCCCCTGCCTTGGATTTTAGGACTACTGGGCGTCGGCGTTTTGGCGGTGGGGGGGTTGACCTATCGCCTCGTTCAATCCTCCGGCGCGCCGTCTGATTTGGAAAAATATACTGTGGCGGCCACCCAGGAGACTCTGACGGTGGAAATCGAGGCCAACGGGGTCGTTCAGCCGGTGCAAACTGTGAATATCAGCCCCAAGACGCCGGGGCGCATCGTGGGATTATTTGTGGAACAGGGGGACCGGGTTCAGCAGGGGCAACGTCTGGCGGTGATGGAAAATCAAGAGGCCTTCGCGGATGGAATGCAGTCCCAAGCCCGATTGCAGGAAGCCATCGCCCGTTTCCGGGAGGCGGAAATGAAAATCCCCACGGAGTTGAACCAACTGCAAGCCGAGGTTAACCAAGCCAAAACCCGCATCGCCCAGGCCCGCTCCCAACTACAACGGAGCCAAGCCCGCCTCAAGGAAGTCCAGACTCGCATTCCCGGCGATATCGACCAACTGGCGGCCCAAGCCAGGGCCAGCGAATCCCGTCTCAAGTTGGCCCAGAGTCGGGTCAAGCGCAACCAAAGTCTGCTGGAAGAAGGCGCCATTTCCCAGGATCGCTTTGACGAACTCCTGAACGATTTCTATACCGCCCAGGCGGATCTGGCCGCGGCGCTCCAGCGCCTAGAGCAGGCCAAAACCACTGCCTTCCCGGAGGTGGGGCAAATCCAACAGGAAATTCAACAAAACCAGGGCGCGATTCTAGAAACCGAGCAGGCGCTCAAGGCTCAGGAGGCCGCCCTGCAAAGACGGGCCGCTACCGCCAAAGCGGAATTGGCTAGCCTCAAGGCCAGCGCCGAAGCGGCCCAAGCCCAACTGGAACGTTCAAAAATCCAGTACCGAGACACCTATATCGTCGCGCCCTTCCCCGGCATTGTCACCCAGCGTTTCGCCTCCGTCGGCGCTTTTGTTACCCCCACCACCACGGCTTCCACCACGGCATCCGCCACCTCCACCTCCATTCTCTCCATCGCTAGGGGGCTGGAAGTGGTGGCCAAGGTGCCCGAAGTGGACGTCGGCGCTCTGCGGGTGGGGCAACCCGTCATCATTCAAGCGGATGCCTACCCCAATCAAAGTTTCCAGGGGAAAGTGACCCGGGTCGCCCCGGAAGCGATTGTGGAAAATAACGTCACCTCCTTTGAAGTGGTGGTGGCGCTGGTGACGGGGCAAGATAAATTGCGCTCAAAAATGAATGTGGATGTCACCTTTCAGGGAGAACCCCTCAACAGCGCCGTGACGGTGCCCACGGTGGCCATCGTCACCCAAAACGGAGAGACCGGGGTAATGACGCCGGACGAGGAAAATAACCCCCAATTCGCGCCGGTGACGGTGGGGCTGGTGCTGGATAGCAAAACCCAGATCCTCTCCGGGTTAGAGCCGGGAGAACGGGTCTTCATCGATCTGCCGGAGGCGGCCCGCAAGAAAATGGAGGCGGAGGAAAAACCCTGACGGGTTACCCTCTACTCCTCCGGCGCTTTATCCCGCACCCCCCGGACAATGCGGGACAGTTCCGATTTTTCATCGACGCTGACCCGGGTGGGGGAGCCGCTAATGATGCGCTCGTAGTTGCGGAAGGAGTCCTTAATATCGGCGCCCTCATGGCTGATGCTGTACTCCCGGATGCCCTTATCGTGCCAGGAGCCGCGCATTTTGAAGACGTTCAGCGCCCTGGACATTTCTCCCCGTATTTCCACGTACTGCAACATGATAATGGTGTCGGTGATGGTGGAAATATGGGACTCAGTGATGGAGTGGGCGCCCATAAATTGGTCGGTGGTGTTGGTGAAAAAGCCGGTGATTTCTTCCTGTTTGGCGTAGCCCGTCACCCCGATGACAAATTGGCGGAAGGCGTTGTTGGTCACCCCCCGGGCCAGCGCCGAGAGGGAGTCGATGGCGATGCGGGAGGGTTTAAACTCGGAGATTTCCGATTTGATCATTTGTAAGTGGTCTTCCAAACCCGCGGATTCGGGATAGGTGCAGAGCAATTTTAATAAGCCCTTCTGCTCCATTTCCTCAAAATCAATGCCCCAGGAAAAAGCGTTGCGGGAGAGTTGGGCCCGGGATTCTTCGTAGGCGAACAAAATGGCCCGCTCTCCCTGACGGCAACCTTCCTGGAGGAATTTACTGACCAGCAAGGTTTTACCCGTCCCCGTGGCGCCGGTGGCCAAAATGATGGAATCCTTGAAGAAACCGCCGCCGCACATTTCGTCAAGGGTTTTGACGCCCGAGGAAATACGGGCGTTGGAGGAGCGTTGGGTTAATCGCATAGCGCCGAGGGGGAAAATATTAATGCCGTCATGGGTAATGGTAAAGGGATACTCGCCCTTCATGTGGGTGGTGCCCCGCAATTTGAGGATCTCCACCGTCCTGCGGCGCCGTTCCCCTTCGAGAACGTTTCTCAAAATCACCACGTTATCAGAGACAAACTCCTCCACCCCAAAGCGGGCGATTTGCCCGTACTCTTCCACCCGCTCCGTGGTCATAATGGAGGTCACTTGTAGTTGCTTTAAACGCGCAACTAGGCGAAAAATCTCTCTCCGCACCACGGAGGCGGCGTCGTACTGTTGAAAAACGGCGGTCACGGAGTCGATGGAAACCAGTTTCGCTTTATACTTGCGTACTGCGTATTGAATCCGCTCGATCAGGGCCGAAAGGTCGAAGCCCCCCACCACTTCCTGCCCTTCCGGGTCCGGGGAGGCGTCGAGGATAAAGAGTTTGCCATCGTCGATCAAGTGTTGCAAATCCCAACCGAAACTATAGGCGTTTTGGATAATATCCGTGGGGGATTCTTCAAAGGTGATAAACAAGCCCGGATAGTCGAAATGGAGAATGCCGTGGTAGAGGAATTGCACCGCTAGGAGGGTTTTGCCAGTGCCGGAGGTGCCGCTCACCAAGGTGGTGCGACCGATGGGCAAACCGCCGTGGGTAATCTCGTCGAAGCCCTCGATAATGGTGCGAATTTTTTGAACGCCCTTCCGGGGCGTATCGGGACGATTTTGCTCGTTGACAATGGGCTGATTCATATTGACGCTTTAGGAAAGTTTTATAGGGTTTTAAAAATAGAAAAATAACCGGGATAAAAATTTCAACGTTAATGGGGTTCAAAGACCAAAAGTCCTCCTCCAGAGACGAAGACGCTCTCTGGCTCGCTTTTTTATCCTTAACCCTCCGCTTCTCGCTCTCGAATTTCATCGTAGAGGAGGTCTAGTCCGATGAGAACTCTCTCCCGGTCTGAAAGGTCACCGATAATTTTTCGCACCGGCGGCGGCAGAATTTTAGCGAGGGTCGGCGTCGCCAAAATTTTATCCTCCTCCGCCAGTTGAGGATTCTTGAGCACATCAATGACCTTGAGGGCGTAAACGCCCTTAAACTCCTCTTCGAGGATATTTTTGAGCATTTTTAGCGCCCGCACGGAATTGGGGGTATTGCCTGCGACGTAAAGCTTAAGGACGTAAGTTTTTTTTAGAGCGCTCATGGGATAATCCTGAAATGGAGGCGGGTATGGGGGAAGGAAGGCGATTCCAAGTTGATGTAACCCTGTTAGTTTAATCCGTTTGATAATATATATCCAAAGGGATGTCCTCCCTGGGGATAGAGCGCCGATACATTTCCCCCAGATGGGCCAGTATATCGATCAGCGCCAAACGATAGTCCAGCAAAATCTCTTCATTGCGCCCCTCTAATTTCAGTTGTTGGGCAAACTCATCCATCAGTTCCATGTGAACTTCTAAAATCTGGGAGACGGAGACATCGGCGAAGAAGGCGTGGTTGACAAATTGGTCAATGAGGTCGTTAATTTCTCCGTCCTTGGCGAAATAATTTAAAACAATCTCTCGATACTCCGAGTTGAGTAAATCTAGGAATTCTCGCTTGTCGTCGGGACTGAGATTGCGATAAAAATAACTGGGGTTTCTTTTGTAGTACACACCCAAATACCCCAACCGTTCTTTGAGTTTATCCGCCAGACGGCGCTGTTGGAGGAGCAGAAAGCTTTGCTGGGATTCCAGCGGGGGAGCTTTGCCGGCGCCGGGGTTGTTGGCGGTGGAGGGCAAGGGACAGGCGGGCCCCAAGTGCAGGTAATGGGCGATGGCCTTATCGATGACCGCAGGCAGGGTTTCCCAGTCCGACTGTCGCAGGTGAATCTCAGCGTTGTGATAGACCACCGTCGGAGACTCTGTCCCGGTGCCGCTCCCGGCCCCGCCGTTCGACTCCAGTAAAATCACCGGCAATAACCGCCCCTGCTCGTAGAGTTGATTGAAGAGGGGTAGGATTTGACTGTCATTCAAAACAATTAGGCAGTCGATATGTTCGGTGTGACTGTCGAGAAAGGCGGCAAAGTCTTCCAGGCTATGGAGGTAGGTCAAACGGTAGCGATCACTGCGGAGGATGCCTCCTAACGGCAAGGCGATCGACTCAGGTACAAATAGACATAGGTAGAGGGGAGATTGCACAGGCTCCTAGGGTCAAGCAAGACTAATTGGCTTAAGTTGAGGCGTCTTAGTGGCCAGGGACGAGAACGACCTAGGCCCCCCGCCCCTCAACGGTAGCACAATCCGCCTCAAAAACGATTGAGTGCCGAATTGACCGGCAAATTTATGGCCGGCAAATCTAAAGTAAATCTAAAGAATCGGGGAAGTTGTTCCGGGGGAACGTCCCGAGGGGAGAGGACTTCGTTAGAATCTCACGGTAAATCCTCCGCCTGTTGTTTTCCCCCAATCCTTTGCGATGACCGACTCGACCCTTGCCTATTCTTCTTCCCGGCCGGAGCTGAACGCTGACCGGGCCGCTGTTTGGATTCGCCGGCTGGTCTGGAAGTTAGCCCTAGCGACCCTCTTGCTCATGGTGGTGGGGAGCGCCACCCGGGTGATGAATGCGGGCCTCGCCTGCCCGGATTGGCCCCTCTGCTACGGACAATGGCTCCCCCGACAAATTGGTGATTTTCAGGTTTTTCTGGAATGGTTCCACCGTCTGGACGCGGCGCTGATTGGTCTGGGGACGTTGCTGTTAGCGGGGATGAGTTGGCTCTGGCGTGGGGTTCTGCCCCGTTGGTTGCCCTGGGCCGCCCTCGGCGCCTTCAGCTTAATCCTCCTTCAGGGGGCCCTGGGGGGATTAACGGTGACCCAACTCCTCCGCTTTGATATTGTCACAGCCCATCTGGGAACCGCGTTACTCTTTCTAGGGGCACTCTTGACCATTGGGCTGGCGCTCAGCCCCTACCAAGCCCAGGGCACCTGCGGTTCTCTCCGTTTTCTGTCCCCCCTGACGGCGCTCTTGATTTACGCCCAATGCCTCCTAGGGGGGTTAGTGGGTTCCCGGTGGGCCGCTCACCAGTGTTTAAGTAGCGGGGCCGCGCCCTTCTGCGGAGTTCTCCACAGCCATCTTTGGGGGATTCTGCCGGTGAGTTTGGGGATTGGGGCCACGGCTCTGCTGGCTTGGCGCACTCCGGCGCTTAATCCCCGGCTCCGACGCCTTGCCCTCGGAGCCGCAGCGCTTTGGGCCCTGCAACTCCTCCTGGGCGTCGCCACCCTCAAATTTCATCTCCAAATCGAACCCCTCACCATTGCCCACCACACCGTCGGCGCCGGTCTTTGGGCGGTGTTTGTCTCCTTGAGCGTTCTCTCCTGGCGGGATCTTCGGTTTAATCCCCTTTAGATAAAGTCATTTCTTTACGTTACTACATGGTTACCACAACAAAATTAGAGCGCCGTCATCAGTCCTGGCGAGACGTTTGTCAAAGCTATTATCAACTGACCAAACCCCGCATTATCCCCCTGCTCCTGATTACCACCGCCGCCGCGCTCTGGGTGGCATCGGAGGGACAGGTGGATCTTAAAATCTTATTTTTTACCCTGACAGGGGGAGCCCTGGCCGCCGCCTCGGCCCAAGTCTTTAACTGTATTTACGACCAGGATATCGATTACGAGATGCTGAGAACTCGGGAGCGGCCTTTGCCCTCCGGTCGGGTGCAACCCCGCCACGCCTTGATCTTTGGTTTGGCTCTCGGCGCCTTATCCTTTGGTCTCTTCGCCCTCTTTGTCAATCTCCTCAGCGGTTTGCTGGCGCTGAGCGGCATTGTCTTTTACCTGCTGATCTACACCCACGCCCTCAAGCGCCACACGGTGCAGAATATTGTCATTGGCGGCGCTGCCGGGGCTATTCCTCCCCTGGTGGGCTGGGCGGCGGTCACCGGCGACCTCAGTTGGAGCGCCTGGCTCTTATTCGCCCTCGTGTTTGCTTGGACTCCTCCCCATTTTTGGGCGCTGGCGCTAATGATTAAGGATGACTACGCCCAGGTGAGCGTCCCCATGTTGCCGGTGGTGGCGGGGGACGAGGCGACGGTGAAACAGATTTGGCTCTACAGCTTGGCGGTGGTTCCCCTCAGCCTCCTACTGGTCTATCCCCTCCACGCTTGCGGCTACCTCTATGGTCTAGCGGCGCTGGTTCTGGGCGGTAAGTTTTTAGCTCAAGCCTGGTGCCTCCGGCAGGCGCCCCATGACCGGGAATTAGCCCGAGAATTGTTTAAGTTTTCCATCTTTTATCTCATGTTGCTAAGCCTAGCCATGGTGATTGATAGCCTGTCCCTGCTCCATTTCCCCTGCTACGCGTGATCCCCGAAGCCAACTGAAAACGCCAATCCAAGGCAGAAAGAGCGATCCCCGCTTAGACTGCCTTTTTTAACGACTTTTTTCCGAAATGAAAAGCGGTGGGGACATGACCAAAACTGGCTCGGTTTCCTCTTTAATGAGGCCAAAGGTCGGCCTACAATACAGGCCCGGAAGGCTGGCGATCGCCGGCGCCGAGAATCACTCCGTCACCTTCTCCCTATTTTTAGGGGAACAAATTTCTGGGAAGGGAACGACATGACTCCTAACTTCTCCCCTTACTTGGGGACTATTTTTGCCTTCCCTTGCCCTCGCCTTATACCTCTGTTTTTACGCGCCCCATTATGACCGCTTCTCCTAAAACTTTTACCCCCTCCTCCGAACGCAAATCCTCCCGGCGCCGTAATTTGCAGGTGGCGTCCCCCTCTGCGACTCAGTTTCCCGGCCCCGAACTGCCCGCCTCTTTAAAAGCGCTTCAGGATTTTCAGCGGGCCACTTCGGCGCTGGCCTTGACTCTAGTAGCTCTCACCCTAGGGATCTACGGTTGGACGGTGCATACTCCCCAAAACTGGACTCGGGAGTACGAGAAACTGGAGCGTCTACAACAGGCGGAGCGCCAGCTAATGGCCAATACCCAAGCGATCAAACGCCAACTGGCGCTTCAGGCTGAACGCCCCGATTCCGGTTTAGTGAAAGTGGCCCCCCAGCAGAATATTTTCCTGCCCGCAGCTTCCGTGCCCGCAGCGCCGTCCCTGAAAACCGCCCCCCCCTCGCCCCTGCCAGTGATTCGTCAACCCCTTTCCTACTAAACCGGCGGCGACTCTAGCGCTAGGCTAACTAAAAATCGTTTCTTCCTCCTCCTCTACTGTTGCTCCGAGCCATGGCCGTTTCTCCCGCTAAACTTTCCGTTCGTTCCCAGTCTGGCCAACTAAAGGCGCCCGCCCGCTCCCTCGCCGCCGCTCTGCCCCAGGGACGGATTCTCTTGGTCTGGGGGGTTTTGGCTCTGGGGGTGCTGGGGTTAAGCTATCGGCTCTACCAATTGCAAGTCGCCCAGGGCCCCCGCCTGCAACGCCAGGCCCGGGCCCAGCAGTCCACTCGGCTTCAGCCCTACATTCCCCGGCGCGGGGTCATTGACAGTTTGGGGAACGTTTTAGCAACAGATCAGTTGATGTACACCCTTTTCGCCCATCCTAAATACTTTACCCCCACGGAAAAAATTCCCGACCCTAAAGCCTATATCGCCCGCAACCTCGCGCCGATTTTGGGAAACCTGAGCGAGAAGGAGATTCTCCGGCGCTTTGCCGAAAAAGAGAGCGGTATTAAATTAGCCACCCGCTTGAGCGAATCCCAGGCGGCCAAGATCCAAAGCCTGGGGATGGGGGGCTTAGATCTAGAAAAACAATACGCCCGCTTTTATCCCCAGGAGGACTTCGCCGCCGGCATCGTCGGCTATGTGGACGGAGAGCATCAGGGGCAAGCGGGGGTGGAAATGAGCCAGAAGCAAATTCTTGAACGGGAGACCCCCAGCTTTTCCATCCGTCAGGGTGCGAATCGGACGATTTTACCCGCCTCCTTGCCGGATAATTTGTTGCGCTCCAATGATTGGCAATTACAACTAACCCTCGATATGCGCCTGCAACGGGCGGTTATGGAAGCCCTACAGGCTCAAGCCCAAAAATATAAAGTCAAGCGGGCCACGGCCATTGTCATGGAGGCCCAGACCGGAGAAATTACGGCGCTGGCCAATTACCCCAGCTTTAATCCCAACGAGTATTACAAAGCCAAGGTGGAATACTTCAAGAATTGGGCCGTGAGTGATCTCTACGAACCCGGCTCCACCTTTAAACCCATCAATGTGGCCATCGCCTTGGATCAAAAGGCGATTTCCGCTAATGACCGCCTCTCGGACCCCGGCTCCGTGCGGGTGGGCCCCTGGACGATTTCCAACGCCAGTAAAACCGGCGCCGGCATTATTTCCGTGACGGAAGCGATTCGTTCCTCCAGTAATGTGGCCATGGTGGCCATGGTGCGGAAAATGAAACCCGAGGTTTTCTACCGGCAACTGCAAGCCATCGGGCTGGATCGTAAAACGGGGATTGATCTCCCCGGCGAGGTGTCCAATTATCTTAAGGACAAAGACGAATTTGTTTCCCAGGTGATCGAACCCGCCACCGCCTCCTTTGGTCAGGGCTTTTCCCTGACTCCCATTAAACTCGTCCAACTCCACGCCGCTTTAGCCAATGGCGGTCTCCTGGTGACGCCCCATGTGGTGCGGGGTCTGGTGGATGCCCGTCAGACCCTCCACTGGCGTCCGGATTACCCCATTAAAAAGGTCTTTACCCCCGTCAACGCCCAGGCAGTGACGAAAATGATGGAAACGGTGGTGGACGGGGGCACCGGGAAAGCGGCCCACATTAAGGGCTATCGCATTGGCGGCAAGACGGGGACGGCCCAAAAGGCCGGCCCTAGGGGCGGCTATCTTCCCAACGCCAAAATCGTCAGTTTCGTGGCCATCTTACCGGTGGATCAACCCCGCTATGTGGTGGCGGCCATCTTCGACGAACCCCAGGGGGGCAACACCTACGGGGGCACTGTAGCGGCGCCGGTGGTGAAGCAGGTGATGGAGTCTTTAATCGCCATTAAAGGCATTCCCCCCTCTAGGGACGGCGCCCTTTCCCCCTTGGCGCCCTTGAATGCTCAGGAGGGAGAAGAAGTCGGCGCCGTCAGGGATTAAGAATGGGACGGCCTACAAACTGGATCGTCAACTAAACCAAGAGAACACCCGCCGCCAACGCTCCGGCTCTAGCCCATTCTCCGGGCGGCAAGGAGGGTGACAGGATTAAGGGGTTGAAGACGATTCAGGGCGCCGAGACCGAGGGATTTGCTGACCTGAATCTGGAGGCAATGGTAAGACCAATGCCGCTGGTTCAACCAGGTCACCGCCCGGGCCAAGTTTTCCAAGGTGGCTAGCGCCAAGAGGATCTTTCCCTCCGGCCCTAGGGCCAGAGCGCAAGCCTCTAAAATTCCCTCTAATTGACCGCCGCTCCCGCCGATGAACACCCGCTCTGGGGGCGGAAGATGATCTAGCCCTTGGGGCGCCGCAGTTTGGAGGATTTCGATATTACCGATTTGCAAGCGCCGACAGTTTTCCTGTAGAAGCGCGACTCCCATGGCGGTTTTTTCCACGGCGTAAATCTGACTGTGGGGACAGAGACGGGCGATTTCCAGGGCCACAGACCCTGTGCCGGCGCCGATATCCCAGATCACTTGACCGTCTCTTAAATCTAACTCGCCTAAAATCTGGAGGCGAATCTCCCGTTTCGTCATTAGCCCCGGACGGTCGGGAAAAGCGGCGAAGAGGGAATCTGGTAGGCCGATCCGGGGCAGGTTCGCTAAATCCAGAACCGGCGCCGCCGCTGGCGTTTTTCGGAGCAGAACCACTAGATTTAAGGGCGCAAAATCAGCCTTTGGGTCTAACTGTTGGGGGTCAAAAAAACGGAGCTGTTCCCCCTCCGGCGCGCCTAAATTTTCCGCCACCGCCATTTCGTATGCCAGAGGTAAGTCTAAGCGCCGATAGAGTTGGGCGACGGCGCCGGGGCTATTCTGGGCGTCGGTGAGGACGGCCAGGGGAGAAACGCCTTTTTGCAAGGGGGGAGTTAGGAGTTCTAGCTCCCGTCCGTGTAAACTAACCACCGTCGCCTCCTGCCAGGGCAACTTCAGCCGACTGAAGGCCAACTGGAGACAACTGAGGTGGGGATGAAACCTTAGGAACTCCGGGGGAAACTGGGTCAACAACAGGCGCCCTAGGCCAAAGAAGAGGGGGTCGCCGCTGGCGAGGATGACGATTTTTTCCCGGCGCTCTAGCCCCGGCGCTAACTGGTTCAGCCCCGTTAACCCATCTCCTAAGGGAATTTTTACTCCCGGATGCTCGGGAAAATAGGCTAAATGGCGCTCGGCGCCGACCAAGACTTGAGCTTGCCGAACCAGCGCCAGACTAGGGGGAGATAAACCGGCGGCGCCGTCTAGGCCAATGCCCACGACATCGATCATTTAAGCCAAAACTCCGTGCAGAAAAATATCCGCCAAACCCTCCGCCATTTCTTGAAGCGCCGCTGGGGAGGCGTTGGCGTTGAGGGTCTCCTCAGAAAACCCCGCCACCGCAAACATACCGAGGAAGACCCGGGCCACAATGCGAGGATTCATGGGCCGGTAAACGCCCCGATCCATGGCGGTTTGGAAAAAGGCCTCCGCCACCGCCGTCATTTTATCGATGATTTCCGATTGGATCTGCTCCTTCAAATCCGGGTGATGCTGGGCTTCCACAAAGCAGACCTGGAGCAGATATTTATTTTCTCGCAGACGCAACATCCGGCGCCGCATCACCTGGGCGATGGCGTCGTAGCCCTCCATACCGCTTAATTCCGTTAATAAATCCGTGAGAATGTCCACCCAGCCCTGGGTCACCACCGCCGCCAGAATGGCCTTTTTGTTGGCAAAGTGGCGAAAAAGAGTTCCCTCCGCCACCTGGGCGGCCTGGGCCAGTGCCTTGGTAGTGGTGCCCTCGTAGCCCTGACTGGCGAACAAACGCAGAGCTTGGCTTAAAATGCGAGCCCGGGTACAGTCTTCCGGGGAGAGGGAGCGGGGGGAGAGAGTCTTAATCATGGGGAGCGGCCAACGGGGGGGCTTTTATGTTCTGGGGTGAACTTTTCTAAAACTCTATCGCGGCGCCGGAACGGTAATCGGCTTCTCTTATCTAAACTCCTTTTCCTGGAATGGGGCCCCGGCGCCCCTGATCGGCGGTCGAGCGCCGCAAAAAGTCGTAAAAATGCCCCACGTAGGGATGATGGCTTTGGTTGGCCAATGTGTCCAGCGCCGTTTGAAAGGTTTCCTCAGAGCGATATAGGAGCCGAAACGCCTTCTTCAGTTCCGCCAGATCTTCGGCGCCGACCCCGGAGCGTTGCAGACCGATTAAGTTCAAAGAGCGCACCCGGGAGGGATTGCCTTCGACGATGGTAAAGGGAGGCACGTCCCGCTCAATGCGACTCATGCCTCCCACCATGGCCAATTTGCCCACATGGACGAACTGGTGAATACCCAGGACACCGCTAATCCGGGCCTTGGATTCAATATAAATATGCCCCGCCAGTGCCACGGAATTGGCGATGATCACCTCGTCTTCGATGACGCAGTTGTGGGCCACATGGGCGTAGGCCATAAGTAAGTTATGGTTCCCCAGTTGGGTGACTTCCTCCTCCTGGGTGGCGCCATTAATGGTGACGTATTCCCGAATCTGGTTATAGTCCCCAATCCTGACCCAACTATCGCCCCCTTTATACTTTAAGTCCTGGGGTTCCGAGCCGATGATGGCGCCGGTAAAAATACGATTGCCTACCCCGATCACCGTGGGCCCGTCAATGACGACATGGGCTCCGATGCGAGTTTCCGCTCCAATCTCCACCCCGGCGCTGATAACGCTGTAGGGGCCAATCTCCACCGTGGGATGAAGCTGGGCCTCAGGATGAATAATAGCCGTGGGGTGAATCCGGGAAGTCAACTCAGCCTCTTGCGGGGGTCGGTAGGTCAGCATCCAAAGCGGGGGTAGGGAAGCCTAAATCATTGAGCATTCTAACAGCGTTTGAATCTGGTTCCCCCCAGAATTTGATCCCCCTCAATCCCCCTTGAAAAGGGGGACTTTGAGTCTTGTTCCCCCCTTATAAAGGGGGGTTAGGGGAAATGCCAGAATGGGGGGCTAGTTAAAGCGAACGTTAATCGATCAGAGAAAAAAGCATCTGGGCCTCGCAGACCAGTTGGTCGTCCACCCGGGCCTGGCCCTGCATCTTAGCGATACGGTTGAGTTTAAAAGACACTAAATCGAGGGTCATCACCAACCGGTCTCCGGGAATCACCGGCCGCCGGAAGCGGACGCCGTCAATGCCAGCGAAGGCGAAAAATTTGCCCCGCATCCCCGGCAGTTGAGTGAGAATCACGCCGCCGACCTGGGCCATGGATTCGACGATTAACACCCCCGGCATAATCGGGCGTCCCGGAATATGGCCGGGGAAAAACGGCTCGTTGACGGTGACGTTTTTAATGCCGACAGCTTGTTTGCCCGGCGTGTAGTCGATGATCCGATCCACCAGGGCGAAGGGGTAGCGATGGGGCAGGAGGTCTTGAATTTCTAGGGCTTCAAAGGTCTGGGGCGTAGCGGTCATTCCGGCACAGTGGGGGACGAGGACAAACAACGGAACGGTAGCGGGGCGGCGCCAGACTATTGTGACATTACTGGGGGCCAGTGAAAAGACGACGGCGCCGGGGCTATACTTAGACCCAGCCCGTTGATTACAATTCCGTTAACATTGACTCTCGTTATCCCTCGTCCCGAGCGCCCAGCCCTATGAACGCAGGCATTGACCTCCAACACAGTTTCCTGGAGTCCCTCCACAATTTAGGACTGCCCCCCGGCCTGGCCAAGGCTCTTTGGATTCCCCTCCCGGCGATTTTGATGATTATCGGCGCCACGGTGGGGGTGCTGGTGGTGGTCTGGCTAGAGCGGAAGATTTCCGCCGCGGCTCAGCAACGCATCGGCCCGGAGTACGCAGGGCCCCTGGGGGTTCTGCAACCGGTGGCGGACGGGATTAAGTTGGTTTTTAAGGAAGATGTGGTGCCCGCTAAGGCTGACCCCTGGCTCTTTACCCTCGGCCCGATTCTCGTGGTTCTCCCGGTCTTTTTGTCCTATTTGATCATCCCCTTTGGGCAAAATCTGGTCATCACCAACCTGAACGTGGGCATTTTCCTCTGGGTTTCTTTAGCCAGCATCGCGCCCATCGGTCTCTTGATGTCGGGTTACGCCTCTAACAATAAATACGCGCTGTTGGGGGGACTGCGGGCCGCCGCCCAGTCCATCAGCTACGAGATTCCTCTGGCCTTCGCCGTTTTGGCCATCGCCCTAATGTCCAACAGCCTCAGCACTATTGACATTGTCAACCAACAGTCCGGCTACGGCATTTTGGGCTGGAATATCTGGCGCCAACCCGTGGGCTTTTTAATTTTCTGGATCGCGGCACTGGCGGAATGCGAGCGCCTGCCCTTTGATTTGCCGGAGGCGGAAGAGGAACTGGTGGCGGGCTACCAAACGGAGTATGCGGGCATGAAGTTCGGTCTCTTTTACGTCGGCTCCTACGTGAACCTCGTCCTCTCGGCGCTGGTCTTTTCCATCCTTTACCTCGGCGGTTGGGACTTTCCCATTCCCCTACAATCTCTGGCCAGTTGGCTGGGGGTGAGTGAAACCACGCCCTGGCTTCAGGTACTGACCGCGGCGCTGGGCATCACCATGACCGTGCTCAAGTCCTACTTTCTCATCTTCATCGCCATCCTCCTGCGCTGGACGCTTCCTCGGGTTCGTATTGACCAACTGTTAAACCTGGGCTGGAAGTTCCTGCTCCCCGTAGCTCTAGCTAACCTCTTAATTACCGCGGCGCTGAAACTGGCCTTTCCCTTTGCCTTTGGGGGTTAGAGGCGGTTTAGAAAGTCTTTGAATCCCCCTAAATCCCCCTTTGCAAGGGGGACTTTGAAAACATTTCCCCCCTTTCTAAGGGGGGTTAGGGGGGATAAAACCGGGGAGTTGACCCTTTATTTCAATAGCCCCTTCGGTCAGATTCTTCTTGCAGATCGGTTAAAATTTCCCCTAATCCCTTCGGTGACTCATCCCCATGTTCAGCATCCTCAAACAAGTGGGCGACTACGCTAAAGAAACCGTCCAGGCGGCCAAGTATATCGGCCAAGGGTTAGCCGTCACCTTCGACCACATGAGCCGGCGCCCGGTGACGGTGCAGTATCCCTATGAAAAACTGATTCCTTCCGAGCGCTTCCGGGGCCGGATTCATTTTGAGTTTGATAAATGTATCGCTTGCGAGGTCTGCGTTCGGGTTTGTCCCATTAATCTGCCGGTGGTGGATTGGGAATTTAACAAAGCCATTAAAAAGAAAGAACTTAAACATTACAGCATTGACTTCGGCGTTTGCATCTTCTGCGGCAACTGTGTTGAATACTGCCCCACCAACTGTCTTTCTATGACAGAAGAGTACGAATTAGCCGCCTACGACCGCCACGAATTAAATTATGACAACGTGGCTTTGGGGCGTCTTCCCTATAAAGTCACTCAAGATCCGATGGTGACTCCCCTACGGGAATTGGGCTACTTGCCCAAAGGCGTCTTGGAACCCCACGATCTGCCCAAAGGCGCTCAGCGGGCCGGGAGTCATCCCGAGGATTTGCTGGAAAAAGTTTGATTCAGATCCAGGGTTGCCCTTCGGCTACGCTCAGGGAGCGTGGGCTGTCAGTCATCAAATCTGATCGAGGGCTGAGCGTAGCCGAAGCCCGGATCTGGCTAATCTAATCTTTCTGTTTGACTTAAACTTGAGGATTTCACTGTGAATTTAGCTGAAGGCGTACAGGTTGTCTCTTTTGTCATCCTTGCCGCCCTGGTTCTCGGGGCGGCGCTGGGCGTCGTCCTCCTACCCAATATTGTCTACTCCGCCTTCTTGCTGGGGGGCGTGTTTATTAGCATCTCCGGCATTTATATCCTCCTCAACGCCGATTTTGTGGCGGCGGCCCAGATTTTAATCTACGTCGGCGCCGTCAATGTCTTGATCCTCTTCGCCATTATGTTGGTCAATAAGCGGGAGGATTTCGCCGCTATTCCGGGGCGCTGGCTCCGCAACGGCGCCACAGGGGTGGTTTGCTTGGGAATTTTTGCTCTCCTGAGCACTATGGTTTTGATTACCCCCTGGGCGGTGGACAATACTTCGGCTCCGGTTTCGGACACCCTGGTGGCCATTGGCAAACACTTTTTCAGCGATTTCCTCCTGCCCTTTGAACTCGCCTCCGTTTTACTCTTAATGGCCATGGTCGGCGCGATTATCCTCGCCCGTCGCGACTTCATCCCCGAACCCTCCCCTGAAGAACCCACCGCCACGGCGCTGACCCTACCGGAGCGTCCCAGGGAGTTAGCTTCCGTCGATAAGTAAAGCGCCCTATTCAACTGATAACTGATAACTGCTCACTGATAACTGTCATCCATGCAACTCCAATACTGCCTCATTCTCGCCGCCGCCCTCTTCTGTATCGGCATTTATGGATTGATCACCAGCCGCAACGCCGTGCGGGTGTTGATGTCCATTGAACTTTTGCTGAACGCCGTCAATCTCAACCTCATGGGATTTTCCAACTTCCTCGATCCCGCCGAGATTAAGGGTCAAGTTTTCGCCGTCTTTGTGATTACCGTGGCCGCGGCGGAAGCAGCAGTGGGTCTCGCCATTATCCTCACCATCTACCGCAACCGAGAGACGACAGATATGGAGCAGTTTAATCTGCTGAAGTGGTAATTTCGGTAGAAACCAAAATGTAGTGATGTCAAGGGACTGTTCCCGACCAGTGCGGCGCTGACAATGGTGGTGATGGTGGGGGTGGCCAGAAGTCCAAAGGCGAGATTAACCCCCCAACGCTCTGTAATCATGGCTTTGGCTCCTGAGTTCAAGGGAGATTTCTAGCAATAGTTTCCGCAATCGGCTTCTAAAAGTAAAGCGCCGTTCTGTCCGCCAAAGCCAAAACACAAGACTAAACTCCGGCGCCAATGCCCTTGAGCCGGGCCAAAGTGGAGGGGAAACTCCGGCGCTTGCAGGCCGACGGTGGCGGGTAAAATTCCCTCCCGTAGCGCCTGACCACTGAGGACAGCGCCGAGGGCCCCGGAAGCACCAAGGGTGTGGCCAATGGCGCCTTTACTAGACCAGACCCCGACTTGGGGGGGAAACAGCGCCTGGATGAGGGCGCCTTCTCGGTGGTCGTTGAGACGGGTGCCGGTGCCATGGGCATGGATGAAATCAATCTCTTCAGCTTTAACCCGGCTTTGACAAAGCGCGTTGACCACCGCTTTCTTAGCCTGATCAGACTCCAGGGCCGGGCGACTCACGTGGCTCCCGTCGCAGGTCAGCCCCCAACCCGAGATCCGGGCGTAAATCCCGGCGCCGCGGGCCAGCGCCGAGCGCCGACTTTCCAAAACCAACAGAGCGCCCCCTTCCCCCAGGGCTAATCCTTCTCGGTTGAGATCAAAGGGAAAACAGCCCCGACGAGCAAGGGCGCCCATTTGCTGAAAACCGGCTAGGGTTAAAGGCGTAAGCGGTGCTTCTACCCCCCCAGCGATGGCCAGGGAAACCCGACCCTGACGAATCAACTCCGCGGCTTGAATAATGGCCTGTAGGCCCGAGGCGCAGGCTGCCATGGGGGAGAGCACCAATTCTTGGGACTCAATCCGGTGATGAACCCACAGCGCCGCCTGTTGAGGGAGCGTTTCTAACCAGTTCTGAATAACCGGATAGGGGGGTGTTAAAAACCGCTCCCATTGGGACTGGAACCCTCGACTGGAGCCTAGCGCCACAGCGCAAGACGTTAGGGGAACAGCTAACCCGGCGTCCTCTAAAACCGCGTCCACTAAGGGAGGAATTAACTGCTCTAGAGGGGTCGGCGCCGATTGCGTTAAACCCAAGGGATAGGGGTCAAACCCCGGAAAGGGCGCTAGGGTTCGTAAACCCGATTGTCCCCGGAGCATGGCCTGCCAGGTATCTTCCAAGGCTCCCAAACAGGAACTCAGCGCTAGCCCCGTAATCACTGTTTCTTCCATCATCCTTGCGCCGTGCTCACAGGGAAAGTTCCCCTTTGTCAGAGGGACTTTAGGGACTTTGAGGGCCGTTCCTTGGGTTCAAAAGCGCCGAGTCGAGCTAACCGAAGTCAGGATTAAGGCCGAGTAAACTGGAATGTTGACCGATCCTTAATTAACTCTGCTGATCCAGTTTAAGCACTGCCATGAAAGCTTCCTGGGGCACATCCACCGTACCGATAGCCTTCATTCGCTTTTTGCCCTTGGCTTGTTTTTGCAGGAGCTTTTTCTTACGGGAAATATCGCCGCCATAGCATTTAGCTAAAACATCTTTCCGCAGAGCGGGAATATGTTCGCTGGCGATGACCTTAGCGCCGATGGCGGCTTGAATGGGGACTTTAAACTGGTGCCGGGGAATCAATTCCTTCAGTTTTTCCACCAGGGCCCGCCCCACATAGTAAGCTTTGTCCCGGTGGACGATCATGGCTAGGGCGTCCACGCCGTCGCCGTTGACCAAAATATCCAGCTTCACCAGTTCGTTTTCCCGATAGCCGATCAACTGGTACTCCATACTGGCGTAACCCTTGGTGCGGGACTTGAGTTGGTCGAAGAAGTCCGTCACCACCTCCGCCAGGGGCATTTCGTAAATCAGCGCCGTGCGGGTTTTGGTGAAGTAGCGCATATCGATAAATACGCCCCGGCGACTCTGGCAGAGTTCCATCAAAGCGCCGACGTAAGTTTCCGGGGTGATCATCTCCACCTTGATATAGGGTTCTTCGATTTTTTGGCGCTGTTGGATGGGGGGCAACAAACTGGGATTGTCCACCTCCACAATTTCCCCGTCGTTGGTCGTCACCCGATAGACCACCGACGGTGCCGTGGTAATCAGATCCAAGTTATACTCCCGCTCCAGGCGCTCCTGCACGATTTCCATGTGCAGCAGACCCAAAAAGCCGCAACGGAAGCCAAAACCCATGGCGCTGGAGGTTTCCGGCTCGTAGGACAGCGCCGCGTCGTTGAGTTTCAGTTTCTCTAGAGCGTCCTTTAAATCCGGGTACTGGTCGGCGTCGATGGGAAAGAGACCGCAAAAAACCATGGGATTGGCTTCGGTGTAACCCGGTAGGGGTTCCTCCGCCGGTTCCCTCACCTGGGTAATGGTGTCCCCCACCCGCGCGTCTCCCACGGCTTTAATGGCCGCGGCAAAGTAGCCCACCTCCCCGGCGTGGAGTTCCTCCACCTGGATCTGGGTTGGAGACAGCACCCCCAATTCGTCGATGACATACTCCTTGCCGGAGGCCATCAAGCGCACTTTGTCCCCCCGTTTCACCCGGCCGTCCATCACCCGGAAGTAGACAACGACCCCCCGGTAGGCGTCGTAGTAACTGTCAAAAATGAGGGCTCGCAGGGGCTGATCCACCGTCTCCTGGGGGGGAGGAACCAAGTGAACGATGGATTCGAGAATATCCTCAATGCCAATCCCCGCCTTGGCGGAGGCCCGCACCGCCTGGGAGCAATCCAAACCAACGATTTCTTCAATTTCCGCAGCCACTTTTTCCGGGTCGGCGCTGGGCAGGTCAATTTTATTTAAAACCGGAATAATCTCCAAATTATTATCCAGTGCCAGATAAACATTGGCTAGAGTCTGGGCCTCCACCCCCTGGGTGGCGTCCACCACCAGTAACGCCCCTTCGCAGGCGGCCAGGGAGCGGGAGACTTCGTAGGAAAAATCCACGTGGCCCGGGGTGTCGATCAGATTTAAGACGTAATCCAGCCCGTCCTTGCCTTTGTAGTTCATGCGGGCGGCTTGGAGCTTAATGGTAATGCCCCGTTCCCGCTCCAGATCCATATTGTCCAGGAATTGTTCCTTCATTTCCCGTTGTTGCACCGTGCCCGTAATCTGCAACATCCGGTCGGCCAGGGTGGATTTGCCATGATCGATATGGGCGATGATCGAGAAATTGCGAATCCGAGAAACGGGAACGTCTGTCATGGGGCGGAGGGTCAAAAGGCTTCACTTATTGTAAGGGGTTTAAGAGAATGTTTGGAGAGCCGCCCTATACTTCGACTTCCCTTGGTAGAACACGCCCCCGTTCTGGGGGGAACCATCCTCAGAGTCTCCCACCGTTGGCGGATTGTCTCAACTGCTATGATCGACCCTACTGTTTGGGAGAACTGGCCATGGCGGAGCCGTTGATTGAATTGCGGGGAGTCTGCAAATCCTTTGGCCGGCGCCGCATTTTAGACCAGGTGGATCTCGTCCTCTACCGGGGGGAGGCGCTGGTGATCATCGGCCCCTCCGGCACCGGCAAGTCTACCATTCTGCGGGTTATCGCCGGATTGCTGCCCATTGACGGCGGCGAGGTCTGGGTTAAGGGGGAACAGCGCCGGGGCTTAGTGGAGGACGGTCAGGAGTCTCTGCGGGTGGCCCTGGTGTTTCAACAATCGGCGCTATTTGACTCCCTCACTGTGGGGGAAAATGTGGGCTTTTACCTCTACGAGCATTCCCGACTCTCGAAGGAAAAAATTCGCGATCTGGTAACGGAAAAATTGGCGCTGGTGGGGTTACAGGATATTAGCGACTATTACCCCGCCCAACTCTCCGGGGGGATGCGCAAACGGGTCAGCTTTGCTCGGGCGATTATGTCCAATCCCGAAAATCCCCAGGATAATCCCGATATCATTCTCTACGACGAACCCACCGCCGGTCTCGATCCTATCGCCTCCACCGTGATCGAGGATCTGGTGCGGCGCTTGCAAAGTTCCCCCCAGGGTTGTGACACCTACGTGATGGTCAGCCATCAGGAAAGCACCATTCGCCGCACCGCCCAGCGGGTGGTCTTTCTCTACGACGGTCAAATTCAATGGCAAGGCGCCGTGGCAGAAATTGACAGTACAGATAATCCTTTGGTGCGTCAATTTTTTGAAGCCAGAACAGAGGGGCCGATTCGTCTGTTAGATTGAAAACGCTCTTACCGCTTGGCTGACTATGCTACGACCCCGCACGCTTCAGGAAGGCTCCGTTGGTCTCTTTGCCCTCTTGGGGTTAGCGCTCCTAGGGGCGGGAGTCTTTTGGTTGCGCGGCGCCGCCTGGGGCAAGCAAACCTATGACCTACGGGTGGATTTTGAGGACGCTGGGGGGTTGCAATTGGGCGCGCCGGTGCGCTTCCGGGGGGTAACGGTGGGGAAGTTGGCCGGGTTGATTCCCGGCAGTAACGGCATTCAGGCCATTTTGCAAATTAGCTCCACCCAGCTACGGATGCCCCAGGACTCGACCATTGCCATTAACCGCTACGGTCTAATTGGGGAAGCGGCCATTGATATTACTCCGCCCCGGCGCCTCTCGGAGCAGGCCCTGGCGCTGGATCCCTTGGCTAAAGATTGTCAGGCGGTCAAGGAGATCATGTGTAACGGTCAGACCTTCCAGGGCCAATCCGGCGCTCAGTTAATTGATAGTCTGACTCGCCTCAGCGACGCCTACAGCAACCCGGAATTGATGAAAAATATCAACGAAACTCTCCGCAACGCGGCCCTGGCCTCGGCTCGGGTAGCGGCCATGAGCGACGAAATCGCTCTCCTGTCCAAATCCGCTCGGGGGCAAATTCAAGGTGTCTCCCGCACCACCGCGGCCATTAGTCAGGCGGCAGACAACGCGGCGCTGTTGGGGCAGAATTTAAATCAGGTTCTAGAGCGTAATCAAGCTAGTCTTGACCAAGCCATTCGGCAATCGGCGCTGTTAATGACCCAACTCAATCAGTTGGTGGCGGAAAATCGGGCACAAATTACCGCCGGACTGGGGGAAATCCGGGCCACTAACCGCCAACTTCAGGCTTTAGGTAAAGGGTTAGAGGTTTCTGTGGCGGAAGTGAACGCTAAACTTGCCGCCGTGGACGCCCAGCGCCTGAGCCAACAAATGGAAGACATCTTAGCCAACACCGCCGCCACCAGCGCCAATTTACAATCTATTTCCGCCAATTTAAACGATCCCCAACTCCTGCTGACGGTGCAAAGAGCTTTAGAATCCGCCCGGGTCACCCTGGAAAACACCCAAAAAATTACCAGCGATGTAGAACAACTGACCGGAGATCCTAACTTTAGGACTAATTTACGCAAGCTGGTGGAGGGGTTGGGGAATTTAGTCTCCCAAGGGGAAAGCCTGCAAAACCAGCTCTACGCTCAGGAATTACTGGAAGAGAGCGGCGCTGTCCTTGAGCGACAACTGACTTGGCAGGCTACACGCCTTCAGCCTTTGTCTAGTCCCTAGATGATCCTTAGTTTCGTTTTGCCTCCCCAACTTGGGGGGCGGAACTTAGCTGAGTTTAAAGTCCCCCTTCCCAAGGGCTGCATCTCCGTAGCAGGCTTAAATGGGTGGTGAACGCAATCTTAATGATTACCCCTCCCCCCTCTCGCTCTGCGCTCCCTCAACCAGCGCCAGATCTTCCGGTCGATCCAGGTCTGCAAGCGCCGCTAAAAAGGCGATGGGGGAATCAAGGGTCCGCAATTTAGCGACGGTTTGGGCGAAAACCTGGGAACTGCCCCAGGGGATATCCGTAAATAACTGGGGGCAAGGAGCGGTTAATCCCAGTAAATAATAGCCCCCGTCCAGCGCAGGCCCGAGAACAAAAGGATAGGACTCTAGCGCCTGAAAGGCTTCTCCCAGGAGTCCCGCCGTTAAGCCGGGACAATCGGCGCCGATGAGAACCACCTGACCGGCGCCGTTCTGGAAACTGCGACAACAGGCCTGGTCTAGGCGAGCACCTAAATCCCCTTGAGCCTGGGGAGCATAGTCCCTTTGATCACCTAGCCAGTTAATCATTGCCTGGCAATCGGCGCCGGTGAAGTGAATCTGGAGATGGACCGGACAGAGAGTTAACAGTCGCTCCGCCTGGGCTAAGGTCTGTTCCGTTAATCGGCGCTGGAGTCGGGCCGCCCCCTCGGGCCCGAGGGCGGGAATGAGGCGAGTTTTACTTTTCCCCGGTTCGGGAAAACGGGTAAAGAGCAGTAAATGACGTTCGGCGCTTACCACAGGCTCAGGGGCCCCTGAAATTGAGGGAGGGAGAGGAGACGGTAGGGGGACTCCGGGGTGACTTGGGCCCGAACGGCAGGGGTATTGTAGCCCCAGTCCGCTAGGAATAACCCCGCTCCGGTTAGGTTCGGCGCCGCGGCCACTTTTGCTAGGGTAGGGAGTAGATCCTCCACAAACCAGAGTTCCACGGGGTTGCACCCATGACGAGCTAGGAGTTGCCTTAAGGTTTCGGCCTTAGGTTGGCGGCATTCTTTCCCGAAAACGGCGCCGGGGTTGAGGGCAATGCCTTGTCCCTGGAGAAGCGCCTGGATAAAACGCCCTTCCTTGGTGGTGACAATGTAGAGATGGTATTCCTCCAGAAGCATCTTTAAACGGGGAATGACGCCGGGGTAAAACTGGTGCAGGGCCAGCCAGTCCTTGAGATCTGTCTCAATCCACCGGTCTCGGGTCTGGTCTAAGGCTTGAGCTAAGTCCGCTGGCTTGAGGTTATCCTCGGCTAAGAGTTGGGCTTTGACCTCCGGCCATTGTCCCTCGATTACCGCCTCCGGGGTGTTTAAAACTAAAGCCCGCAGAAGCAGAGGCATTTCCCAACCGGTTTCAATGACCGGCCGCAGACGCGTGAATCCTTCTTGGTAAGGGTCTAGGTTAACCGCGCCGTCCTGGGGCCAGAGTTCTCGATAGACCCCCGCGGCGCTGTGGAAGTATTCCGCCAGCCCGTTACAGAGCACCCCGTCAAAATCGAGAGCCAAAATTTTCGGAGTCATGGGGAGTCCAGGGGGTAGAGTGGAAAGAATCGGTTTAATTTTACCCAAATCCTTGATGCTGGTTTTCGCCCTGTGTTGCCTCGGACTTCTACTCGCCCAGGGCAGCGCCGTTTTGATTTTACTCTCCCGTTTGCTGAAAGGGGCCCGGCGCCGAGCGCCGTTAAAACCCCAGCCCCGGGGGGATATTAAACCCGCTAGCGTCAGCGTCGTCGTGCCCACCTTGAACGAAGTCCGGCGCCTAGAGCCGTGTTTGCAAGGACTGGCGACCCAGGGGCCAGGGGTGAGGGAAATGCTGGTGGTGGATAGTCGCTCCCAGGACGGCACCCGGGAAAAAGTTTTACTCTGGCGCCAACAAGAGCCGCGGCTGGAACTGCTCACGGACGATCTCCTGCCCCCAGGGTGGGTGGGGC
>JBKCES010000042.1:0-4910 GCA_046304295.1 Cyanobacteriota bacterium | reverse complement strand
TTCTCGTGTTCGAATGTACGAATTACCAGAAATTTTTGCTATTGCTCGCAATTTTGCTTTAAATTTATATCGTTCTAACGACTTTAAAAATATGGCTCAAGCTCAACGACTCTGCAAATTTGGTCTAGACACCCTTGCACGACTTTTTAGAATGAAATAGCCCTGATTAATAATAAGATTAAGTTAATTAAGCGTCAAGCCTATGGATTTACAAATTTTGATCATCTACGAATTAGACTTCTGGCTGCCTTTGCCCCCTAGTATCCATTCTCACCCTGATCCCCAGAGAACCGGTTTTTATAATAATCAGCGTCCCCACCAGTCCCTCAACTATCTAACGCCAGCACAGGTTCACTTTGGTTAATTTCTAACCTGCTAATTGTCTATTGACAGGGGGATGACTTCAATGTATACTCAGTAGTACTATGACAAAATTTCCTTTTTCTCCCATCTCTTTACTCGTCTCAATTTTTGTCTAAAGAATGGAGAGTGCCATAGCCTTCACCACTCATTTAGGTCTGCTATAGCGGTCACATCTAGGTTGTAAATTGTCCCTCTGCTCAAAGCCTTTACCCGTAAGGGTTCGGGGATTTAAAATTTTACAAATCACTTGTGACTGCTATATAACTGCGTAAGGGATTAGACCATGACAGTCAATGCGCTAAGGTTAAAGAGGTTTCCCTAACATATAGAGTGCCATGCCCGTAGCCCCGCCTCCCCTGCTCCAGCGCCTGAGCAACCAATTTTTTAATCTTTTGGGTCAATCCCTGACCCCCGCTTGGGACAAGCGCCTGTTGGGGCTGGGCGCTCTGCCCATTGGGACGATTTTCGACATCGGTGCTAACCAAGGGCAATTTTCCCGCTGGGCACTGAAACGCTTCCCCCAGGCTCAGATTTACGCCTTTGAACCCCTGCCGGTTCCCTTTGCTCAACTGGAGTGCCTGGGCCGCCGTCGCCCAAATTTTCGGGCCTTCCCCCTAGCTCTCGGCGCCGCGGCGGAGACCGTTCCCATCCACAACCATCTTCATTTCCACGCCGCCTCTTCTCTCCTACCTACCACGGCGCTGTGCGAGGAAGTTTATCCCATGTTGAAAGCCCAGAACGTTTTGGAAGTGCCCCAACTGACCCTAGACGAACTTATCCGACGGGAAAATCTCGCCCTAGCGCCGGAGATGGTTTTGAAATTAGATGTCCAGGGCTACGAAGACCGGGTTCTCCGCGGCGCCGGCCAGACCCTAGAGCGGACGCGAGCGGCGATTGTGGAAATTTCCCTAGACCGGCTCTATGAGGGTCAGGCCCGATGCGTCGATGTTTTTCAACTTCTTCAGGAGCGGGGTCTGAGCTACGCAGGTAACTTGGATCAAATGCTGGCTCGGGACGGCCATGTGCGCTACTTTAACGCCCTCTTCTGGCGCCGGTCGGATTAGAGGAACGCTGTTAAACTTCTTCCGTTTTGAAGGGGCGACTATAGGGCGGTTTAATCAATTTCCAAATCAGATCCCCCGGATCTTTACCGTCCAAAAGACGGAAGAGGATATGAGGATATTTTTGGGTGAAATAATAGGCGGCGCAGTCCTTGCGACTGGGGAAGGTCTTAAAACTGGCCTGGGCTTCCCTGAGAATTTCCTCATATTGTCGCTCTAGCTCCGCCTGGGTCTGTTTGACCCACCCATAGAACTCGTCCGGCACCCTTTCTAGCAATTCTTCTAGGGGGCGCCGATTGGCCAGATGTTCCCAGATTAAGGTGCTGGAGGTCTGGGTTAAGAGGCGATGGAGGCGGACATACTCGGCAAACTTGACTTTGACCCGAAAACCGCTTTGGAAACGAATGACAAAGCCTTCCTGGTTGTCTCGCTCCAGGTCTCGCAGTTGGGACAGATCTCGGAGGCCGTCGTAGCGCCGAACCTGGGGAAAGGGCAAATCTTGGGGCAAAGGCAGATCCCGCCCGGTTTGGTTGTCCAAAACCGCCAGCAGGAGTAGATCGTCTTGCGCTCCGTAATCTACCACAATGCGATTGGCGGGGTAAATGATCTCAAACAGATAGGTGACGCCCCGCTCCAGTTTAGGGAAACAAGGAGCGTAACGGCGCCGGAGCAAATCCGTGGCGTGCAAGGCCTGCTCGCTGGCGAAACTGCCCCGAGTGGCGATGGCGGGCTGATCCCCCAGCCAGTAGAGAATCCCTAAACTGCCATCGGCCTTTTCAAAGACGTCGAAGGGTTCCGCCGGAATCTCCTCGGGTTGATGCTCCTCTAGGTTGAAAAACTTCGGGAAGGGTCGGGCCGCCACCCGTCCTTGCCCATCAAGGATGAGTCCTCGAGTCAGACGGGTGACCTCGTTCCAGAGCTTTTGATATTGCACCACCGGTGCATAGTTATAGATAAACAAATCGGCGGAGGGGTGTTTTTGCACTGTCACCCACTTTTCGCCGATGGCTTGGTCCAAGAGATTTAAATCTAAGGTCATGAGCCGGACTCCTGGGTGTCCTGGGGCGGAGGATCGGGCCACTGGCTCAGTCCGTAGAGACCGAGTCCCGCGGCACCGAGGGCGATTAACAAGGGCAGTAACAATTGTCTAGGAAAGGGCGGCAACCTTGGGGAATCCGGCTCTTCCTCCGGCGGCGGGTGTAACCGTTCCTCCGGCGAGAGTCCCATCTGTTCCATCAGCCAATAGAGGGGGGCGCCGGCCCGATTCAGGCAGAGACGGGGAATACCGTCCTGTTCGAGGATCGGCGCTTCCGAGTAAAAGGTCTGGTGGGGAAAGCGGGCGTTCGTTAACTGTTGGCGCAGGGGCAGGAGCGCCCGTTGTAGTCTCTGCCAGACCAAGGGTTGGGGAGGGAGACGGTCGCATTGGGTCAAGATTAAGGCTACCGGTAACGCTAAGTTTTCCGCCTCTACGCTTTCTCCCAAGTTTTCTAAGGGTTCTAGCAATTTGGCCAAGTAGTGGGGATTATCGGCCTGCTGAACCAAAAGCGGCGCTTCTAAAAAGAGACAACAGCCCTGGGTCTGACGGAGCAATTCCAGAAATTCCGGGCGTCTGGGATCGCAGATTTCCCCCGGCGCGTCCCACCAACGAATTTGGGCCACGGTTTCAACGCCCTGCTGGCGGCGCTGTTGGAGGAGCAGATCAAAACGGGTCGCCTTGAGGGTGGCAGGGGGATACTCCCCGGTGCGAGCCACGTAGAGCACAAGGTCGTCGATGTTTTGGCGTGCCCTAGGGTCGCCGCACTCCAGCCACAACCAGCGCCGTTCTTGGCGATATTGGCGGTATTCCAGATAGGAAGCGGTTAGAAAGACCGTCTTGCCTGCGCCTCTGCGGCCGACGTTGAGGATCGAGTAAACGGGAACGGCGGCGGAACGGCAGCGCTTAACGAACGGAGGCAAGCTGGGGCAGGGTCGTTGGGGCGGGATATTTAACCCGGTCGGCCAACTCTTCCAGTTGATGGATGGCTTCGGCACCTTCGAGCTTCATCAATTCTCGGTCGTCCCGCATTTCCGTCCAGGTGATGCCGTAGTCGGAGACCAAAAAGCGAATCAAATGGTTGTCGCCAAGACTAACCATGAAAGAGGCGCTGTTCATTTCCGTTCCACAGGTATAGCAAGACGCCAGACACCCCCGATTTTCGAGCACTGTCGCCAAGGCCTGGAGGTTCATCACCAGATCCTGCACGAAGTCTCGATGTTGCTGGGCCAGTCGTGTAAACACAATCCCTCCTGACAAAGAAATTCTTGTCTAAAATCTTAATACTTTTTTAAGCTTTTTTTGCGCCGGATTAGGGTATGGGCTCAAGGCCTCCGCCGAAGAGCGAGTCTTAAAATAGGGATGACGGAGAATTCCGGCGAGGGTTCTCCCCTTTTTTTGACTCTCCCGGAGCGCCGGCCCGCCCTAAAGCAAAGGCCCGGCTGGCAAAGGGATCGTTATCCTAACGCTAAGCTAGCTTACTTTGCCCAAAATCCGGTCTGAATTGCGCTAATTTTCAGTTCCGCCTTGGAAAGGGGGGAACCGGCCTGAGGGGTAAAACCCGAAGTCAGCCAATGGGAGGCGAAAATTCTCCGCTGGCGCCCTTGACAAAGTTCCCGGTTCCTCTGCTAAGATAACCAAGGTGCGTCGTTGGGGCGTAGCCAAGCGGTAAGGCAGCGGGTTTTGGTCCCGCCATTCCTAGGTTCGAATCCTAGCGCCCCAGTTTTTAAGTTTGCTCCTCTTCCGGTTCCTCTAAATGCTGGATCAACTGCTGGAGCTTACCCCGCTCGATGTACGGCCAGCCGCCTTCCTCTTCGATGTCCCGTAGAAGTCTATAAAGGTCGTGGCGGGTATTCGGTAAGGACGGCTCAAACCATTCCAAACGGATATGACGATGCAGGCGTTCTAGGGTTCTGAGGATAATCAGTAGACGCTGGCTATCCTGACGGTGGGCCAAGGCCAAAGCCTCCACTTGCTCCGCCATTTCCGTTAAAACCGTTAGGTCACAAACCTCGGGGCCCATAATCCATCTCCTCGCAGTCTAAACGGCGCTCAAACCCACAGACACTATAAACCATCCCCGGAACTCCAGAATTTCTGGAGGCGCCGACGCGAGAAGGTTACGAAAGTTTGATAGAGTAGATCCCGACCAGAATCAAGACTGAATTGAAATTATTTTTGAGATTGACTAAGGAAGGTTAACCATGAGGTTTCGTTTGCCCGCCGTTGTCTTTCTGTCGCTCTGCCTTGGCTTTCTGACCCTTTTTGGGGGCGGAGCCGCCTGGGCCGTGGATAAAAGCCAACTCACCTATGATGATATTTTAAATACCGGTTTAGCAAACTCTTGTCCTGAAATTTCTTCGTTCACTAGAGGGACTATCGCCGTCGAACCCGGCGCCGCCTACACTGTGACGGATTTCTGCATGGAACCCCGGCAGTTTTTTGTCAAGGAA
>JBKCES010000041.1:0-26499 GCA_046304295.1 Cyanobacteriota bacterium | reverse complement strand
AATGGGGGTTGTGAGCCGGGAATTGGGATTTTCATTATTAAGAGAAAACCTAAAATAATCAAAAACCGGCATTTTCAATACCGAAATCGTCTAATCTTATAGCTTACAAAGTTTGGATACCCCCCTGAACGGTTACGTTTTGGGTATAGTGACTTTAGTTTATTTTTGGCTATGGGCCTATGGCTGAGCCGGTGATTCAGGATGAGGCGCTATGGCTAAAAAGATACGAGAGTTAAAAGCAATGCTTTTAAAAGCTGGGTTTCATCAACGTCCGGGTAAAGGTAGCCATACGATCTGGATTCACGAGAAAATGCCGGAACTACCGGTTACCATTGCCGGTAAAGATGGCGACGACGCCAAAATCTATTTAGAAAAGCTAGTTAGGGAAAGACTTAAAAAACTGGAGGAATTACAATGAATAGCCATTACAGCATGGTCATTTTATGGTCTGAAGAAGACCACTGCTATTTAGTCCATCTTCCTGATTTTCCTTGCCAACGGTTTCACACCCATGGCGACACGTATGAGGAGGCGGCTAGGCATGGAGCGGAGGTTATTGATAGTTATCTAGCACTTTATCGAGAAAGCGATCAACCCTTGCCGGAACCTAGGGGGCTATTTCTAGATTTTCAGGCGGCTTAGTGGGCTAGCGCTTTGTCGGCGCCGATTGCTGGCCTGTTCAGCGCCATCAAATCAAATCGTTTGCGTCAATCGGGCTTTTAACGGCGCCGGAGCGCCCTGAGCGACAACTCGACCCTGCTCCAGTAGAAAAGCGCCGTCGCAGTAATCCAATTCCTCCAGCCGGTGGGTCACCCAAAGCGCCGTGATGCCCCGTTCCTTGACCAGTTTTCGCACCTGTTGAACCAGATCTAGTTGGCTGTCCCCGTCCAACAGCGCCGTCGGTTCGTCCAGGAGCAAGACTTCGCAGTGACGAGCGATGGCACCGGCGATGGCCACCCGTTGTTTTTGACCGCCGCTGAGAGCATAGATGGGACGGCGTTCCAGGTCCAGTAAATTAACGGCGCCAAGGGCCTCCGCCACCCGGGCCCGGATTTGGGGGTAGCTGAGGTTTTCCGAGACTAAACCAAAGGCCACGTCGGCGCCGACGGTGGGCATGACCAACTGATGATCTGGGTTTTGGAAGACAAAGCCGAGGGGTTGCCGCTGGTAAACCTGACCCTGAACCGGCGTTAACAAACCCGCCAGTAACCGTAGGAGGGTGGATTTACCGCTACCGTTCCCCCCCAGGAGCATCCAAAACTCCCCCTGGGGCACAGTCAGGGAGCAATCCTGGAGAATGGGTTTCTCCGCCGTCCAGTGGAAACTGAGCTGGTCGGCGCCGAGGACAGGATTAACCATCTTTCTGGGCCGGCGCCGGGGGCGTCACTTTATCAATAATGGCTAGGGAGCCGTCGGGATTCACCGTCCAGACATCGTAACTGCCCACCACGTCGCCGTTGGCGTCGATATCCACATTGCCGCTAGCGCCTTGGTAATTAATGGGTTTACCTTCCCGCAGAAGCGCCAGGGCTTGACAGGCATCGCTCACTTCCTCGCCGGGGCCCGCGGCAACTTCCCGAATTTTACTTTGGATCGCCTCGCCGGTATTGGCCTTGGCCGCCTCCGCCGCCAACATCAGCAGAACCGTCGCATCGTAGGTGTGGGGCACAAAGGCGGTGATTTCCTTACCGGTCTTTTCCTTCCAGGTGGCCGTAAAGGTCTCTAGGGCCTGACCGTCGGCGCCGGGCACGGTGCCTAAAGCGCCGGCTAGAATCGACTTGCCGTCCGCGCTTTTGCCCACCTTATCGACGAAATCCGCTGAATAAACCCCGTCCGTGAGCAACCAGGTGACGCCGTTACTCAGGCCCTGTTTGTAGGCGGCTTGGACTAAAACGCTACCGGTGTCGGCGTAGAGGACTCCCGCCACCGCCTCCGGCTTATTGGCGAAGGCCTGGCCCGCTTCCGTATCCAGGGTCGCGGCCTTGGGGTCGTAGCGCACGGGATTGTCTTTATTAACGATAGTGCCGCCGTTCTGGGTTACCGCCTCCACAAAGACCTTCTCAAATCCCACCCCGTAATCGTTGTTAATGACCACGGTGGCAATATTTTTAAAGCCTTTCTTCAGCGCCAGCGCCGCTAGGGCCTGAGCTTGGTAGGTGTCCGGGGGCGCTGTCCGGGCCCAGAAGCCTTGAAAATCCCCGTTTTGGGCCTGGGTGGTAAAGACTGGGCTGGTGCTACCGGGGGAAATCATCATCACCTTATTTTTAACGGCGATGGGCACCGCGGAACTGGAGACGCTACTGGCAAAGGAGCCGACCACCCCCGCCACCCGATCAGCCTCCGCCAGTTTGGTCATGGCCGCGGAACCCGCTACCGGGTCGGTCTGGTCGTCTTCAATCACCACCGTTACCGCTTGTCCATTAACCCCGCCGCAGGCGTTGACCGTATCCACCGCCAGTTTCACCGCCACAGGCATATTCTGCCCAATAGAGGAAAGGTCTCCCGTCGCCGGCAGTAAAGCGCCGAGTTTCAGCCCGGCGGCGCCGCTTTCTTCTTGAACGGCGGGACTTGCCTCCCCTTGGGGCGCAGGGGTTTCGCTACAGGCCGTTAAAAGATTGGCCCCTAAACTACAGACGATTAACCCCCAGGCAAGGGCGGGACGGCGACGGGTTTTAGACCAGGACATCTTTAAGCAAACTCCTCACAGAACAGTAATAACGGCGAGAAAACCCTAGGGTTTTCCGAGAATGCCCCTTACTATCCCCTAAAGGCCGCTTTTGCGCAAATAAATACGGAGAGAGAGGGATTCGAACCCTCGGTACGGCCTTACGTACCGTACAACAGCTTAGCAGGCTGCCGCTTTCAACCACTCAGCCATCTCTCCAAACTGACAGGAGACTATCATAGCGCTAAAGGGCCCGGCGCTGTCAAACCCCCGGCGCTTTTCTGGGAAGCGCGACGTATTGAGTCAACCGCCAACGCCGCCTTGGCTCCGGCAAAGATAGTACGATAAAGTTATCTGCGACGGTCCTAGGAGAAACGGTAACGATTTGTTACAGATTGGGAAGTCATCAAAGTTTAACGCTATAGTCATGCAATGACTCATCTAGCAATCCTGATTTGATCGAATAAACCATAAGATTCCCCCGGCCCTTTTTCTCAAAGGGAGGCCACCCAAGGAGCGGGGTTCATCAGAAGGATTGTTGTAGCCGTCGCTCCGCTCAACTTTTGGCTATTTTTATGAACACCACCATTGACTATACTGCTATCGCAAATATATTTGTCAGTAATCCCGATCAAAGGTTTGTTGAAGATATTCATGGGAATTTTTACTTTTGGAATGATTTTAACCAAAGTTATCAATCCATAGATTTGTCTTCCCTCGGATTAGACCTTGTCGACGTAGATTGCGACAGTGAGGGGAATCTTTACTTCTTGAGTTATGGAAATGGTTCTAATGGTTTAGGCTATTACGTTACGCCCTGGAGCTACGCCTCACAATCCTTAGGCAGTCCGTTAACTTTGCAATTACAGACTACCCCGACTCTGAATACCTTGTCGGTGGTCAGTCGTGAGGAAATGTGGGTTGTTAACGCCGACGATGGTATTATTTTGCAATATATACTACCCGAAGGGGCGGCGGCTTTTTCACCTGCTTACAATACCTTTCTGGGGGCTGTCGCCTCGACCGCAGGGAAGCAAGATGGTTCCGTCTGGGTATTAGATAATCAGAATGATGTTCAGCGTTGGCTCGGAGGAGAGTTTGTCCAACTCAATGTGGAGAGTAATCCCCAAATCAAACAATTACTGGCTCTGGATGCTCAAAATTTATTTGCTCTGGATACCAGCGGTCAAGTTTACGTCTGGTCTGACATTGCGACTGCCTTTGTGTCCATCAGCGCGACGGTGGGGAATTTGCCCCCGTTTAGTCAAATTCAGGTCGATGAAGAGGGCATTTTATATGGCATTCCCCTAGGCGCAGGGCAGTTACAGGCGTTTAATATTGGCGCGATTAGCTCTTTTACCAACCCGAATGGTCAGCCCTTTGGAATTACTAGTGTTACCGATGGCGACGGGGTTACCCATGCGGTATGGAATCAGAACGGGCAAATTTATTATGGCTATCAGGCGCCGTTAGCCAATCCAACGAATCAGGGGGTGACAGAAGCTTTAACAGATGGAATTAATGGCCAATATCTGGGGGTGGCTCCGCTTAATTTTGGTATTGGCACAGCATCCCAGGGAAGCGCCTCGGATTTAACTTTGACGGTTACCGCTAATGGTTCCATCGCCGCCACTTGGATTAGTGGGACTGGATCTAACGCCGAAGTTTATACCTCCGTTCTTAGCCCTTCTATCTATGGGGGCTATCAATGGTCTAACCCAACGGTTTTAACCGATGACAGCGAAGAAGATAGCAATCTCAGGATTACCGCACTGGAAGGCGACACCCTGCTGGTCACGACTCAGAAAAAAGGTAAAGCGGTCGGCAGGCTGGTGGATATTAGCCAACTGCCCTTAACGGCGAATGTTCCTCGTCAACCCATTTTTCGACCGAAAGGTCAGGGCTTTACTTACTGGCTTAACGCTAGGGATGAAGTCACTTCCGGCGAGGATATCTTTTTGCCGCCCGACTTTAGCTTTGGCGCCAGTGTGGGGACAGGGACTCTAACCGCTTTAGAAAGTATTAAAAAAGCTCTCAAAGGTTTTTCTTTTAACATTGAAGTAGAGGCCGCAGGAACCGCTCATCAGTTAAGTCAGGATTCACCTGTCGCCTTCAATCGCTTAGATTTAACCTTACTGCTGGGTTTACCCGAAGCCTTCCAAGGCTATGTTGAGGCGGATTTTGCCCTCTTCGCTCAGGGAAATGGCGTCTGGGATACGGTCGCCAGCTACCCCTCTAGTGTCCAAGCCAAGGAAGGACTGTCGCTAGAGTTAGAGGTCAATGACATTCAGTTGCTGTTGGATGTTCTTTTTCCCGGCGCTGGAGAGTTTTTATCTGTTTTGAGCGAATCGGGCATTCTGAAGTTATCAGGAGGTCCCGTTTTTACCGTAGAAACTTTCGCAATAGTGGATGTTGATTTTAGTGATGCTAATCTAAATTTAGATTCTCTGCAACCCAGCGATTACCCCTTTGAACTAGTGACCGTTAGCGGTGACCCTGTCAGCGAATCCACGCCTATTTCAGATTTACAATGGAAACTTAATCCGAATCAGTTTTTTCCTTTCTTAGACGCAGCTCTAGCCGCAGATGATCGCTCTCAGGGGATTGAGATTGGGACAGGACTTTATATTAAAGCCAGTCTTTTGAATGGTGTGTTTAGTATCTCTCTCAAAGGAGTACAAACTATGGAGGTGGTTGGCTCTAGTTTAGAAAGCTTGGTTTACACCAATAAAGCTAAAGCTACCTTTAGCTTGCTATTTTTCTCTGTTTCCTATGGTGCTTATGAACGGATTGTGGAAAAAGGATCGGATTTAGACTCCGCCGTGCCTCTCACTAAACATCAAAGTCTTATTCCCAAAATTTCTTATGAGCCAGGTTCAACTACATTTCTGACTAATTCCCAGTCCGTCGGTGCGTTGGGAGAAAATCCAGAGGATTTGGTGGACAGCGCCGAGATTGCCTATGTGATCGCGCCTGATGGCGTCACAGTTTATGGAACTTTTGCCGGAGCGGTGGATGATAGTGACACGACCAATTTGTCCTATCTGTATTTTCTAACGGGAACCTTAACGGAAAATACCGACGGCGCGACAACTATCGCTTGGAATAGTCCCACCGCGATTACCGCTAACGATTTGACTACCGCAGGGGCCAACCAAGGGCCTAATATTGCCCTAGACAGTGAGGGAAATATTGTTATTACCTGGCAGTATGAAACAATTAACAATTCTACCGTTCAACAAATTGCGACTACGCCCCCTGGCCGAGTCTATACCCTCTATGGACAATCAGGAAACAACAATATTGATCTGGGGAATTTTAGTGAAAATCCAGCGAACTCTACAGTATCAGGGTTTTATTGGACATTGGACAATGAATACTTTGCGAGTTTTGGTCAAGAAGTGATGGCTTTAGGAGATGTTAACAATGGCGGCAAAGCTGATTTGGCGATGACGGCGCCAGATCTGAACGACGAACAGGGAGGAGTTTATATTATTTTCGGCGAGAGCTACCAGCAAGTAACGGGAGCCATGCTGGGAGAGAATGACGGTGAGACGGGGCCGAGTCTCGGCAGTAGTGGGCTATTTTTGACGGGTCAGGGTCTCAGTGAATTGGGTTACAGCCTCAGCAATGCGGGGGATGTGAATGGGGATGGTATTGGAGATTTAATCATCGGCGCCCCAGGCTTTAACAATAATCAAGGCGCGGCCTATCTTCTCTATGGCGGCTCACTCTTTACCACCGCCCAAACCATTCAGAATATTGACGCCTTAATCGCCAGTAATCCTGCCTACGGCCAACAAATCACTGATATTGATGGAGAAGTTGGCGATCGCTTCGGCTCGGTGGTGACTGGGGGAGAAGACTTTAATGGAGACGGGGTAGCGGACTACGCTATCAGCGCCCCCAATGCCAACCAGGAAGAGGGGCAAATCAACTTGGTTCTTTCTGGTGGGATATTCTTAGATGAATTTGTTTTAACAGTGGAAATTGATGGAGATCTTGTCTTAACTAACCAGACAACCCATGAAGTTCTCTGGAACAGCGACACCTCACAGGATATTACCATCCCGATTGAGGATATCACCAATATCCAAGCTCTAATGGAGGCAGATGGCGACTTTGTTCTAACAGCCTTTGCCGGTTTGGCGTCGCAACAATTCTGGTCCGCGGGGACGGGAGGTAATCGGGGAGCGTATCTAGCTTTAGGCCCTGACGGGGGACTTTATATTCGTAATCAACAGGGAGCGAATATTAAGACTCTCCATCTGGGGGCAAATCCTCAGATCCCGCCTGTCAGTACTTTAATCCAGGGCGAAAGTCTTAATTCAGGCGGCTCTACGCCTAATCCGAGCTTAACCGCTCCCGCTATTGTCGGCGGAACCGTCAGCATTACCAACAGTACTTCCAATGCTAATAATAATACTCTTCTGGATATTGGCGATGTTGCCCTCATCTCCGATGTTAATCAGGATGGTAAGGGAGACCTATTGATCGGCGGTACGGGAGCCGCAGTAATCCTTTTTGGCACGAATCTGTTTGGCCAAACCTTAGATTTGGGAACCATTGCCCAGGGTCAAGGATATGTCCTAGTGGATGATACTGGGGGAGTCATCCCGCTCCAAGTCAGTAGCGCCGGGGATGTCAATGGCGATGGTATTAATGATTTGATAGTGGGTTCTCCCCTGACTCAGGACGGTCAAGGAAATACTATTTTAGGCAATAGCTATGTAATCTTTGGTAGCTCTAATTTATCGACAACCACGAACAATACCCTTAATTTTTCTCAACTTAATGGCGCCAATGGCTTCACTATTGTTGGAGCGGGTACGGAAGTCGCCGGGGCCGGGGACTTAAATGGCGACGGCTTTGACGATTTAGTTCTATCGGAACCCCAAGGCGGGACAGCTCAGGCTGGAATGAGTTATGTCATCTATGGCGGAATGCCCAATCAAATTGGCGCAGTCGCTAGTCTTAATGTTAACAACATTGGTCAAGGCGTTCAGGGTTATGTCATTGACGGAGGAAACCAAGCAAATGGACTCAGTGGCACCTCCGTAAGCGCGGTGGGCGATCTCAATGGAGATGGTCAAGCTGATTTGTTAGTGGGTGCGCCGGACACCGTCGATTCAAACTTACTCAATCAGCTTCAGCAGTCAATTTCGACCTACTACGTTAACGGCGCTGTGGATGGTAGCGGCAATTTTATCGTTGCCAACCCTGCGGGCAATCAATGGATGATCATGCCCGCGGACTTAAATCTGCAACCAGGGCAAAGTATTCAAAGTTTGACGGCTACTGCCTTTGGGATGCTTGCGGTTTGGACGACCACAACGGAGGTTAATGGCAGTAATGTTCCCAGTTTAGCGGCCGCTTTTTGGCAAGCTCCCGACCCTGCTAATGCCAACGGGACTTGGACAAATTTCAATTCCGCGATCGCCACTTTGACAAATTCCCAACAAAGTTTTTCTAATATCAGTGTAAATAGTGTTAACAGCGCCGGTGTGAAAAGCATTACTTTAACCTGGAGCGTTAACAATGGTCAAAACGGCACATCTACTTTAGGGCAAAGTGTCTATGGAGGCGGAACCGTCTGGAATACAACCGCCGTTCAATCAGCCCAAAATCCGGCGCCGCCCGCTCAAATTGACAATATTATTACGACTTCTAGCAGTGGCTCTAATCCAAATTCGGCCAATAGTTCATTAATCGTTAATCATGAAATCGCCAAGGAAAGCGATGGTCAAGTCATGTTTACCGTCAAGCGGGTCGGGGATGTCAGCCAAGCTCAAACATTCTATTACCGAACAGTAGATGGGAGCGCGACGGCAGGTTCGGATTATGAGCACACCGAGGGAGATTTAACGTTTGCTGTCGGAGAAACCCAAAAGAGTATTGGAATTAAAATTTATAACGATAACCTCAATGAATATCCCCAGGAGAAGTTTAATCTGGTCTTCAGCGATGGCTCAAAAACCTTAACCACCACTAAGGCAACTCTATTAGACGGCAATCAAGCGGTGAATTTAGAGGCCATTGATAGCGGTTTTCAGATGACGGGGCCAGGACAAAGCCTGTTAGGGTATGCCGTTACACCAGCAGGGCTTGCCAATGGGGATGCCTATGCCGATTTTTGGGTGACGGCGCCTGGGGATAACAATCATCTCGGCAACCTCTATCTAGTCTTTGGCTCTAACGCGATTCAGTTGACGGATCAAGGTCTGGATTTAGACAATCCTCAATCAGGTCAAAATGTCCTTAAGGTAACGGGCACAACCACTACGGCCGCTCCCACACCGCAAGCGGGAACAACCCTAAGTTCTTGGTCAAAATCCCCCTATACAGAAAGCTCTCCTGTTTGGTATGCAATCGCCGCACCTAACACAACAAATCAAGGGGGAACGGAAGATAGTAATATTTATCTTTTTGACAATTCAGTTTCAGCCATTAGTGCCGGGACAACAAGTTCTATTGCTATCAGTTCATTAGCCAGCAATCCCCTCAACGGCGACAGTCGCGACGGCTTTGGCCAAACTCTGCTTTTAGCGGACTTAGACGATGACGGGACTCCAGAATTAATTGTCGGCGCTCCTCTGGCGGATCAAGTGAAGATTTATACGCTCTCGGGGACTGGGAATAGCGTTATGGCTACCCTCCAAGCCACTCTCTCCCCCGCCAGCGGTAATCAGGGTTTTGGCTCTGCCTTGCAAGTCCTAGACTTTAACGGCGACAGCAAGCTAGATTTAGTCATGGGCGCTCCCAACACCAATCCTGTTCTGGATCCTAGCGACAATAGTATTCGAGGGTATGGCGGCGCGGTCTATGTCTTGTTGGGCGACGGCTCTATGCCTAGCGATACCACCCTAACAGCAACGAATTCCCCGACCAATTGGGTCTTTAACGGAGAAGCTCTCTTTATTGATGGCGATAAGATTAAGGGAAAACTCAACCCCAGCAATGGACAACCGAATACGGGAACTCGCTCAAACTACGCTCTGTTTGACTCGATTGGCAAGGCTTTGACGACCCTAGATCTGAACGGTGACGGCCACTTAGATTTGGTGATTGGTGCCCCGACAGGGGCTGTCGGCAATGACAATAATTCGACTCCCAATTTGGGCAATGTTTATGCGCTATTTGGCGGAACAGGCTCTAGCACTTTGTCTTCCGATCTCACCCATCTTCAAGCTGGTCAGGGGGTCATTTTTGAAGGAGTTTTGGCTTCTGGCCAAGCGGGATGGGCTGTAGCGAACGGAGGAGACATCAATGCTGACAAAATCGCAGATTTATTGATTGGAGCGCCCTTCGCCTATGGAAGTGCCGGTAGCGCCTACATCGCCTTTGGTAGTACAAATGCCTACGATGATCAAGTCTCTTTTCAACTCGATCCCAATATCGCCGACTCGCGGGTCTTTCAATATCAGGGCATTGCTAATCCACTGGACAATACCAATCCCACGAATCCTGGTAGTGTGGGTCAGGCGCTGAATGGCGTTGGCGATATTAATGGCGACTATAATTCTGGACTAGGAGGCGACGATCTCATTCTCGGCGCGCCTTCTAGCAGTGACTCTAATGGCGATGGCCAAGTCTACGCGGCCATCGGGCATCCCTGGCTCCAGGGAGGACAGTCTCTTAATGTCTCCGATCTGCGTAGCGATAACGGTTTTATCGAAGAAAACGCCACTGCGGCTCTGGGGATTGGCGACGCGAATGGGGATGGTTTTGACGATTTCCTGAATCTCAACGGCAGTCTTACGTTTGGGGCTAGCACTCTGGCTAACCTCAATCAGCAACGAGTCTTTAATCTAGCGGGCACAATTGCCGCCAATAACTCGATGTCGCCAGTGACGAGCGGCGATTTTAACGCCGACGGCTACCGGGATATTGTGGCCTTGGGAACCCTGGGAGACAATACAGGGATTATTACCTATATGGGGTCCAATGTCACTGAAGCCATTCTAACAGGGGACTTTTTGGGAACGTTAGATTCTTTAGAAATTTCTCAATTGGCGACGGGAGATATTAATGGAGATGGTTATACTGATTTACTGATTTTGACCCCCGGCTACTTTATCAATGGGCAGGGACAAATCACTGTTTATCTGGGCTCCATCTCTGGCTTAAATAGCCAGCCCGCTATCAACCAAGTGATTAATAATCCTGATCCCAATCAGTCTAATTTCAAAGATATTGGCTTTGGCGTTGTGGATCTGGACGGCGACGGCGCTGACGAGATTTTTATCATCGCCCTTCTTTCAGAACTAGAAGAAGCCAGTGTTGCTTTTGCTCCTTCTATTTGGCGTTACACAGTCAATGACGACAATCCCAGTTTACAGATACAGGAAACGAGTCTGACGACTCAAAATATCTCTATGGAGTCGCCCATTGACACAGAAGACCCGATCAGATTTGTGCGTATTAGTTCGGGTGACTTTAACGGAGATGGTATAAAAGATATTTTCTATTCGCTAGCCTACTCTGGGATCGATACGGGCTCTCTGATTTATGATCAGGTTTTCTATGGCGGAACTTTAGCGACCGTTGGACAAAACACTCTAGTCCTACAGAATTCTTCATCGATAATGCCTTTGCCAATTGACAATTTTGCTCAAACCAGCGTAGCGGTTGGAGATGCCAACGGCGATGGAATTGATGACATTCTGCTCAATCAATTGAATCCCGCCACGACTGGCAGTCTTTACTTAGGCGATCGTCTTAATCCCTTGACCACCTCTATTGCCGTCGAAGGTTTAGCCCACCGAACAACCCTTTATCAACTAGGAGCGGGCGGGGATATTAATGGTGATGGTTTTGCCGACTTGTTAATGGCGGATCAGGACTTTCAACTGACCTACGCAGTCTATGGTCAGGAATGGCTGACGGCGGCGGAGCAAGATTCGAGCCAATATACCTTTTTTGATGGTACTAACGGTAATGATGTTTTTGAACTTCCTTCTGGTATCGCTACGTCCAATGTGGTGATTCGGGGTCAAAATGGGGACGACTACGCTCTTCTGCCGCTGGCTAATGATTTTCAAATTATTGCCCTCGGGGGTGAAGGAGATGACCAATTTGGCTTAGGGGGAACCGATAGTTCCTATATTGGTAAGATTGACGGGGGCGACGGTTTTGATACTGTTTTTCTTCCTAACAGTCTAGGCCCTGCGAATTGGCTTTATTTAGATACGATGCCAGATAAGTTTTTCGATATTGAAGCTATCAATTTGGGTTATAGCAACACCGTCCGGTTTAATAAAGAAACGCTCTTGCAGATGTTGGGAGGGCATAAAACCCTGTTTATTAACGGCGTCAATTCCAATGTTTATAATACCGATCCCCAAGGAAGCTGGGCTCTGCTACGATCTGATGCTAACGACGGATTTGTTTATCAAGTGTATGGTTGCCAAAATACTGCGCTCGAAGTTTGGGTTGAAGATAACGGTAACACATGGGAAAGCGTTGACCAAACTTTAGCCTCTAGTGCGACAAATCCTGGCGTGTTTCTGCTGAATGGTCAGTGGCTTAATCAGGTCGCTAATCTAGCGGTCTATGACGCCTCAATCGTTAACGAAGTCGGTATTTTTCAAGTGGATGATAATCTAGGGACAGTGAAGGGGATCTCCCCTGATTCTCCCGAGTATCTCCAGAGTGCGCTAGCCCCGGAGCAGACGCACGTTCTTTTTTCCGCCATTGCCAATCGTCCCAATGGATTCGAGTTGGAACAAAGCCAAAGCGTTGTGGAGCATTCCCTAGATAGCAAATTTGGATTTTACGTCGTGTTGAACAATACGACAGATACCGTTCAAAAGGAATTGCAAGAGCAGGGACAAACCAATATTACGGTGTTACTATCAACGCCGACCGAGCCGCCCCTAGAGATTACTCAGCAGACAACAGGCGAATTTGAACTTTCTTGGCTAGATCCGACTACACAATTGGCAACCTTTACTCAATTCCGATTCAATACTGAAGGTTCAACAATCCCTCTGCCCGAGGGAAGTCGTCTCCAAGGCGGTTCTCAGTCAGAGATATTAGATCTGCGTTCTCTTTCAGGGCTGGTCAATGTCGAAGCCTCTCTCTATCGCGAGTCTAGTTTAGATAATACGGTGGGTTTTTACCCAATTAATACTTTAGGTCAAGTGATCGATCCCTTCACCGGTTTGGCGGTATCGGCTCTGCCCTTGGCGGACAACTTTGAGGATTACCGACAGAAAGCGATTCAGTATCGAAGCGATATTAATCTCCGGGTTGCGAATCAAGAAACTATCATTCAAAATGCGCAGTTGTCGGGGGGGGATTTACGCACCCTTCCTGGTGCAGGATAGGTCTATTGACTCTCTATTAGATAGTGACTTGACTAATGATCCAAATATTTTCTTCCCCTATAGCGGTGTCTGCGCTGGTGAGGGACAAATAAGACGGCTAAAACCCTTATTGAGTAAGGGTTTCAGTGTTCTCACACGTCTGAACACCGCTATATTTAGGGGTCAATAGCAGTCAAGTGGATTATATTCGTTTATTGGGGAACAATCTCTTTGGGTTTGAAGACTGGACGGGGGCGGCGATTTTGATTACAACGACGTTATCGTCCAAATTAAGGTGTTTTCTTAGCCCAAAAAATACTCCCAAGACAGAATTTTACAATACAAATTATAGCCAAAAGTATTTTTTTAATCAAGAAGTCCTTTTCTCTTCCTGCGAAAGGATTAGTCCGATAAATCAGCGCCGAAATACCCCAAGAGCTTGCGAGCAATCCCTTCGGCACCGCCGGGAGGCCCGAGACGGGCGCGGCCATTGGCGGCCAGAATGGACAATTGGCGAGGATCCGCCAGCACCTTCAGCAGGCCGGGGGCGACCTGTTCCGGGGTTGACGCGAGGAGGACAGACTCTCCCAGGAGGAACGTCTGACGGCGGGCGAAGATTGGGTTAAATTGGGGGCCGGCGCCCATCAGGGTCGCGGCGGGTTTTCCGAGACCGACAACCTGTTCCGTAGCCGTTCCCGCCATGGCCAAGGCGGCGTCGGCCCAGTGGAGCGCTTCGGGATAAGCGCCTTGACTGAGAATTAAAACCTGTTCCCCCTGACGTAGCGCTCTAATCTGGGGATCAAGCATAGTCAGAGCGCCGGGGGGAAGTGGAGACTCCAGACTCCAGCCCGCCTCCCGCGCCAAAACTAGAAACGGCTCTAGAGTTAACCCCGGCGCCAGCGCCGCTAGCGCCGTCAGGGGGCGGGGCGCAAATCCCGGCAAGGCTTGGAGCATCAAGCGCCAATTTTCTTGGGCCTCCGGCGCTCGGGAGCCCGGTAGCAGGACTAATTTGAGGGCAGTCGGGTGGATCTCCAGCAATTCGTCAACTTTGATCCTCGGTTCTAGTCCGTCCATCATCGGATTACCGGCATAGTCGCTCTGAATGCCTAAACGCCTTAAACCTTTGCAGGTGAGACGATCCCGCGCCAAAACGCCCCGGCATTGAGGACGACTGAGGAGCCACCGCTCCCAGGGATAATAGTCCGAGGCCCGGCGCCGGAAACCGCTTTCGCCCTGGAGGTAATAATCGGATTTGGCGGTGCCCACAAAGGCGTAGTCGGCGCCGCTTTCCCAGGCCATCAGCAAGGGAACAATATCCCCCACCGCCGCCACCTTTCCCCCGGCCCGGGCCCACCGTCCCGTCGCCTGAAATTGTCGGAGGGTCAATGGGCCTAAACCGCTCCTGAGGTCTCGCCAGAGTTGGCGACTGTCCATATAAATGAACCCCCCAGAGGGTAGGGTTTGCCCGTCCACCAGGAGCGGCGCTAAAGCGCCGTAAGCCCGACCTTCTCCCACCAGGGGTAGGACGGCGTAGTGATGCTCTGGCGCCAACTGTTTGAGGGATTGCAGAATTTTAGCGGCGATCAAATCCTCGCCGTGGCCGTTGCTGATCAGGAGGAGATTCAGGGCTGGTTTTGACACAGAAACCATGGTTATCTCTATTCCCCCAAGAGGAGCGGCGCCGTTAATCCCAAATGGAGATAGGCTCCTCGGGTGGCGACCCGTCCCCTAGGGGTGCGACTGAGGTAACCGATTTGGAGTAAATAGGGTTCATAGACCTCCTCAATGGTCTTACGGTCTTCCCCCGTGGCCGCAGCCAGCGCCTCCAGTCCCGCGGGGCCCCCCTGGAACTGCTCGATCAAAGCGGTAAGCAACAAGCGATCCGTCCAGTCCAAGCCCCGCTTATCCACCTGATAGAGATCCAGCGCCGCGGTGGCCACCTCCGGGTTAATGGCGGCAGCTCCTTTCACCTGAGCGTAGTCCCGCACCCGTTTTAAAAGCCGATTGGCGATGCGGGGCGTGCCCCGGGAGCGGAGGGCGATGGTTTCGGCGCCTTCTGGAGTAATGGGAACGTTTAAAATTTGGGCGGAGCGAAGAATAATTTGCCGCAGTTCCTCCAGGTCGTAGAAGCGTAGGCGTTGGATCAGCCCAAACCGGTCCCGCAGGGGCGCCGTTAGGGAGCCTACCTTGGTGGTGGCGCCGATGAGGGTGAATTTGGCCAGACTGAGACTACGAATTTTGGCGCTGTCGCCCTTGCCCATGGTAATATCTAGCCGGTAGTCCTCCATGGCTGGGTAAAGCAGTTCTTCAGTGAGACGGTTGAGGCGGTGGATTTCGTCGATAAAGAGAATATCTCCCTGTTGCAGGCTTAAGAGTAAACCGGTAATATCCCTCGGGCGCTCCAGCGCCGGCGCCGCGGTAATTTTACAGTTCACTCCCATTTCTTTGGCCAGAATTAAAGATAAGGTCGTTTTCCCCAAA
Organism: Cyanobacteriota bacterium; assembly: GCA_046304295.1. Classification (GTDB taxonomy): domain Bacteria; phylum Cyanobacteriota; class Cyanobacteriia; order Cyanobacteriales; family Microcystaceae; genus Synechocystis. The sequence goes on along the minus strand of JBKCES010000041.1, from coordinate 11,046 downwards.
CCCGGCGGCCCGTAGAGTAGGAGGTGGTCAATCGGCTCTTGCCGGCCCTTGGCCGCGCCGATAATAATGCTCAGAACTTCTTTTAAATCTTTTTGCCCAATGTAATCCCCCAAACTCTGGGGACGAATTTTCTCTTCCGCAGGATCGGCGCTGTTCTCTTCCTCGGGCGTTTTTGCCGCCGTCAGTAACGCCTCTCCCTGGGGTGCTGTTTTTGGGCTATCGCCGGAGCGTTTAATCGCCATACCTGTTCTACCATCGGCTGTGTGCCAAACGCGACCTTTATCTTATCATTCTCGTCTCCCGGGTTCTTGAGTCTGCCGAAGGAGGGAGAGAGCAAATAGTTTGAATAGTACTCGCAACAAAAGTGAGACGCTTTCTGTGCCGGGAGAGCAGAGGGCTTTTCCAACCTCTTCTAAGGCTCGTTCGATTGGAGTAGGGCCACAAGACCCTCTTCGTCAAAATTAGCGATGAGAGGAAGAAGAGCGCCGACAAAGCTCTGATACTGAGGTTCAGAGTCCGCCAAGGCCAGCGCCGCCCTTTCCAACGTTTCATAATCTCCCAACGTCAAAGCGTCTAGCAGAGGTCGGCGGCGCTCTCGGTCGGGTTGAATCTGCCGGGGAATCGGCCGCGCCGCCAAGGGGGGGGGCGGGAAAATCCACGTTAAATCCAAAAGTCCGGCGAGGAGAGCGAGGAGTTCCGTTAAATTTAACGGTTTGGGGAGAAAAGCGTCACAACCCGCGGCCAGACTTTGCCGGTCTTCCTGGTGAGCGGCGCTGGCGGACATGGCGACGATGGGAACGGTTTGTCCCGGCTGAGTCCGCCGCAGGCGTCGAGCCACCTCCAAACCCGTTAGATCCGGCATGATCAGATCCAACAGGATTAAATCCGGCTGGCAGTCAATCGCTTGATCGTAGCCGGTTTGGCCATTCGGGGCCTGAAGCAGAATAAAGTCCAGGGGTTTTAGCCATTTCACCAAAACCGCCCGACTGACGGGGCTATCGTCCACAATTAAAATTTTCCGTCGCGGCCCCAGATAACCCAAGGGAATACCAGACTCTCTTTGTCGGGGCGCCTTGCTCCCCTGGGCCGCAGGGAAAGCGAGGCAAAACTGAAATTGAGCGCCTTGACCGGGGCGGGAAACCAGCGTTAATTCTCCTCCTAAAATCTGAACCAAGCGGCGGGCGATGGCCAAGCCCAAGCCCGTTCCCTCCGCCTGGGGGTCTCGGTGGCCCCCCTGATCAAAAGGTTTAAAAATACTCTCGATTAAGTCCGCCGGGATGCCGGGGCCAGTATCCTGAACGATAAATTCAATGATATAAATAGGCGGCCGGGAGTGGGAGACGACGGTTAAAGAAACGCCCCCCTGAGGGGTAAATTTAATGGCGTTGCCGATCAGATTAATTAACACCTGCCGCAGATGTTTTTCATCGCCGTAGAGAGGGGGCGGCAGATCGCCGTTAAATTGATAGGTTAATCGCAGATCTTTGGCGGTGGCTTGGGGATAAAACAAATCAATTATGCTGTCAAAAAAAACGTTGAGGTCAAAAATTTGGTAATGAGCTTCTACTTTCCCCGCTTCTAGTTTTGCGAATTCTAAAACTTCGTTAATCAAGGTTAATAAATGATCACCACAGTCTTCAATCACCTGAATACTTTCTTGATGGCGCGGCGCTAGGGCGGGATCTTGTTTGAGAATCTGGGCATAGCCTAAAATACCGTTGAGAGGAGTGCGTAGTTCGTGGCTCATATGGGCGAGAAATTCGCTTTTGACGAGATTCGCCTTCTCCGCTTCACCCTTGGCGTTTTGTAATTCTTCGGTGAGTTGTTTGGCTTCGGTAATATCGGTGCAGATGACGACCGTTCCCGTAAATTGATTGCGAATATCCGCCATTTTTTGTAAGCGCACATCAAACCAACGAGCGCCGTTTTGGGTGATTAAGAGGGAGTCAAATCGAGTTTCCGTACCGCCATGGTTTGCTAAATTTGCGGCGGTCTGGCTCAACCAAGGCAGATCAATGTCATGGCTCCCGCACTCAAAAGCCCCGAACTGAGGGCGTTCGCTAAAGGTTTGGGCGGCGGCTTGGTTAAAATTGACGATCCGATGGGTTTCGTCCAACAGAAAAACAGCGTCGTTTAAACTCTCAAAAATAGCGAGATACTTATTTTTTTTCATTAGTTAAAAAAAGATTACTATTCTGTAATTCCCCCAATTTTTGCGCCTCGCTGTGGCTCGACCATTCCTGAATAAAGCTGAGTTCAATCAAATCAAAAAAACGATGCAAAAAATGGTTATAGTTTTGGACGCGCTCTAGGGTAAAGTGCCCTTGCTCTAATAGATCCAAATAGGCTTGACGGTAATATTTCATCAACCCTAAAAATAGCTCCATCGTCACTCCCCGACTGCGATGACGTTGGGCTTCGAGGACGCCGAAGGCCGCGATGGGATTTTCGCTAAAGTTCTGATCCGGGGAAAACTCTGGAGGCGGATCTCGGCGCTCTAGGGCCGCCAGTAACGGAGCTGAAAGACTACAAATCGAAGCTCGCCACGCTTCCCGCAGGGTGGGCATATTGACAGCGTAGCCCCGTTCCTTTGCGTAGCCCAAAATCCGGCTCAAGAGCCAATCTTCCTGCTCCCGAATTAAACCGATGAGGGGCTGATAATCCTGCTCCATTCACGCTCCTAAAAGGTAATCACGGTGCGAATGGACTCTCCTCGTTTCATCAACTCAAAGGCCTCGTTAATCCGCTCTAGAGGAAGGGTATGGGTAATCAAATCGTCAATATTAATTAACCCTTCCATATACCAATCCACGATTTTGGGCGCGTCCGTGCGACCCCGAGCGCCGCCAAAGGCCGTGCCCTGCCAGCGCCGGCCGGTTACCAGTTGAAAGGGGCGGGTGGCGATTTCTTCCCCGGCGCCGGCCACGCCGATGATGGTGGAGACGCCCCAGCCCTTATGACAAACTTCCAGCGCCTGCCGCATCACCTGAACGTTGCCGATACACTCAAAGCTATAGTCGGCGCCGCCTCCGGTTAATTCAATAAGATAGGGAACTAAATCCCCTTCGATTTCCTTGGGGTTAACAAAATCCGTTAAGCCAAACTGCTCCGCTAACTTACGGCGCTCGGGGTTGAGGTCCACCCCCACAATTTGTCGGGCGCCCACCCATTTGGCCGCCTGAACGACGTTTAAACCAATGCCCCCCAGACCAAAAACAACAACGGAACTACCCGCCTCCACTTTAGCCGTATTAATCACGGCGCCGACGCCGGTGGTGACTCCGCAACCAATATAACAGACCTTATCAAAAGGCGCGTCGGGGCGAATTTTCGCCAGGGCGATTTCCGGGACGACGGTGTAGTTAGAAAACGTAGAAGTTCCCATGTAGTGGAATAACGGCCGACCCCCGCAGGAAAAGCGCCGGGTTCCGTCCGGCATTAACCCCCGCCCCTGGGTCTGGCGAATGGCTTGGCAGAGGTTGGTTTTAAAACTGAGGCAGTAGTCGCACTCTCGACACTCCGGCACGTAGAGGGGAATCACATGATCTCCCGGCTTCAGACTTTTGACCCCGGCGCCGACTTCTCGCACCACCCCGGCGCCTTCGTGACCCAAAATGGCGGGAAATAGCCCTTCGGGATCTTTCCCCGATAGAGTATAGGCGTCGGTGTGACAGACCCCCGTGGCCTTGATTTCCACCAACACTTCCCCCGCCTGGGGGCCTTCAATCTGCACGGTCTCAATACTGAGGGGGAGCCCGGCTTCCCAGGCGACGGCGGCTTGACAATCCATGGGGTTTAAGGTTGAGGCTCGGTTAAAGTTAATTTTAGGGGATCTTGGGATAGGCTCAATGCTCCTAGGGGTGAAAGGGCGCCGAAAACGCCTAGAGATGTCTTTGGGAACGGTGAATACCGCTATAAGATGAGACTGCCTCCGGTCATCAACGGTTTATGCAAAGTAGTTTCTTCACCGCCGTTTTACTGCCCCTGGCCTTGGCGACTGTGATGTTGGGGATGGGACTCAGCTTGGTTCCAGCAGACTTTCAGCGCATCGCTCGTTACCCTAGGGCCGTCGCGGTGGGCGTCCTGTGCCAGATCGCGCTCCTGCCGCTCATCGGCGGGCTAGTTGCGGTCGCCTTTCCCCTAGACCCGGCGCTGGCAGTGGGGCTAATCGTCATCGCAGTCTGTCCTGGCGGCCCTTCTTCCAATCTGGTCACCTATTTAGCGAAAGGCGACGTCGCTTTATCCGTTACCCTGACGGCGGTCAGTAGCGCGATCACTGTTTTGACGATTCCGATTTTGACCAATCTGGCGCTTCAGTATTTTCTCGGTAAAAGCGCCGCCATCGCTCTGCCGATTGGCGCGACGATGTTCCAAATTTTCCTGATCACCCTCCTGCCCACGGCCATTGGGATGACCATTCGCCGCCAGTTTCCCGAGGAGGCGCGGCGCCTAGAAAAGCAAATGAGTCGCCTGGCCGCTGGCCTCTTGGCGTTGATCATCCTCCTGTTGCTGATCCGAGAGGGGGAGAAACTGCCGGGCTTCCTCGCCCAGGCGGGCGTCGCTGTCCTCGCGCTGAATCTACTGGCCATGCTGGGGGGATTCTGGGCCGCAAAGGTCTGCCGCCTGCCCCTACCGCAACAGATCTGTATTGCTATTGAAGTGGGTATTCAAAACGGAACCTTGGCCATCGCCATTACCGCCGGTCTGCTCAATAACCCAGATATGGCGGTGCCAGCCGCAGTCTATAGCTTATGGATGTACGTCGCCGGCTTCGGCGCCATTCTCTACGGCCGACAAGCCGCCATTGAAACTCCGGGTTTCTGATAAACTCGATACCATCGCCCCCTCTGCTTGTCATGCACGCCTCTCCCGACCTCATCGCCCTTGCCCAAACCACCCGTCAGGCGGCGCTCGCCCTGGCTCAGACCGCCCACGCAGAACGCAATCAAGCCCTAGAGGCTGTGGCCAAGGGATTGACGGCGGCGATACCGGAAATTTTGGCGGCCAACCGTATAGACTGCCAAGAAGCGGAGGCGGAGGGCATTGCTAAATCGCTCTACGAGCGCCTGAAACTGAGCGAAAGCAAGCTCAAAGCCACCATTAGCGGTCTTGACGACCTCCGGCGCCTGCCGGATCCCCTCGGCGCCGTCACTTTACATCGGGAGTTAGATCAGGGCTTAATTCTCCGGCGGGTCAGTTGTCCTCTAGGGGTTCTGGGGGTGATCTTTGAAGCCCGCCCGGAGGCCCTGATCCAAATCGCCGCCCTAGCGCTCAAGTCCGGCAACGGCGCCATTCTCAAGGGGGGCAAAGAAGCCCGGCGCTCCTGTCAAATGCTGACGGCAATCCTTAAAAATAGCCTCGGTGCTACGGCCATTAGTCCCGAGGTCGTGCAACTGCTGACCACGCGGGAAGAAATTCAGGAACTTTTGACCCTAGAGCGGGAATTGGATTTAATTATTCCCAGGGGATCGAATGAATTTGTGCGTTTTATCCAAACCCATACCCAGATTCCGGTGTTGGGCCACGCCGACGGCGTTTGTCACCTCTATATCGACGCAGAGGCCGACCCTCAAAAAGCCGTCGCCATTGCCGTAGACGCCAAAACCCAGTACTCCGCCGCCTGTAACGCCATTGAAACCCTTTTAATTCATCAAGCCGTCGCCTTTTCCCTCCTCCCCGCCTTGGCGGCGGCACTGGAGGCTAAGGGGGTTTTGCTGAAGGGGGACGAGAAAACCCAGGCTTGCATCCCCTGTGAAGTTGCGGAGGAAGAGGACTGGAGCACCGAGTATAGCGACTTAATCCTTTCTATTAAAGTGGTGGAGTCCCTGGAGGCGGCGCTGGCTCACATCCAGACCTACGGCTCTAAACACACCGAAGCCATTGTCACGGAAAACCCGGAGACCGCCCGGTGCTTTTTAAACCAGGTGGATGCGGCGGGAGTGTACCACAACTGTAGCACCCGCTTTGCCGACGGTTTCCGCTATGGGTTCGGCGCCGAAGTGGGCATCAGCACCCAAAAAATGCCCCCCAGGGGCCCGGTGGGACTAGAAGGTTTAGTGACCTATAAATACCAGCTAACGGGTCAGGGACACATCACGGCTGATTACACCGCCCCTGACGGTAAACGCTTTACCCATCGAGAGTTATGAAATCCTTGGCGACTGCTTCTAGAGCGGCGCCCGCTGACGCCGTCCTGTCAAACTCGTTAGAATAACCCCTAGTCCCTTCTAGGAGAAAACCCATGAGCGCCACCATGACCGCCCCCAGTCGGGGGATTCAACTTTCGGAGAACGCCCTCCAACACGTCCTCAAGCTGAGAGAGTCCCAGGGCAGGGATCTCTGCCTCCGGGTCGGTGTCCGCCAGGGCGGCTGTTCCGGGATGTCCTATATGATGGATTTTGAAGATCCCAGTCAAATTCAGGAGCAGGACGAAGTCTTCGATTACGACGGTTTCAAAATCGTCTGCGACCGTAAAAGCCTCCTCTATCTCTACGGCCTGATGCTGGACTATAGCGATGCCATGATCGGCGGCGGTTTTCAGTTCACCAATCCTAACGCCAACCAAACCTGCGGTTGCGGCAAGTCCTTCGGCGTTTAGAAACGGTCGAAAACGGATCTGCCGCTGAGTCCCATGTTCTCCCTCGCCCAGGGGGAGGAACAAAGGAGGCAATCAAGATGATCCGATTCGCCTATGATGGGGGATGCCGAATCACTGTCTATCCCTTATTGCATGGCTACTATCTGGGAACTTGATTTTTATTCCCGTCCCCTCCTCGACGACCAGCAAAAAAAAGTCTGGGAGGCCCTGATCTGCGAAACGCCCCAATCCCTAGAACAAAACGACGGCGTGCTTTTTCGCTACAGTCAATTGTGTCCCAGTAGTTCCGTCAATTCCCTCTGGCTCAAGCAGGCGCTGGAAGACGCCCTCGCTCAATCGGGACAACGGCCCCAAAAGGTCAGGTTTTTTCGCCGTCAGATGAATAATATGATCACCAAGGCCTGTGAAGAGGCCGGTTTGGTGGCGGTTCCCAGTCGGCGCACCTATGAGTTGGAACGTTGGCTCCATAATAGACTTAAGGACTTTTATCCCCAGCAGGCGGGCTATGATCCCCAGTTAGCCCAAGCCGGCGCCGTCCAGTACCCGGAGTTGAACGCCGTCGAGTTACCGGATGCCGCGCGGGGCGACCGGGGCGATCGTTGGGCGCTGGTCAGTTTAGAGCTGGGCGCCTTCGCCGATTGGCCGGAGTGGGAGATTGGTTTTGGGGAAACCCTGCCGCTCTTTGGTCGGGGTCTAGCGCCGGAGGTTAGAATTCCGGGCTTAATTCTCTTTTCCCCCAGGGCGCTGGCCTTCGCCGCCTGGTTATCGGGGTTGGAGTTGGGCTACTTGACTCTGCAAACAGAACCCCGTCCCTTTTTATCCCTCGAAACCGGCGCTAGCGACCGTTGGATTCTAGCCAATTTAACGGACGAGCAAACCCTAGCGGAAGCCCAGGGTTTTGAACGAGCGAAACAGCAAAGTCAGGGTGTCCACTTTTTGGCGCTACAAACCAGCCCGGAGACGGAGGCCTTCGCCGGCTTTTGGCTCTTGCAGTCCGGTGCCGTTCCGGGTTAACGCCCCACTATAATAAATGGCTAATCGTCTTACGTTTGCCTGAGCCATGGCCCTACCTCCCGCCCAGACTCCTTTATATAATCACCCCCTGCCCCAAATCGAAGCCTGGCTGACCGGTTTGGGGGGCCTGCGCCTTCAGGAACCGGCCCATGGCTGGCGCCTAGACGGCCGGGACTGGACGGCCCAGCTTTACCTCGAAACGGAGGAAGTGGTGGTTTGCTACTTCCCCGAGACCCAGACCGTCAGTCGCAGTTTTAAATACTCCCTCAGCCGGGAGGACATTGAAGCCGCCATTTTGGCGGGGCCTTAACCCAGGAGCAAGCCCGTGAGCGCCGTCCCCCCCTTAGCGGATTTACCCCTCTGCCCCTACCTGACGGAGGCGGGTTTGATCGACCCCCAATGGCAGGGGCGCATCGCCGTTTACGCCATTTTTGACGAGTCTTCGTCCCTGCGATATGTCGGCTACTCCCGCAACCTCGGCGCCAGTTTATTGCAACATCTCCTCCGGCAACCCGGCGCTTGTCAGGGCCTCAAGGTTCATTGCGTCGAACGCCCCCGCCGGGAGGATTTGGAGTGGATCGCCCAGACCTGGCGAGAAGAAAATCCCTTGCTTGAGGAAGACGGGTCATGGACTCAGCCCTTAGATGTCCGTCCCCATCTCAGCGAAGCCGAGAGCTTGGAACTGGTTCAGGCGGAGGACTCCCAACAGGCGAAACTGCTCAAAACCGCCGCCCGGCGCCTAGAGGAAGATTGTCTAGCGGCGCTCCGGGCTAGGGGCTTTCGGGGAGACCTCCGCTTTAATCCCAAGCTCAAGGAACAGGGACTGCTAGATTTAAAAATTTAAATGTTGGTCGGGTTCAGAAGGACGGCGTTTTTAACTCGCCGCAGAAGCCAATCATAGCGGGCCCGGGCTAGGGGTAAATTATTGAGGAGAACCGGTGAAAATTCCAATTCAGAGTTTGATTCCGTTTCTCCCAACTCCATCTCCGAGAGGGTCATCCGCAGGCGACTGGACAAAAATAAAGCGATGGCCCGATAAAAGCGAGAAGCAAAGCCAATATCGTCCGCCAGGTGAGCGCCGAGGACGGGGCGGGAGAGGGACAACACCAAGGACTCGCTTAAAGTCTCGACTGTGGCGGAGGGAGGGCGATTATCCACAAAGGACATCTCTCCAAAAATCTCGCCGTTTCCTAGGGTGGTCACCTCTTTGGTTCCGCCTCCCACTCCGACGGAGACCACTAAGCTTCCTTCTAGGACGATATATAAAAAATCGGTGCTTTCCCCTTCCTTAATCAGCACCGTGGCGGGGGGAATTTTTTCGATGGCACCGTTAGCGATGATCCAATCGAGGTCGTCATCGCTTAATTCCCCGAACAGGTAAAGAATTTTCTGCATGGATCGAACACTTAGGGGCGATGGACTGGGCCAACCAACGGCGCCGCTCAGGAAGTCTTGAGCGATGAAGCCCTATTATAAGTCCCTTGGGCGCTTAGGAGCTGGAGAAAATCGCGCCGGTCGTTTGTTGTTCTTGTTATACAAAATAAATGAAATGATAATTTGTGTTATTATACGTTAGGGACTGTTGATAAAGGCGGGCCAAGGCAAAGCCCGGAATTTCCCCCACAAAGGAAGACGGTTGTCGAAACTGCTCGGCGGGATAGGACTGACGAATGCGCCGGAGGTTTTGGTAGGGGCCGGTCCATTGTCGCAGGATATCGAGAAGGGTTTGAAACTGGGCGAAGGAGTCCTGATAGCGCCGGGAAAGGGTTAGATCCTGCAAAAGGCGACCGTAGGCGTCGGGACTACGGAAAGCCTCCGGTAGCCCCATTAAATCCCCAAAGCACTCCAGATCATCGTAGTCCTCCATGGCCGCCAGCACAAAAGTCTCCGTCGCCATGGTGGTCTCTTCCCGAAATCGGGCGATTTTTTGACTCAGGTTTTGCAGGGCGCCGCCATAATCGGAGCGGGTCTGGAGTCGGTTAAATAAACCCAGGGTCGAAGGGAGCGGCGCCGGCGGATTGGGAGTTTCGAGGAGACGGGTTAAGCATTGCCCATAATCCTCTAGGCGCTCGCGCCCGGCATCGGTTTGAACTTGGGGTAGGAGTTCGATTAATTTTTCCTGAAGGACGGCGTCGAGGTTTTCTGTTGCTTCTTCCCCGGCCAATTGACGGTGGGCAAACTGATAGAACTCCTGTTGCTTAGAGCCTTGGCAGGCGTGTTCGATTTGGTGCAAGGTCTGGTAAACTCCGTAGGCGCCGAAGAGGGCGTGAAAACAATCCTTATAGGGCGCTAAGCCTTCGTAGCCCGGCGCTTCCCGCTCAAAGCAAAGGCGCAGTTTGGCGTAAACCAAAAATTCTTCTTGGCTAAACTTTTTGCTGTCAATGTCCTGGGCGGCGTTAGCGATCCAGCGCAATTTTTCCAGCGCCTGGTCGTGGAGAAAAGCGTCGCTCACGGAAACGTCGGGTTTGGCTTTACCGATAGCCATGAGGAAGCGGTGATAAAGCCCCCGCTCTCCGCAAATCTTTTGGTAAAGCGCTCGATAAAGACCCCAATAGTGGAACCCCACTAGGAGCGCCAGCACCGCCGTCCCGCCAGCCATGGGTAAATATGGCTCCCAGGTGCCGAAGGTCTCGGAATCGGCGGCACCCACCGTGGAGAAGATTTTAGGCAGTTTCAATTGACCCGCCTCCGGCAGGCCGCCGTCTAGACTACCGCTTTCCTCAAACCGTTGGAGCAGTTTTTGGGATTGTTGGATATTGATTTTTTCCTGAAGCTCGGAGTCCTCCAGCACTCCTCGATAACGGTTTTCCAGATTGCGGTTGATCGGCTCCGCTTTTTCCTGAATCTGTTGGCGGATGGTGTCCGTTACGGACGGTTCGGCTGGGGCGGTGGTCGGCATAGAGTCCTCTCGGCGCTGGGAACGTGGGGTTCGCCCGCTCCCTCAGAGCGCGGCGAGGTTTATGACAACTTAAGTTTACTGGAGTTAGGCAAAACGTGTTACACATTAGCAATAGAACTTTACAATTTTGTAAACCCCTACCCAGTAAGACTTAGAGCGGAGTTCTACGGCTCCGCACCGGGCTTGACTCTCCCCAAACTCGGCGCTAGAGTGTCTTGAGCAGTTGGAAAGTCCTTTTATAAAGAGGTCATTTTCAGTATGCCAGTCCGTCTAACATGCTTCTGGGCGTGATATAGCGGTATTCAGGTAGCTGAGATACATACACGTAAACTCTATTGCCCTACAAAATCAGTGCGACAGTAGCAACAATGAGTGAAAAAATTGTGGATATCCGTGGCCCATTCAAGTCCGAAGTGCACCAGGGCCTGACTGAGAGAAGAATACCTCATAGGGGGTACAGTAGTCAAGAGATTTACGGGGGCGATGGTTGAGTAAATTTGTTGCGTGTGATACTTCAGACTGTTTGACTAGTTTG
>JBKCES010000040.1:0-6280 GCA_046304295.1 Cyanobacteriota bacterium | reverse complement strand
GGTTCCCCTAACCTACGGGGCGCTGATGCTTCCGGCGGCGCTGCTGGGGCGTCCCTGGGGGGAGTTGTGGGGGATTTACTGGAATCAGAGTCAGACTTTTGACCGCCTGAGCCTCAACGCCCCCAATCTTTATCAGTGGGTAAGTAACGATAATTACGGGCGGATTTTACCCTGGGCCTTGGCGCTGGCGGGGGGATTAATCGCTCTCTTTATCTGGGTCGCAAGTAAAAGCTCCATCCCCTTAACTTTTCCCAACTGGCTGAAAATTAGTCTCATTTCCCTGGTCTTAGTCCCTTTCCTTCTGCCGAAAATGCACGACCGTTACTTTTTCCCGGCGGACGTGGTTTCGCTCCTCTACGGTTTTTACTTTCCCCCCTATTTTTGGGTGCCCCTCGCGCTGAATGGGATTTCCCTCTTTAGCTATTTCCCCTACCTCTGGGGTGGAGCGCCGATTCCCTTCACTGTTCTGTCTCTGCTCCTCGGCGCCGTCCTCTTGGGGCTATTCGCCCATCTGGCGGCCAGCGAAACAGAATCTCTAGACAACCGGCGCCCCTAACCCCCACAATGATTTGACCGGTTTAGATCTGATGGTAACTTTAAATTAGTCGCAAGTTTTAGCGTTGGCTATGAATGAACTTTGGTTTCGCCCGTTTGTTTGGTTGGACTATCGCCTAGCGGTGGTGGTGATGTTGATTGCGCCCTTGATTCTGTTGATTTGGACGCTAGCGCAACAATCGGAGGCCATGCACCGCCTTCTGCTGATTTACTGGCGAGTGGCCAGTCTCTGGCTGATTACCCTTTACCTAATGATTCCCGGTTGGCCCCTGGCGTACTTTACCGCCTTCGCCGCCCGGATTCTGATTCCCCTGTCTCTTTGGTTTTGGGTGGATCTCAACGACGAGATCAAGGACTTACCCCCCTCTCTGCTCAGACTGGCGACCACTTCCTGGCGCTGGGCCGCTACCCTCTACTGTTGTTTCGGAGCCTTGTTCCTGATCCCCTTCCTCTCCTGCGGCTTTGGGACTAGCGCCGGTAACGCCAATTTCTGTCAAGTTTGGTTTCTGGCGCCCTGGAGTTTTAAGGCTTGGTTTCATAATCAAGCCACGCCGGGATTTTTGGGATTCCTCGGCATTGTGGGCTTAATTATTTACGTCCTCTATTTCCTCTATTTTCTAGTTTTCCGGCTGGGTCGCCAAGGACGCTCGGCGCTGGAGCAGTAAGCGCCTATTTGAGGGTGACTTCTTCCCGGACTTCGGCGCTTTCCGGCGCCGGTTCTGGTGCGACTCGTTGAGAAAAGCCCCAGATAAAGAGTAGAGCAATGAGGCCGATCATAATGCCTTCCGGGGGTGCTAACTCGGGATTAATCACCCGCAGTAAAAGCCTGAGTCCCACCAGCCCGACGGTGATAAAACCCGCGTCTTCCAGGCGAGTAAAAATCTCTAACCAGCGGATAAATAACTCCGCCAAAAAACGAAGGGTAATCACGCCAATGGTGCCGCCCACTAAAATTAACCAAAGGTCGTCTGCGACGGCTATGGCGGTGGTGACGCTATCCAAAGAAAAGGCTAAATCGGTAATGGCGATGAGAGGAATGGCTTGCCAGAAGGAAGTAAAGCGTAGGCTATGGTGGTGATGTTGATCGTCTTCTTCAGAGAGAAAATAATTGGCCACTAACCAGAGTAAGTAGAGCGCTCCAAGGAGTTCAAACTGCCAAAACTTGACTACCCAAGTTGCGGTTAGAATTAGACCCATACGGAGCAAATAGGCCGCTACTAGACCAAAATTTAAGGCTCGATGTTGCTGCTCTCGATTTTCTAACCCCTGGGCAATGGCCGCTAAAGCGATGGCGTTATCCGCCGAAAGCACCGCCTCAAGCGCCACTAAAATGAGAAGGACTAGGGGCGTTTTCAGCCCCAGCGCCAGGGAAGAGTCAAGCAGTTGGTCAAGCATGAATTTCAAGAAAAAATAATCGTCCCAGTTTTGCAACCCAAAACTGGTTACGAATTTAAGGATAACGTTTTTTATCTTAACCTATGGAGACGGGCGAAGGGGGAGGGAAATCCCCCCTCTGGTCAGGGTTGAGCCAGTGGGCTACCATGGGTTTAACCTTGCGTCCTTTCTTCGCCGATGTCCGTTCCGCCCCGTATCGTCTATCAAGAATTTGGCGCCGTTCCCGAGCCGGAACCCCAAATCCCGGCGACGCCTCCCCATCAACAGACCCTCCGCTTACAGACCAGTCGGGCCGGACGTAAGGGCAAAACCGTGACCCTCATTACCGGCTTTCAAGCTCCGCCGGAAACCCTCGCCGGTTTGCTTAAACAACTCAAAAGCCACTGCGGAACCGGCGGCGCCGTTAAGGAACAAACCCTCGAACTTCAGGGGGATCACCGGGAGAAAGCGAAGGCTTTTCTGCTGGGGTTGGGCTACCGAGCGACAGATATCAGATAACCGTTATCGGCTAACGCGCCTAACTGGACGGTGCGAAGTTTTAGCTCAACGAACGAGCTTATTAAGGTTTCAGCCCCTAGGATGACTTAAAGTCCATAATGGCTGAAACTCTTTCATCGCTTACATTTTGTGTCAAGGCGCCGGTCTCTGCAATCAGTAGTAAGCTGAAATCAGAGCAAATCCTCTACCTCCAGCGATTTATGACCGCCATGACTCCCCAGTGCGCCGACCTCAAAGATCAGGTCAACCAACTTATTGATCTCCTCAACCAGGAACCCAGCCTCCGTCCCCAACAGAATACCAGTCTGATTGAAACCTCCCTAGGGAAAGCCCTCTCGCCCCGGTTTGAGGTGGTCTTCGCTGGCGCTTTCAGTGCCGGAAAATCGATGCTGATTAACGCCCTACTGGAGCGGGAACTGCTCTACAGCGCCGAGGGCCACGCCACGGGGACGGAATGTTACATCGAATACGCTGAGCCGAACCAGGAGGAGGTGGAACTGACTTTCCTGAGCGAGTTGGAGGTGCGGGAGCAGGTCAAGATTCTCTGTTTATCCCTGAGACACCCGGAGATTAACGTCAACCAACCGGAAGCCGTGGCCCAACTGCTCCACCATTGCCAGACGGTGATCGAAGAGGAAGGGGGCGAGAATAAAACCGAGCGGGCGAAACAAGCCAAGGCGCTGGAATTGCTTCTTCAGGGCTATAGCCAAAACCGGGAGCGTATCCAAACCACCCAAAACGCCACCTTTTCCATGGGGCAGTTGAATTTCGGAAACCTCTCGGAAGCGGCCCGCTTTGCCCGCCGGGGGCAGAATAGCTCGGTGCTCAAGTCCCTCAAATACCGCTGTTACCATCCCCTCTTGGCGGGGGGCAATGTTCTGGTGGATTTGCCCGGCGTGGACGCGCCCATTAAAGGCGACCGAGAACGGGCTTATCGAAAAATTGAAGACCCCAGTATTTCCGCCGTGGTCTGCGTGCTGAAACCCGCCGCCGCCGGGGATATGACCCAGGAGGAAACCGACCTGTTAGAACGGATTCGCTCCAATCCCGGTATCCGCGACCGCGTCTTTTACGTCTTTAACCGCATCGACGAAACTTGGTTTGCGCCCCAACTGCGCCAGCGCCTCGATAGTCTGATTCAGTCGGAGTTTCGCCAAGTCAAACGTCTTTACTACACTAGCGGTCTTCTGGGCTTCTACGGCAGTCAGGTGAAACGAACCAGCGCCGGCGACCGCTTTGGCTTGGATTCTATCTTTGCCGAGAGCGTTAAGGGCCTAGGGGGTCAGGAAGAAACGCCCCAATTTGTGAGCGAATTTATCAACTATTGCGCCGGCGCTGGTAAGCTCCTAGCGACGGATTTTCGGGTGGCGGTCTATGGCTACCAGACGCCCAATGAAAACTACGTGCGCATTTTAACAGAATGGGGCATTCCCCTGATTGAACACCTGATTCGGGATAGCGGCATTGAAATCTTCCGGGGGGCCATCAGCCGTTATTTGGGGCAGGAAAAATACCCCGAATTGTTCAATACTTTAGCCAACGATTTACAACCTCTCTGCATTTCCCTCCAGAAATTTTACCTCGAAGCCTTTCAGGATTTGGAGAGTCAACCAAGGGAAATCGAGGCCATGAAGGCTCAGGAATTAACCCTCCTCAACCAACAAATGCAGGAGCAGGGGGAAGCCTACCAAGCCTTTATCGCCCAGGAAGTTAACGCCCTCGTGGTGGGCACGGATTCCGCCTTTGACGAAGATTACCAGCGCCTCAAGGCCCGCATGGTGACTCGTTTAGATGAACTGGTGCGAACCTTTTCGGTCTTAAACGCCTATTCCCGCTCCACGGCTAACCATCCCCGCAACGCCATCGCTCCCTTTATCGCCGTTTTAGTGGAGGCTCTTTATTACTTATCTAACGAATTGGAAGACGTGCTCGTGGCGGAGGTGAAAGTGGTGGTGGAAAAGGTCTTCCAGCGCCTCATTGACCGGGTGCGTCAAGCGGAGTGTTACCGCCAAATCTATCGGCTGTTGGGGAACGACGGCGCCATTGAAGCCAACCTCAAGCAGGCTCAAATCGAAGTGACCCAGGCGCTGGTGAGTCAGGCCCGGGCGGAATGCGACCGCTATGTGCGGGAAAGTCCCCGCTTTTATCACGAAGGCACTTTTTCTATTTACCATTTCCGTCAGACGTTAGAAACCACGTCCCAGGGCTTTGACGCCGACAGCATTCTAGAAGCGGAACCCGGCATTCGCCAACTCCTAAAACTGGACTTTGAACCGAAAGTTCACCGCACCGTGCGCCAAAATTTCCGCCACAACATTAATAACGCCCTCTTAACCCATCTTGTACCCATGGCCAATCGGCAGGCGGAGCAAATTCTCCAACAGTTTGATCAAGCCCGCGCCTATCTAGAAACCACTTTGGATCAAGAAGCTCAGGAAAAAATTAGTCAGAACGTCCGCAAACAATCGGACATTCAGCAAAAAATTGAGCGCTACACCCAAGCCGTCGGCGCGATTAACGATTGCCTCAAATCCATGCAGTTAACCTTCCAACTCCCCACCCTAAACCCGAATGAATCCTCTCCGGCGCTGGACGTAACGCCGGAAACTTTAACCCCTTGATGACTTAATTCTCCGCCCCCTAAATCCCCCAACTTTGGGGGACTTTGAATCCGGTTCCCTTTTTCTTAAGCGCCGCCTCTCAACCCACTCACCTCAAGGAGTTTTTACCATGAAAGTCGAACTCAATCCCCATCTCAAATCCTTGTCTGATAAAGCAGTCCTGAGTTTTGATAACTCTCACATTTCTTATAAACTCAAGGTTTTATATGAAAAGCTTCTAGATCTCTTTCAACAGGAATCTTGGTATGAGAGAAATAATTTCAATGATTATGCTTTAGATTTACTCAAACAGAAGGACATCAGAATGACTGACGAAATTTTTGATGAAGGTTTACCCTGCGAGATTTTAGACGCCAGTCAATTTCAATATCAAAAAGGAAAACTAGTCGCTAAACTGGTTTTAGAATTTATCCCCGACGAACCGGAATCACCCCTAGACGAGATCCGCCGGGATATGGAAAAGTATAACAGTTGAAAAGTATGCTACAACAGCGAAAAAGACCACCCCGTCACAGGAGCTACCGTGTATACACAAGTGTCAGAATCCCCCCTAACCCCCCTTGGAAAGGGGGGAACCGGCCTTCAAAGTCCCCCTTACCAAGGGGGATTTTGGGGGATAAAACCCAAAGACTTTGAAGGGGCGGGACGGTCAATCTTATTGCAAACTTCACTACAGCAAACCATCATGGAACTCAACTACAACAGCTACCTAAGTTCTCTAGAGCCGGACGACGTTTTAGAACTTTTTGGGGTCTTGAGGCTCGCATATGGTTTTGTAACAAGGATTACATTTTGAGGCGAGAACCCACTCAAATCTGCCTTACTACATAAAACGTTATTTTGTCAAGCATAGTAAACCCACAAGAGCCACTTTTTGAGGATCATCAACTGGTTAAAGCTAAAGATATAGCAGTCACATCGAGGTTGTAAAAGAAACGATATTAGGATTTAATCCTGATAAAATACTGAGGGAGTAAGATCAATAAAAACCTTTGAGCTACTAGAGAATGTAGACGAAACCCAAAATGCCTTACAAGCATTAGACGAGTTTATAGGAAGAACATCAGAGCCTATAGCATTTACAGATGAGTCATAAAGTCAGATTATGGTGTATAATGGGAGATGAGGCGAGTTCTCAGGAGTGCACTATCATGATTAACGAAAAAAGTGTGAATGAAATTATTCAAGAGCTAGATGAGTGGATGGACACT
>JBKCES010000039.1:0-11171 GCA_046304295.1 Cyanobacteriota bacterium | reverse complement strand
ACGAGCTTTGAGTTCAGGTGTCATTTTGGATCCTTTGTTGGATGATTGATTTTTAGCTATTTTAAGTCGTCTAATCATACCTTGAAATCGACAAAAACTCAATGGGTATTTATGCTTATTGCAAATCTGAGATGCTCCCCGCTAATCTTAACATGATGGCTCTCCGGGAATCAAGTTCATAGGCAAAACGAGGGTCTGCCATCATTCAACAATTTCATTTCAACAACGTCTCGAAACACAGGAAAATTAGAGTAAACACAAAGTACGGATGTGACCAAAATACTCTTTACTTCTAATAGGGCTAGGCCAAGTCGGCGTTACTCAGCCATTTATCTTCATCGCTACTATCCTTCGCAATCGCTAAATATCCCTGTTGATCCGGTAAAACTTCGATAATCAGCGCCGTCTGGTTATGGAGAGGAAGCACAGCGGCCCAGGCGGGCAGAGCCGCGGACACCGTGAGAACATTACCGGCGCTATCCTTGACTAACAGTTGTCCCACTTTTCCCTCTCTCCGGTAGGGCAGAGCCTTCGAGGTCACAACGCCGAGACAACCGACTAGGCGCTCGGAGCGGGTGTCCTGACTAAAGGGTTTAAAGACGGAGCCAAGGGGACGAGAGAGCCGGCGCCCGACCCAAAAACTCAGGCATCCGGGCAAAAGCAGAACGAGCCAAGCGGCGACGCCTTGGGGAAATCCTCCCGCCAGTCGCGCCCAGAGGACATTGAGTCCCCAGCCCAGAATCCCCCAGAGACTAAAATTAATTCCCAGGAGCAACAGAAGCGGCGCTTGTCCGAAGCCTAACCAGCTGAGGAAGTAGATAAAAGCTGGGATCCCGTCCGTCGGCGCGTCGCTATCCAGATCCAAATCCAGACGAGAGGCAACTTCAAAATCTTCGTCCCCGCTCCCCCCGGCGCCTTCATCCTCGCCGCCGCTCAACCAGATTAAGCCGAGACAAAGCAGACCCAGCCCTAGCAGGAACCAGAAGGGAAGATTGGCCGAGTGAAGGAGCATGGGTAAGTCGGGGAGCGGGATAGATTTAAGTATAGCCAGCGTCTCCCCCGAGCGGGTTTAGTCAAGACTCAGACCTTCAGCGCCGGTTTCTTGGCCGGAGCTCCGTCCTCAACCTGCGACTCCAGATGGGCAATCAGGCGAGCGTACTGGTCAATGCAATGATCCCGAGAAAAATGTGCTTCGGCGTACCGCCGGGCGTGTTGACCTAGGCGCTCTACGGTTTCGGGAGACTGTCTCAAGGTTTCGATGAAGTCCGCTAGCGCCGGAGCGTCTCCGTTAGGAATAGCCCGACCGCAGTCGGCGGCTTCCACAATCTGCCGCAGATAGGAATGGGATTCGCAAATCACCGCAACGGGACGCCCCACCGCCAGACAACTGTAAAACTTACTGGGCGCGATCAAGCCCTCCATTCCTTTATCTAAACTCACTAAGCTCAGGTCGCAGGCCGTGAGGGAATAGGGAATCATTTCCTTGGGTTGGAGAGGTAAAAAGAGGCAGTTGCTTAATCGGCGCTCTTCCACAAAGGCTTTAAACGGAGCAAGTTTCGCTCCCTTGCCAATGACGACAAAGCGAACCGGCGCTTCCCGCAGGATCAGCGCAGTTTCCATAATGGTTTCAATGTCGTGACAGCGCCCAAGATTCCCGGAATACAGAATGGTGAAAACCCGGTCTAGACCCTGTTTCCTTGCAAACGTATTGACTGATTTGGGTAGCGGTTGGATCGACTCTAGATCCGTCCAGTTATGGATGACGGTAATTTTATCCCTGACCTCTGGACATTGACTCGCAATCAAATCTCGCATGGTCGAACTGAGGACAATAATCGCCTCCGCCTGTCGCCAGACCTGTCGATTGAGGATTTGCCAAAACCGGACAAGCCAATGGCCCGGCGGCAAAACCTCAAGTGCCACTACGACGTCGGGGTAGAGATCGTAGATTAAGCTCACATAAGAGCGCTTGTAGAGAAATTTCAACGCTAGAGCCAGAATTCCTAGGTAGGGCGGCTCGGTGGTAACGAGTAAGAGATCCCCTTGACGATGACGTTTGCGGAGCTTCACTAACGCCCTTAAACAATAGAGCACACCGCCAACGGCTCGCCCGCGAATCCGCTCCGGCCAGATGCGAGAGGTGCGGGTGCGACGAATTAAAACCCCCTGTTGCACCTCCACCGGCGTGGCCATGGGCTGGTCGTAGGCGTAGCCCGGTTGCCCCGCAAAGACCTGCACCTCGTGCCCCCGCTCCGTTAATCCCGTCGCCAATTCTTCGATTAGCTGTCCGGTGGCGGCGTAATCAGGCGGGAAAAATTGGGTCAGGATAGAAATTTTCATAGGGAAGAGGTCGATTAGTCTATTGGTCTGGCTTTATCTTGGGAAAACTCAAGAGGAGCGGCTCCGAGTGCTCAGGATTATACACGCATAACTGGACTATAGCATTTACAACTGAGTCGTGAATAAAGTCCATGCTAGCCCTTTACCCATCCAGGTTTTAAGGCAAGAGGGGTTTACATCTCAAATGTAAATGCTATAGATCATAAAATACGCATGACTTAACTCGAATGTATATATAGCAGGCCTAAGTCAATCATGAACAGGTTCCGGTTGGCTCCCCCCTTTCCAAGGGGGGTTGGGGGGGATAATCCTTGGATTGCGTTCACCACCCATTTAGGCCTGCTATATAGCATTTACAGGTGAGTCATGGACAAAGTCCCTGCTAGCCCTTTACTTGTCGGGGTTTTGGTGTCGGTGGCGTTCACGTCTCGTTTGAAAATGCTATATAGCAGTCTCAGGTGATTTGTAAAATCCTAAATGCCAGAACTCTTATCGGGTAAAGCTTTTTGGCAGGGGACAATTTACAATCTAACTGTGACCGCTATATAGCAGGCCTAAGTCAATCATGAACAGGTTCCGGTTGGCTCCCCCCTGTCTAAGGGGGGTTGGGGGGGATAATCCTTGGATTGCGTTCACCACCCATTTAGGCCTGCTATAGTAGTCGTAAATGATTTGTAAAATTTTAAATACCGGAACTCTTACAGGTAAAGCCTTTTGGCAAAAGACAATTTACAACCGAGATGGAATCACTATACGGCAGACCTAAGTGAATCCTGGACAGACTCCGGTTAGCACCCCAACTCCCCTTGGAAAGGGAGGAGCGAACCAGTTGGATTGCATTACCATCCATTATAGGTCTGCCATAGCTTAACGGCTAGTTGCTCAATCCAAGCAACAACGATAATACGTCTCCATTTTAAGTTCAACCGAAAGATATCAACAAACCCTGACAGAGAGACGACAATTTGATCCAAGCCTAACCCAGATACCACCTTTATCAAGATCCCCTGACATAGCGATCCCCAAAAGCCCAATAGCGCCGTTAAGCGCCCAGAAAAAAGGGCCTACTCCCCTTGACGATTCCGGGAGGGGTTCTGTTACATAAGGTTAAGCAAGCGATCCCCGCTGGGTATAAATTCCTATCCCCGAGGGAGTCGCCCTGTCACCTAAACGTCCCCGTTGACCAGACGACTCAAATTTCCTTAGTCTCTTGGCTCTTTGAACTCGTCTTCAGCACGCTTAGGAGTTCTAAACGATTGGAGAGTTATCCTCATGGCACAGGAACGTCCCCCCTTGGAAGAGATGACCCTGCGACAACTCCGGCGAGTCGCCAGCGAATACAACATCTCCCGTTACAGTCGAATGCGTAAATCGGAGTTGGTCTCGGCGGTGGCCAGCGCAATGCAGGTCGCCGCCTTTACAACCGCTCCCCGACAATCCCTTAATCCTATTCTGGAGGAACAAACTGTGGAAGCCTCAAAATTTGAACTGGGCCAAGACGATAAAGTCGGTGCTCCCCTAACCCAAGTGGACGCCGGCTTGGGCGACCTCCCCGGCGGCTATGGGGAAAGTCGGATCGTTTTACTGCCCCGGGACCCCCAATGGGCCTACGCCTACTGGGACGTCAGTAATGAACATAAAGAAGAGCTACGGCGCCAAGGCGGCCAGCAGTTGACCCTGCGGCTCTACGATGTCACGGATCTGGACTGGCAAAGCCAAAGCCCCCACAGCGTTCAAGAATACGCCTGCGACGAGTTAGCTCGGGAATGGTATCTGCCGATCCCCGTTAGCGACCGCGACTACGCCCTCGATATCGGCTATCGCACCTTTGACGGCCGCTGGTTGGTTCTGGCCCGCTCGGCGCCGATTCGGATTCCGCCGGTTTATCCCTCCGATTGGGTTGAGGATGTCTTTATCACCGTTAACTGGGACGAAGACCTCAAAGGCAGAACCCTGTACCAACTGGTGCCTCCCAGCAAGCGGGTCGCCGGCGCCGAGGCGGGGATTTACGATCAGGTCTTCGACCTAGCCCAGAGCGCCGAAGCCCAACGGTTAGCTGGCTCCCTCTACGGCTCCATGCAACACGTCCCCGGCTCCATGGCGCCGGAACAGGTTTTGAGTTCCTACGTCTTTCCTTCCGGGATGGGCATGTGGGGCGGCGTTCCCACCCTCTCGGGGATCACGGGCTTATCCGCCTTGACCCTTTCTGGAATGGGGATGGGCTCGGGTCTCGGCGCCGTCTCCAGCGCCGAATTTATGTCCTCCGAAGCGCCCAATAAACCCCGCAAGTTCTGGTTGGTGGCAGATGCGGAATTAATCGTTTATGGCGCTACAGAGCCGGACGCCACGGTCACCATCGGCGGCCGTCCCATTAAGCTCAACCCCGACGGCACCTTCCGCTTCCAGATGTCCTTCCAGGACGGTTTAATCGACTACCCTATCATGGCGGTGGCGGTGGACGGCGAACAAACTCGCTCCATCCACATGAAATTTAACCGAGAAACCCCCTCTCGTCACACCAACACCAAAGAAGAAGCCGTGTTGGAGTGGCCGGTCTAACCCGGGTCTACAGATTGCCAACCCAGTTCCCCCCCCAGCGGGGGAATTTTTTTTGGATTAACGCCCCGGCGACTGGTATCATATAGAGTTTGCAGAGTTTGCAGAATTTTACTCTTTGTGGAAAGGAGACCCTAGCGTGGCTCGTATGTATTATGATCAAGATGCCAATCTTGATCTCCTCAACGGCAAGACCGTGGCGATTATTGGTTATGGCTCCCAGGGTCATGCCCACGCCCTGAATTTAAAAGACAGCGGCGTCAATGTGGTGGTGGGACTCTATAGCGGCAGTCCTTCCGTTGCCAAGGCGGAAGCGGCGGGGTTAACCGTGCTCTCCGTGGCCGAGGCCGCCCAAAAAGCGGATTGGGTGATGATCCTCCTGCCGGACGAAGTCCAAAAAACCATTTATCAGACGGAAATCGCGCCCCATCTCCAGGAGGGGAACGTCCTCTTCTTCGCCCACGGCTTTAACATCAACTTCGCCCAGATTGTGCCGCCCCCCTTTGTGGATGTGGTCATGGTGGCACCGAAGGGCCCGGGCCATCTGGTGCGCAGAACCTATGAGCAAGGGCAGGGGGTGCCGGCGCTGTTCGCAGTCTATCAAGACGCCAGCGGTCAAGCCCGGGAGCGGGCCATGGCCTACGCCAAGGGCATCGGCGGCACTCGGGCCGGTATTTTAGAAACCACTTTCCGGGAAGAAACGGAGACGGATTTGTTCGGGGAGCAGGTGGTGCTCTGCGGAGGTTTAACGGCGCTGATTAAGGCCGGGTTCGACACCCTGGTGGAAGCGGGCTATCAGCCGGAGTTGGCTTATTTTGAATGTCTCCACGAAGTCAAGCTGATTGTGGATCTGATCGTGGAAGGCGGCTTAGCCAAAATGCGGGACAGCATTTCCAACACCGCCGAATACGGCGACCTGACTCGGGGACCCCGCATTATTACCGAAGAAACCCGGGCAGAAATGCGTCAAATTCTAGCGGAAATCCAAACCGGTGCCTTCGCTCGGGAATTTGTGCTGGAAAATCAAGCGGGCAAACCGGGCTTCACCGCCATGCGGCGCCGGGAATCGGAGACTCTGATTGAAGAGGTAGGCAAGGATCTGCGGGCCATGTTTAGTTGGTTGCAGAAGTAACGCCTTGGGCAGTCTGCTTGTCCCCCCAGCCCTCCAACTTGGGGGGGAGTTTGGCTCCTTTCTCAATTCAAAGTCCCCCAGCATTGGGGAATTTAGGGGGCTAGCGCCGGTTAAACAGAAGTGAATCAGGAACAAGCCCTAGTTAGTGCCCCCCTTTCTAAGGCTACCGTGTATACACAAGTGCCGAGATCCCCCCTAGCCCCCTCAGCAATTCCAAGTTCAGAATGTAACCAAAGATACAAAAAAACCTCGACTGTCAATACAAGTGACATGGTCTTTTACTGCGACTGGGGATTGAAAACAGGGTGCTAATGACTGACACAAACACTGAAACTGTTGCCATATCTACCTTTGAATGAACGGATTCAGAAGAGTTCTTAAAAATATATAGCATTTTCAAACGAGACGTAAACGCCACCTACTCCGAAACTCGGACGGGTAAAGGGCTAGCAGGGACTTTGTCCATGACTCACGTGTAAATGCTATATAGCGGCTTGCAGATTGGTGAGATACGGGCTTCGGCTACGCTCAGCCCTCGCGCCCTGAGCGTAGCCGAAGGGCTGTCCCTCATTCGCAAGAATACCGCTATATTCGTCAGTTAGCAGAAACTCTCAACGACGGCCACAAGTGGCTCAATCCCTGACTATGAATAGGTTTTGAAAGCGTCGATAGCTGGGGACAGGGATTGCCGAGTTTTCGGTTTGGCTGAGTCCAGTGTGCAAGCAAAACCTTGAGCCATGGGAATCTTTGGGTGTATACTGATTAGGTGATTCTGTAGCATATTACCAGCCTTTTTTCTTGCCCTTACTCTGGACTTATAACAAGTGGTTCTAGCGGATTCGCTTCATTCACCGCTAACTAAAACCGTTAGAAAGCGCCGATTTTGCTTCTCTTTAACTCTCTGAAAGATGAGACGGCTTCCCAGCGCCGCCCCGCCGCCTAACCCCCAAGACGCTATCATCCAGCCAGCGCCGATTTTATCTAAAGGATGGAGAGACGACGCCGGTTGGAGTTGGTAAAGTTTTGTTACAGGGTTGTGTCGGCTGGGGGAATCGGCGCTATATTTTCAGAATGGTTCTGGTTAGCCCTAAATACTCTAGTCAAAAGGAGGTCGCCCTTTAGCCCATTAGTGCCTTAGCAAACTTTTGGGGGTGACGTTCGGAATGTTTACACATATCCTTACAGCAAAGAGTGTTATACGGAAAGTTTCTGTATAATCCTTAGTTAGCTGGTGTGAGTTCTGAGTTAGGTCATCA
Source organism: Cyanobacteriota bacterium (assembly GCA_046304295.1). Taxonomy (GTDB): domain Bacteria; phylum Cyanobacteriota; class Cyanobacteriia; order Cyanobacteriales; family Microcystaceae; genus Synechocystis. The sequence continues at coordinate 3,887 of JBKCES010000039.1, read as the reverse complement.
CTAAAGTTACTCACGATGCAAGATTCTTAAGAGTTGTGGGGTATGTGAATCCACTACTGAGCTAGTGCTAACCTGAAAACTATTCAATCAATTTGAAGTATAGTAGTTGACTAAGATGGCACAAAATACTCCTAGCCTTACAACTTTGAAGCAATATCTAAAAAATTCTTCTAAAGAAGAGTTAATAAGTGATATCTCAGAGCTGTTCAAAAGATTTGAAACGGTGAAAAAGTACTATTGTGTAAAGCTTTCTCCTCAAGAAGAAATATAGCAGGCCTAAGTCAATCATGAACAGGTTCCGGTTGGCTCCCCCCTTTCCAAGGGGGGGTGGCGGGGATAATCCTTGGATTGCGTTCACCACCCATTTAGGCCTGCTATACAAGTTAGCGCAAAGTATAGCATTTACAGGTGAGTCATGGACAAAGTCCCTGCTAGCCCTTTACTTGTCCGGGTTTTGGTGTCGGTGGCGTTCACGTCTCGCTTGAAAATGCTATATAAAAAGATTATTGAAAATGAATTCTTTCCAACACGAGGTTTAGGGAAAGCAAAGCTTTCGGTTGCAAAAAAAGCGATTGCTGAGTATAAAAAGATTTGTAAGATTCCAGTTGGTGTGGCAGATATAATGCTTTCCTATGTAGAACAGGGTGTAAAATTTACCGATGCGTATGGTGATATTGATGAGCCTTTTTATAACAGCATGGAGAGTATGTATGAAAAAGCAATTGAGTGGATTGTCAGGTATGAAATACAAGATGTTTTTAACGCACGTTGCGCGAGAATTGTAGAAGATACATTAGGTATGGGGTGGGGATTTAATGATGCCCTCAGTGATATAGCAGTCACAAGTGAGTTGTAAAATTTTAAATCCCCGAACCCTTACGGGCAAAGGCTTTGAGCAGAGGGACAATTTACAACCTAGATGTGACCGCTATATATACAGTAATGCTTTCAATAATGAATAGCATATTGATCTCGAAAATCATGCTAGCTAACATTGCGCTGAACCGTAACGGAGCAGACCTTATCATCCAGCCAGCGCCGGTCAGTTTTCCAGAGCTTCCAAAGACGGAACCGCCCAGCGCCGATTTTATCTAAAGGATGGAGGGACGGCGCTGGTTGGGGTTCGTAAAGTTTTTTTACGGAGTTGGGTCAGATGGGGAAATCGGCATTAAATATGGCGCTATAATTTCGACAAACCTTTAGTCTCTTATCAATTCTTTATGACTACTCAGCAAATTGAAGAACACTCTCAGCAACTGGAAGTAAGAGTTGCGACTTTGGAAGCAGAACTGATTCAAGTGAAACAGATGTTGTCGGGGTTTGTCGAGAAAAAATCTCCTTGGTGGTCGAAAGTTGCGGGTAGTTTTGAAAATGATCCTACGTTTGATGAAGCGGTTCGCATTGGTCAAGAATGGCGTAAATCTGCTGATTAGGCGATAAAATTTTTGATGTATATTCTTGATACCGATCATCTCAGCCTTATTCAGCGTAAGGGACAAGAGGGAATGCGAATTTTGTCAAGATTGGCAACTCTTGAAGAAATTGAAATCGCAGTGACTGTGATTACCTACGAGGAACAGGTTAGAGGTCGGCTTGGTGTGATTTCAAGGGCAAAGACGTTAGATGAACAAATTTTCGCATATCAGGGGCTACAACAACTTGGAATAGATTATCGCTTAATCGTGATTATTCCTTTCTGTCGCACAGCCGCTCTCGAACATCAACGCCTGCGTAAAGCCTATCCTCGTCTAGGCAATATGGATTTGAAAATTGCCGCAATTTCTCTAATCAATAATGCGATACTAATCACCCGTAATATATCAGATTTTGGGCAAATTATAGAATTGAGAACAGAGGATTGGTCGTTAATGTAAAGTGAGTGTTGTGCTAGAAGCCTAACCAGTGCTTGCATGAAGTAATTAGTACTTTATGACGCTAGATTGTGGTTTATCCGCCGTCTGTAAGGTGCCGATTTTGTCTGAATATTCTGAATATATAGAGAGCCAGCGCCGCTCGTTTTTCCGGAGCTTCTAAAAACGGAACCGCCCAGCGCCGATTTTATCTAAAGGATGGAGGGACGGTGCTGGTTGAGGTTGGTAAATTTTTGTTACGGAGTTGTGTCGGCTGGGGGAATCGGCGCTATATTTTTGAGAACAGTGTCTGTCGGCGCTGGAGGTTCCGTTCAAAGGATGTTATTTACAGTGTGCTAATCTGTCTAACATTCTTTTGGGAGTGATACACAGAAAATTTCTTTAGATCATGCCAAAATGGGTTGAGATGCCGAAAGTTTCCATATATAGCGGTATTCATGCGAGTGAGATACGGGCTTCGACTACGCTCAGTCCTCTATTCAAGCGATTCAGCTATAAGAGCGTCCCTCAGCCGAGAGAATACCGCTATATTCTTACTAAGGAGAGTGTTATGCCGAAAATTTTGTTACAATCTCTACTTAGACAGCTTTAATTTCGGCGTTGTCAAATGAGAAGATGTCATGTATATAGCGGTATTCAGACGAGTGAGAACACTGAAACCCTTAATTTGTAAGGATTTCAGCAATTTTATTGTCTCTCACCAGCACAGACACCGCTATAATATGTAGAACATTAGTCGAGGAAAAAATGATGAAATGTCCAAACTGCAACAGTGATCACATCCATAAAAATGGTCATCGTGGTGAAAAACAAAATTATATCTGCACTAACTGTGGTCGTCAGTTTATCGACAGCTATGAACCTAAAGGCTACAGTGATGATATTAAACGTCGTTGCCTGAAAATGTATGTAAATGGCATGGGATTTCGAGCGATTGAGAGAGTGACCGGAGTTTCACGAACAACCACTATGAATTGGGTTAAACAAGTTGGACAACAACTTCCTGATGCCTATAATCCAGAAACGATTCCAGAAGTAGGAGAACTAGATGAATTCTGGTGGGGTGACAAGACTGGGTAAAAGTCTTGTGTAGCAACGACTACAGCAAAAAGAAACAAAACGAGATACTATAAAAAAAGTACGAAATTCTAAAAGAAAAACATGATAGCAAAAGAATATGAGGCTATTCTACAAGAGAATCTAAGTGGCTCTCCGGGAATGAGGCGGGTAGTCAGGGAGCCAACTAGCCAGAACCCTTACTGGATAGGCTTTTCTGGGCGTTGTCAGATATGAAGATGAAGGATGACTTGCAACACAACAAAAGCCTTACTAGCAAAGAGTTTGAAATCTAGGTTAATCGCAACCATTTGACAACGCCCTTTTCTGCGTTACCGTCCAAGTCGCAATTGTATAATAAGCTACAATTTCTCGCCTGATCCCCAGAGAGCCATCTAAGTCGAGCTGAATACTTATTCCTAACTGTAGTAGTAGTAGGATGACTACAAAAGACATCTTCGGAAATTATAATCCTTTAGCAGTAAGGCTTTGAGCTTGTACTATCCATGACCTTCAATCGACTGAAAGCCCCGTCTCTCGTTCCTAATTCAATTTCATCAGGAAAATATGAGCACAAAAAATCAACTTTTATTATCCCAATCCCTTTACTGATAAAGCTTACAAGCCATTAATTATATTTTGGATGTGTCTAAATATTACAAGATATGAAGTTAGAAAGAATAGCAGAAGCCCTACCTCTCCCCATCTTAATGGAAAGTAGAAGGAGAAAAATACAGAGATTTTAAAATTTGGAGACATTCAGTATAGAGAAAATCTGGTTTCCCTGTGTAAAAGAGTTAACAAAAAAGCCAGAAAAATTGGCCCATTCAAGTCCGAAGTGCACCAGGGCCTGACTGAGAGAAGAATACCTCATAGGGGGTACAGTAGTCAAGAGATTTACGGGGGCGATGGTTGAGTAAATTTGTTGCGTGTGATACTTCAGACTGTTTGACTAGTTTG
>JBKCES010000038.1:0-19913 GCA_046304295.1 Cyanobacteriota bacterium | reverse complement strand
GGATATTTATCCGGGCAGTAATACTTCTAGCGTGAGTAACCTAACCGATGTCAACGGGACGCTCTACTTCACCGCCAATAACGGGACGAACGGCACGGAGCTTTACCGCATTAATAACGCCACCGCTAGTCCGGCGCTGATTGATATTATTACGGGGTCGGGTAGTTCAAGTCCCAGTTATTTAACCAATGTCAACGGGACGCTCTACTTCCAAGCCTACGACAACGCGACGGGTTATAAACTCTGGCGCATTGACCCCACTACGGGAACTCCCAGCGTTGTTACCGTTGCGTCCGGCAGTGATTATTCAAGTCCCTACAACTTACTCAACGCCAATGGGGTGCTCTACTTCACTGCGTATAACAACACAACGGGCTATGAACTCTGGAAAGTTGACCCCACCACCGGCAACGCCGTCTTCCTCAAAGATATTTACGAGGGCGGCAATAGCTCTAGCCCCGGTAATTTAACCTACAGCAACGGTAAACTCTACTTCACCGCAGACAATGGTATTAACGGCGTAGAGCTGTGGGCAGTGGATGTTGACAGCGTTACCACCATTGGCAATGTCGAAAAAACCGGGGACGAGGATCAAGTTGTCACCTTCGCCTCTACCGACTTTAGTAGTGTCTTTACCAGTGGCAGTGGTTTGCCCCTGGCCCAAATCCAAATCATTAATCTACCCAGTAACGGAGTTCTTAAGTTAGGGGATAATCCCGTCACGGTCAATCAAGAAATTGCGGTGGCGGATTTAGGCGGTTTAACCTTTACTCCCGCCGCTAACTACAACGGCGGCGCCGGTTTTACCTGGAACGGATCGGACGGAACCGATTACGCCCCCAACCCCTCCACGGTAACCTTGCTCATTAGCGCCGTTAACGACGCGCCCACCCTGGTCAACCCCCTTGCCGATACCAGTATTTTCAGCAATCGCTCCTCTAACTTTGGGATTTCAGTTAACGCGTTCCAAGATGTGGACTTTGGCGATGTCCTTACCTATTCGGCGACTCTGGCTGACGGCAGTCCCTTGCCGACTTGGTTGACCTTTAACGAACGCACCTTTAGCGGCAATCCCACCAGCGCCCAAGCGGGCCAATACGACGTTGTCGTGACAGTGACGGATCAGGACGGCGCTTCTGCTAGCGATACTTTTGTCTTGAGTGTAGTCAACAGTGCCCCCACAAATATCGCCCTAAGCCAGAATACGGTGACTGAAAACAGCGCCAATAATACCGTCATTGGGCAACTCAGCGCCTCCGATAACAACACCAACGACACCCATACCTTTAGCCTGGTGGACGACGCCGGCGGCCGGTTCGCCATTGTCGGCAATCAACTGGTGGTGGCGAACGGTAGTCTGCTAGATTACGAAACCAATACGCAACATACCATCCGCGTCCAAACCACGGATAACACCGGTCTATCCTACCAACGGAACCTCACCGTTTTGATCGCCAATGTGGCGGATGAATTGGCGGGGGTTCTCTCCTTTACCTCGTCCGTCTTTAGCGTCAATGAAAACGGCGCCGTCGTTAACGCCGTCACCATCCAACGGGCGAACGGTAGCGAAGGAACCGTCAGCGTCAATGTCTTGCTCAGTGATGGAACGGCGGTCTATCCCAACGACTACAATTCCCTCGCTGTGCCCGTGGTCTTTGGCCCCGGCGAAATGAGCAAAACCGTCACCCTTCCCATCGTCAATGATTCTGATTTTGAAGGCAATGAAACCCTGACGGTGACCCTCAGCACTCCCACCGGCGGCGCGACGCTGGGGAGCCAAGTCACGGCGCTGGTCACCATTATTGATAATGATTTACCGACTATTTCCCTGACGGTCACTCCCCCCAGCGTTACCGAAAACGGCAGTGGAAACCTCTCCTATGTCTTCACCCGCACCGGCAATAACGCCAATCCCCTCACCGTTAACTTTACGGTCGGCGGCGCCGCCACATTTGGGGATGACTATACGGTAACGGGCGCCGCCAGTTTTGCGGCGGGAGCGGGAGCGGTCACCTTCGCCGCCGGCGCTTCGACGGCGACTCTCGTCGTTGACCCCGTTGCGGACGCGGTATTTGAAACCGATGAAACCGTTAGTTTGACCTTGACGTCCAGCGCCGACTACAGTCTTGGTACTCCTGGTGTCATTACCGGGACAATTCTCAATGACGATCTGGCCGCCGGGGTTTTATCCTTCGGCGCCACTGAATTTAGCGTTAGTGAAGATGGGACGCCAGTCGGCGCCGTCACCCTAGTTCGCTCTGGTAATCTAACAGGTTCGGTGAGCGTGACGCTTAACCTGACCAACGGAACAGCAACGGCGCCCAGCGATTACACCAACACCCCGATTACGGTTAACTTCGCCGATGGGGAAAACAGTAAAATTGTCACTATTCCCATCGTTAACGATAGCCAGTTTGAAGCGGACGAAACCGTTAACTTAACCCTGTCTAACCCCCAAGGCGGCGCCGTGTTGGGAGACCAAACGACTGCCGTACTAACCATTCTCAATGACGACTTGCCCCAACCGGGAACCATTCTCCTCAATAGCGGCGCCTACACCGTTAATGAAAATGGGACAGCGAATATTACCCTGATTCGTAGCGGCGGCAGTGACGGGGAAGTGAGCGTTACTTTAACTCCCGCCGACGGAACGGCAACGGCTGGAAGTGATTACAATGATTCGCCCATTACAGTCACCTTTGCCAATGGTCAAACCAGTCGGACTGTGACCATTCCCCTCCTCGACGACGCTCAGTTTGAACCGGTTGAAACCGTTAACTTAACCCTCTCTAATCCCACCGGCGGCGCCGTCTTGGGAACCCAGTCAACCGCTGTCCTGACGATTATTGACAATGACGCGGTTCCAGGGGTCATTCAATTTAGCAATGGGGCTTACTCCGTCAATGAGGATGGCACACCCGTTACCGCCGTGACCCTCACCCGTACTGGCGGCAGTGACGGCGCCGTTAGCGTCCGGGTTAACCTGACCAACGGCACAGCAACGGCGGGAAGCGACTACAACAACGCGCCCATTACGGTTAACTTTGCCGATGGGGAGACCAGTAAAATCGTCACTATTCCCATTGTTAATGACAGCCAGTTTGAAGCGGACGAAACGATTAACCTGAGTCTCGCCAACGCCACTGGCGGAGCGACCCTCGGCGCTCAAAATACGGCGCTCGTCACGATTATTGACGATGATTTTCAGCCGACCCTCAGCCTTACCCTCAGCAACGCGACGGTGGCGGAAGGGAATAGTCTGCAAGGGACGGTGAGCCGCAATACCCCCACCACAGAGCCTTTAACGGTAACTCTGTTTAATAGCGACAATAGTCAAATGACTGTTCCGGGGACTGTCACCATTCCGGCCGGCGCGAGTTCCGCGACCTTCAACCTCACCGCCGTTGACGACACCCTGATTGAGCCGAACCGCGCCTACAACCTCACCGCCTCCGCCCAGGGCTTTGTCAGCGCCGCAACCAGTGTCACCGTTACCGATAATGACGCGGTTACCCTCTCCCTAACCCTGGATAGTCTCGAAATTTCTGAGAATGGGGGCAAGGCCACCGCGACTGTCACCCGCAATCAGGTCACTAACACGCCCCTCGTGGTGCAGTTATCCAGTAGCAACACCACGGAAGCCATCGTACCCGCCACTGTCACCATCGCCGCCAATCAAGCCTCCGCCACCTTTGAGATTGAAGCGGTCGATGATCCGGTTTTGGACGGATCCCAAACGGTCGCAATCACGGCGACCCCTATTTATACGGGTGGAACGTTGCCCCTGCCCACCGGCGCCGCCACGACTAACTTGACTGTGTTGGACAATGAAAGTGCCACCCTGACCTTGACCTTTGCCCAAGGGATTATCTCCGAAACGGGAACCACTATTGCGACCCTGACCCGCAATGCGAATATCGGCTCGGCCTTAGTGGTTACTCTCGCCTCCAGCGATACCAGCGAAGCCACGGTGCCCCAAACCGTCACCATCGACGCGGGTCAAACTAGCACCACCTTTACCGTTACCGGGGTCGAAGATGGCAGTAACGATGGCAGTCAACCCGTCACCATTACCGCTTCCGCCAATGGCTTTAATAGCGATGCGAAAACCCTAGACGTCACCGATATTAATGTGCCGGATTTGGTGATGACCCAGCTACAGGGAAGCGCCAATACCTACACCAACCAACAATCTCAATTCACCTATACGGTTAGCAATAATGGTCTGGTCACTGCCAGCGGCCAGTGGGCGGATCGGGTCTATTTATCATCAGACAATAAGTTAGACGCCAACGATACCCTGCTGGGAGAGTTTCCCCTGGGAAGCGAGGAAAATCTCGCCAATTTATTAGTGGGAGCCGCCTATGACCGCGCCGTTACCTATTTCACCCCCCGCAATCCCGGACAGTACTATCTTATCGGCGTCACCGATACGGGTAATACCGTCAACGAAGGGTTAGGCATTGGGGAAACCAATAATGTCACCGTTACGCCCTTAACCGTTGCGCCGGCCTATCGGGCCTCGGTTTACACCGATACCGACACCGCCCTGATGGGGACTGCCGTGACTCTGCGGGGTCAAGCCCTCAGCAACATTAATAACGCCCCAGTGCCCTTTGAGTTTGTGAAGGTTCGGGTCGAAAACCAAGGCAACATCCGGGAGTTTGACGCTTTTACCGATGCTAACGGTAATTTTGTCCGTCAATTTAATCCCTTACCTGGGGAAGCGGGAGCCTACAACATTAATGCTTATTTCCCCGGATTTGCCCAGGAAGACAGCGCCCCGGAAGATTCCTTTACCTTGGTGGGAATGCGGTTTGAGCAGAATGACCAGTTTCTGACTCAGGTTTCCCATCGGATTACGGAGGGAACCACCTTTAATGGGTCGGTCAAGTTGCAGAATTTAAGCGAGGTGGCTTTATCGGGGTTAACGGCCAGCGTGATCGGCGCTCCTAGTGATTGGACGGTGAGTGTCACTCCCCAGAAAACGGGTCTAGGGGGCAATGAGGAAATTACCGTTGACTACAGCATCAATGTCCCGGACGACAACTGGCGCTTCTACAATTTTGGCTTGGGGCTTAACACTACCCAGGGGGCGACGGCGACGTTACCGATTCGGGTGGATGTGACCCAGTTATTGCCCCGTTTAGTGGCGGACACGTCTCGCCTCGAAGCCAGTATGTTGCGGGGCGGTCAAAGTGTGGTCGAATTTACGGTCACTAACCAAGGGGATATTCCTTCCGGGCCCTTGAGCTTACTCCTGCCGGAAGCGTCTTGGCTACAGTCGGCGTCTCCCGCGACCCTGCCGTCTTTGAATCCTGGCGAATCCACCCAGGTGAGCCTCTTGTTGCAACCGTCGGCGACCCAAGATCTTACGGTTTATAACGGCAATGTGGTTCTCGTTGGGGAAGAGGCGTCTTTAAGCCTTCCGTTCAATTTCCGGGCCGTTTCGGAAGCCCAGGGCAATTTGAATATCAGTGTGGTTAACGAGTTGTTCTTCTTTGCCGAAGGCTCCCCCCGTTTGGCCAATGCGACCATTACGCTCCTTGATCCATTTACGGGAACGGTCATTTTCTCGGAAACCGACGCGGACGGCTTGCTCAACAAAACCAACTTAGCAGAAGGATACTATAAACTTCGTATCACCGCTGATAGCCATGACTTCTATGAGCAGAATATTTTCATCGGCGCCGGGGAAACGGAAGAGGTTCAAGCCTTTTTATCTCGGCAAACCGTTAAATATAGCTGGACGGTTGTTCCCACCGAAATCCAAGATCAATATACTATCAGTATCGAAAGCATTTTTGAAACTAATGTCCCCATTCCCACCGTTGTCATTGAGCCGGGATTTATTGACCTAGATTCCCTACAGGTGATCGGTCAAGTCATGCAAGTTGACATCAAAGTAACCAATCATGGTTTGATTGCGGCGAATGACATCAATTTAAACCTAGGCAGTCATCCCTTCTATCAGATTGAACCCTTAATTAACGGGGTGGATATTTTAGCAGCGAAAAGCTCAATCACCATTCCTGTTCGGATTACTCGTATTGCCGACTTTAGCAGTCTAGCTTCTGCGAGTGGAGAACTCGCCTTACAATCTGCTCCATCTGTTCCCTGTAGTATTTCAGCCACTATTGATTATTCCTATGAGTGTGCTGGGGAAGAAATTACACGAGATATTCCTCTTCCTATTTTTAATGTAGAAGGCAATTGCTCCAGCGGTGGCAGTAGTGGTAGTAGCTGGTGGAGCGGCAGTGGTGGTGGTAGCGGCTGGGGCGGCAGTGGCAGTGGCAGTGGTAGTGGCACTAGCCCCCGTGCTGTTCCAATTGAAGTCAACTTGCAAGATTCTAATTGCGACCCATGCAAGGAGAAAAATCTTCAGGTTCTATCCTGTCTAATTCGGTCAGCAGGCGAGAAAGCGAAGGGTTTGCCAGGCGCCGTCCTTACCGGGATTAACTGTTGGGTCAACACGGCTAATGCCATCAAAGATTTTGAAGAAGGCAACTATGGCGATTTACCGCTACCGCAGGATTTGTGTGAACCCCCCGATCCTCTGGATTGTTTAGAAAACCTATGCCTTGATGGATTTGGCGGCGGTGGAGACGGCAATGACAACAATGGCCCCAACGGGTTAAACCTAACCACTTCTGCCTTGGCTCCGGCAAACATCGCTAGCGGGTTGCACACTCTAGAGCGTTATCGCTCCTACTGGAATGTGATCCGTGACGTTGCCCTTGTCTATTACGGCGATGAAGCGTGGCTGGCGGTTAGCGAAACCGACCAACCTGAGTTACAAGCCTGGCATCAGGTATTTCAATCCTTTGCCCAGGGTGAAACCATTGACGACTTTAAAATTTCTGAAACTGAGCGACAACAATTACTAGCAACAGCCTTCCCTGAACCTCTGACAGAAGAGCTAGTTAATAAATTTATCGCTCGCTGGAACCGTAATATTGACTACTATCGCCAAGGCATTTTTAGCAAAAATGACCTAACAGATGGTCAAAATCCAGATTTCATGGCTGTTGACGAATTACAGTCCTTGGAAACCCAGATTGACGATTTCATGGCAGTTTTGGCCAGCGAAGGACAAGCGGATCTGGCGGAAGCCACTTTTGATCTGAGTAATGAACTTTACGATGCTCTGAGTGGCGAGGGCGGTGTTTGCGCCACTGTCAAAATCCGTATTGACCAAGACTTAGTCATGACCCGGGCGGCGTTCTTGGGAACCTTGGAAATTGAGAACGGCAACGCCGCCGACCTTGAAGATCTTTCGGTCACGCTACAGATCCGCGATATTAACGGCAACATTGTCAACGACCTCTTTGGCATTACCGACCCCGTCCTCAGCAATATCAGCGCCGTTGACGGGACGGGAATCCTCACCGGCGACGACCCCAATACCCCCCAAGACGAAGGCATTGGCAGCGCCCAATGGACTTTTATCCCCACCAACTTTGCGGCGCCCGAAGAACCGACTCAATACAGTATCGGCGGCACTCTCTCCTACGTTGAAAATGGTCAACTTGTTACCGTCCCCCTCTTAACCGCCCCAATCACGGTATTCCCCCAAGCCGAACTTTACCTAGATTACTTCCACCAACGGGATGTCTTTGCCGATGACCCCTTCACTGACGACATCGTTGAAACCTCTGTCCCCTATTCCTTAGCAGTATTAGTCAGGAATGAAGGCAAAGGAGACGCCAAAAACCTGAAAATCACCTCTGGTCAACCGACCATTATTGAAAACGAAAAAGGGTTACTGATTGACTTCCAAATTATCGGCTCCGAAGTGAATGGCCAAGGCGTCAGTCCTTCCCTAACCGTTGACTTTGGCAATATCGGCGCCGGGGAAAACGCCGTGGCCGAATGGTTGCTCAAATCCAGCCTCCAAGGTAAGTTCATTGATTACCAAGCCACCTTTGAACACGTCAACAGCCTAGGAAAAGCCGAACTCTCCTTGATCAAAGAAGTCACCATCCACGAACTGATCCACACCGTTCAAGCCGATGGAGACGCCTTATCCGACTTCTTAGTCAATGGGACTTTCGACGCTCAGTTTACCCCCGACATTCTTTACTTCAGTAGCGGCGGCACCGCGCCAGTTAACGCCGTTCAAGACGCCACCATTGACGCCCCCGCCACCCTCGCAGACCTGACCGTCCAGATCAGCGCCGTGACGGAGAATGGCTGGACTTACTTCCGCTTAGATGAACCCAGCGATAGCCAATTTGACATTACGAGTATTCAGCGTTCAGACGGAACTCTCATCAATGCCAGCAACCTCTGGACAACGGATCGCACCTTCCCAGGGACAGGACGCCCCGTTTACGAAAATATTCTCCATTTCTTGGATTACACCAACACCGGCAACACAACCTATACCGTAACCTATGTTCCCGGCGGTCCCACCATTACCGATATCATCGACGTTACGCCTAAACCCAGGGCTAACTCAGTTAACGCCATTACCGTTGACTTTTCTGAACCCGTTCTAGCTTCTAGCTTCGATTACAACGACGTCAGTCTAACCCTCAACGGCGGCGGTAACCTGATTAACCCGACCGTTACGGTGGTGGCCCTATCTCCGACCCGCTACCAAATTACCGGTCTGTCGGATCTTACCAACAATGATGGCGACTATGCCTTAACTGTCAATGCAGGGGGGATTCAGGATACCAGCGGTAAATTAGGGCTGGGTTCCCAATCTGAAACCTGGACGAAAGTGGCGGGGGGGAACGTTGACACCACATCCCCTGAAGTGGTGGACATTGTCAACCTCTTAATTAATCCCCGCAATCAGCCGGTTCCCTCCCTCACAGTTATCCTCTCGGAGAAAATTGACCTCGGCGCCTTTACTTGGCAAGACATTACCTTGACCCGCAACGGCGGCGCAAATTTAATTAACAACACCGTTACCATCAGCGCCATCGATGACATCAGCTACCGCATCAACGGATTAAGTGCCCTCACCGCCGCAGGTGGAACCTACACCCTGACGGTCAACGGTGGCGGCATTCAAGACCTGTCCGGTAATGCGGGAACCGGCGCTCAGTCGGAAAGCTGGGTAATGGATACCCTGGCTCCCGATGGGGTAAGTAACTTAGTTGTGGCTAGTGCGGCGCCGAGCGGTTTACAAGCCTCCTCCCTCTCAGAGTTTGTCACCCTCACCGCGTCGGGACAACAGCGCGTCAACACCACAACGCCCTATATCAGTGGCGACTTAGGGGAAACCGGACTCAAGGTTTTCTTCTACGACAAAGGCACCAATACGCTCTTGCAACAGGCCACCGTAACGGGAACTCAGTTCGGCGCTAGCGTAGCGCTTCCTTCCCCCGGCGCTCGGGAGTTAGAGATTCAGGTGCAGGATCAGGCGGGTAACACAACCACAACAGCTCTAAGCTTGTTCGCCGACATTACCCAACCGGTTTTAACCCAATTTCTGGACGTTCCCGCCTCAACCCTTGATCCCATCAGCCGTGTTGACCTCCAGTTTTCCGAGCCGATTGATCTCAACACCTTTGACCGGAGCGATATTACCCTCAGCCGCGATGGCGTCGCTCTGACCTTACCGAATACCGTCACCGTTGAATTTCTCTCCGGGACAACCTACCGTATCAACGGTTTGGGCGGTTTAACCAACACCCCCGGTGCCTATAGCTTGCGGGTTGACGCCACCACGATCCAAGACAACGCAGGCAACAGTGGCGACGCGCCTAAAACGGCGACCTTTACTATTCTGGCTCCTCCCTCTCCCGGCGTCAGCCTCACCCAAACCGGAGGCAACACCACTGTTACGGAAGGGGGAAACACGGATACCTATAGCTTAGTGCTCCGAACTCAGCCCACCGCTAACGTGGTGATCTCCCTCGCAACGGGTGATCAAATCACCCTCAACCAAAGCACCTTTACTTTTACCCCCAGTAACTGGAATGTCCCCCAAACCGTTACCGTAAGCGCCGTTGATGATGCCCTAACCGAAGGCGCTCACTCGGCCACCATCACTCACACCGTCGCCAGCGCCGATAGCGACTATAACGGGCTAACCATCCCGACTATTAATGTCGGCGTCCAAGATAACGACGCGGAAATCAAAGGAACGGTCTGGAATGATCTGGATGGCAATGCTGTTAATAACAGTGAATCCGGTCTAACGGGCTGGACGGTCTATATTGACGCCAATAACAATGGCCAATTAGATAGTGGGGAACTCTCCACCCAAACCGATGGGAATGGAAATTATCAGTTTAACGACCTGCGCCCCGGAACCTATAGCCTCGCTCAAGTTGTCCAGGACGGTTGGCAACAAACCTATCCTATTTTCACTGTCAGCACCACCGGCTCTAGCGTTTCTCTAGCCATTCCCACCTTAGATTTCATCGTTCCTTTCACCGACGGCCCGACGGAACTTAACTTCAGCGCCGCTAATTATCTGGTGACCGAGGACGGGACTGCCCTCACCGAAATTGTTGTCACCCGTAGCGGCAACCTAGCGGGGACAGTGTCCGCCACCCTGACCTTTGCCGATGGAACCGCGAAGGGATGCGGTTGCGCCGCTAGTTCTGTCAATAATGACTTCAACCATGCGCCGATTACAGTCACCTTTGCGGCAAACGAAGTCAGTAAGGTCATTACCGTCCAAAACGCCCTCCTCAATACCCCCAATACGATTCGGATTCGCAACGATGAGAAAATTGAGGGCGACGAATACTTTACCCTGCAATTAACCAATGCTACTAACGGGGCGGTGATTGGGCATCAGAGTCTAGCGACGGTCACCATTGTGGATGACGAGTCCCCCTCTAATTTACTAAATAGTTCCCCAACTACTAATACAAATACTAGCCTATCCAGTTCTTTAAACAGCAACGCCCTCAGCCTAATCAACCTCGACGATTTCTGGGCTGATAGCCGCTTTGCCAACATCACTGGCCAAGGCTACAGTACCGTCATCATCGACACCGGCATTGACCTCAATCATTCCCTCTTTGGCCCGGATCTCGACAACAACGGCATTGCCGACAAAATCCTTTACCAATACGACTTCGCTGACAACGACACTGACGCCAGCGACAAAAATAACCACGGCTCCCATGTGGCCAGCATCGCCGCCCAAATCGCCCCTGGGTCTAACCTCATTGTCCTCAAAGTCTTTGGCGACGACGGTTCCGGTTACTTTGCCGACCTAGAAGCCGCCCTACAATGGGTCAACACTAATGCGACAACCTACAATATTGCCTCCGTTAACCTCTCCCTCGGCGACAGTCAAAACTGGACAACGGAGGTCGGACGCTACGGTATTGGCGATGAACTCGCCGCCATTGCCAACCAAAACATCTTAGTCGCCGCCGCCGCCGGCAACAGTTTCTACACCTTCAATAGCGCCCCCGGACTGTCCTATCCCGCAGTCGATCCCAACGTCATCTCCGTCGGCGCCGTCTGGGCCGATGACTTCGGCTCCCGTACCTTTGGCAACGGCGCCGTCGATTACGCCACCTTTGCCGACGGGATCGCCTCCTTCTCCCAACGTCATCCTCTCCTAGATGTCTTTGCCCCCGGTATTTTAATCACAGGGGCCAATGCGACCGGCGGCACCATCAGCATGGGCGGCACCTCCCAAGCCACCCCCTACATCTCGGCCATCGCCACCCTCTCTCAACAAATTGCCCAAACCTACCTAGAACGGGAATTAACCCTAAGCGAATTTAAATTCCTGCTAGACACAACCAGCGATCTGATCATCGATGGCGACAACGAAGCCGATAACGTGGTCAACACCGGCAGTTCTTACCCCCGCGTCAATGTCTTAGCTCTCGGGGAAGCGATTCTGACCCTTGGCGACGCCTCCCAAGACTCTCAATCCGGTAATACGGGCAATGACGGGGCGGACGAATCTCCCTATGTGCCCGTCAATACAGTGAGCCTGGTTCATACCGTCACCCTCGGCGCCGGTCAAGTTCTCGAAAATCTCAACTTCGGTAATCAGCAAACCATTACCCCTCAGCCGGGAACCATTCAATTCAACAACTCCGCCTACTCTGTCAACGAAGACGGTACAGTAATTAATACTATCACCCTAACTCGCACTGGTGGCAGTGACGGCGCCGTCAGTCTGACCTTAACGCCTGCCAGCGGCGCCGCCACCAGTCCCGCCGACTTTGATAACGCGGCCATTACCGTCAACTTCGCCGACGGAGAAACCAGTCAAACCGTTGCTATTCCCATCGTCGATGACGCAGTATTTGAAGGCGATGAAACCGTTAACTTAACCCTGAGCAATCCCACCAACGGCGCCGTCTTGGGAACTCACACCACCGCTGTGTTGACCATTGTTGATAATGAATCAGCGCCGACATTGACGATTCAATCCGTGGCCGGCGCCGAGGGAAACAGCGGAGAAACCCGCCTCTTTACCTTTATTGTCAGTCTTTCCGGTACGGTTCAGGGTCAGGTGTCCGTAGACTATGCCACCGCCAATGAGACGGCGACTGTTGAGAATAATGACTATGTTGCCACGACTGGAACCCTCGCTTTCTTCCCCGGTAACACCACCAACATCATCCAAATCACGGTCAACGGTGACAATATCCCTGAGCTGGATGAAACCTTCATGGTTAACCTCTCCAATCCCACCGGCGGCGCCGTCCTCGGACAAAGCCAAGGCGTTGGCACAATTATCAACGATGAGTCGGGGATTATTTTTAGCGGCACTGACGGTAACGATAACTTCACCGGGGGGAATGGCGACGATATTATCCGGGGCGGTCTGGGTAATGACACTCTCAACGGTAAGGAAGGAAACGACATCCTTGAAGGGGGGGCGGGCGCGGATATTTTGACCGGCGGCGCCGGCGCTGACCGTTTCGAGTATTCCAACTTTACCGACTCCTTGGTGAGCGGCATGGATCGGATTAGCGATTTTAATCCCGCTCAAGGGGATCTGATTTACCTTCCTAGCCTTCCCAACGGCGCTTTTAATGCGGGACTCATCTCCGCCACTCGTTTGACCGATGTGATTGACTCGGTCTTTGCCGACGCCGACCGTAGCCAAACGGGACCCCAACCGCTGGGCGCCAATGAAGCCATTTTCTTCCGGTGGGGTGCCGGGCGACTAAAAAGCGCGTACTTGATTGTCAATGACAACGCCTCAGCCTTTGACAGTGAGAGCGATTTAGTGGTCAATGTTACTGGGCTGGTCGGCGCTCTCACGGTCGGTTCCCTCACCCCTGCAAACTACTTTGCCTCCCTCACTTAATTTTGTTCACTGACTGGTTCCTCAACAGAAACAATGAAAACTAACTTACTTTGTTCACGAGTCGGCGCTGCGGTAACCATTATCGGCAGTCTTACTTTCACGGCGCTTCCCGCTAGCGCTATCTTTACTGGCCCCTACGCGCCGGCCAATTGGAATACCACGGTAACAAGCGGGGGCGCCGTTGGGACGGCGGAGTTTGGCGAAACCAACGAACCCAACGATACCCTGACTTTTACCTTTAATTCCGGCCCGGCCGGTAGTTATATTGAGCGGACGATTACTATTAGCTCTACCCAAGCCGACGCTATCACATTTAGTTGGCTGTTTGAATCGGCGGGTCTCGTCGGCGCCCAATCGGCGGGATACGTTGTTAATTCTACTTATACGCCCCTTGTCATAGCCAGTGGAGCAGTTGATAGTGAAGGCAATCCCATTCCAATTCCTAGCGTTGCTCCTTTCACTTTGACGGTGAATACTGGACAGACTTTCGGCTTTCGCTTTTCGGCGGTTCAAGACTCCTCTTCAGAGGGCTACTTCGATATCACTAACTTCAGCGCTCAGCCGGTGCCCCTAGAGACCGACGCCATCCCTGTTGTCGCCGGCGCCCTTTTCTTCGGCGCTGGCGTATGGGTCAAGCGCAAGTTCAAGTGTGCGCCAACCGATCCTAATTTATAAACGTTAACATTGATAGCGAAGAACGTCTGACCTCAAGTCCTTGGAGGAAAAAATCAACAAAAAGTTTCAAGAAGATAATCGCCGCTTAGCCACCCCCTGTCATGAAGATTTTGCTTGTGAAACGGATGCTCAACAAGCGGCTCTTAAGTTTGAAAAAACTCTTAAATTCCATAAATTACTGACTGTCAATTTTGAAAAAGTTGCCCACTATTCTAAGTCGGGAAGACCCGCTAAAGATGACACTCCTTCTTCCTACAGCCATCGTATCGTTACCTCCCTTACGCCTAATAACGACTTGATTGCTAAACTTTAACGGGACTGCGGACGTATGGTTTTAGCCACTAATCTTTCCAAAGAAGAGACCTATTCCCCTGACTATAGCAGGCCTAAGTCAATCATGAACAGGTTCCGGTTGGCTCCCCCCTTTCCAAGGGGGGTTGGGGGGGATAATCCTTGGATTGCGTTCACCACCCATTTAGGCCTGCTATACATCTTACAATCCTATAAAGAGCAACAAGCTTGTGAGCGAGGTTTTCGCTTTCTTAAAGATCCTCTCTTTTTTGCGTCCCGCGTTTTTCTAAAACTACCCCGCCGGGTAATGACTCTTAGCTTCCTCATGATACTCTGTTTAGTCGTCTATTCTTTGGGACAACGTCAACTTCCCTTCGGCAGGCTCAAGGACCACGTCAGACTCTTAAAGACTACCAAGGGACTGTTCCCGACCAGAAAGGCAAACCCACCAGTCGACCCACTCTACGTTGGATTCTTCAGTGTTTTCAGTCTGTCCATCTTGTTTGGATAGGGGGAGTCAAGAGCCAGATTAAGTTTAAGTTTCGTCAGCTTGAGATTCTACCCTTTCTGGGTAACTCAATTCAAAAATATTATCTTCTCTCTTAGGCAACCCGCCGAATGTGGGATAAAATAAATATGTCGACACGATAATGAATGCATAAAATTTAGAGTAATTAATTTTACCGTTTTTCCGCACTATTTTTCGTGGTTCATGGCTTGGGGATAGTTCATCTGACAATCCTAATATCCCGATCTCATCAACGATCCCCAGGCTCACTGTAACACCCGGCGAACCGTAGCTAAGGGGGATTTCCACATTCCGAGGGGAGAAAGGCGGGGGTCTTGACGGCAGGCGCTGAGGGGCCGGGGTTGACTGGTTTTAATTTCCAAAACCCGGCGGCTTTTGGGATCGACCCGTAGGGTAAAACAGGCGCAACCGTAGCCGTAGTCGCCGCTGTTGGTTGTCACCCAGTCTTGAGGACCAAACTCTGGCCAGGGCCAATCCCCCGGCGTTTGAAATCCGCCCTGAGCGCCGATTAACCATTCTCCGTCGGCGTCTCTGAGCCAGAGATTCCCCGGCGTGGGGTTGGAAAACCAGCCGCAACGCTTCTGGAGGGGCGCCTGCGCGACCGCCGACCCAATCCATAACCCCGTTGCGAGAACCGCTAACCAAAATGATTGACTCATAACTATTCCTTTGGTAAAAAACTCTGGGCTGCGGGCCAGCGCCGCTCAAAATACTGTTCCCAACGGCGACAATGGCGCTGGTAGAAAACCCCCAGGGCGATGAGTCCCAAGCCCAGCGCCGAGAGGGCCAGGGGAAAGAGCAAAGACTCGGCGAAGACTTGAAAGGCCAAGTAGCTTAAATAGCCAAAAACTCCCAGCGCCCCAAAGACCATCAACAGTCGGCGCCGCAGGGCCACGGAAAGGATCATCAGCCCCAGATTCACTAAAAAATAAAGAAAACGGCTCCATTCCGTATCGGCGCCGGTGAAGGGCAAACTGGGCCAAAAGCTCAATAAGCCGAAGAGATAGAGCCAAAAGGCGTAGTCGCCCCGACTGCGGGGGCACCGCAGATCCACTAGGTAGGCCAGGACTAACCCCCATAATCCCAGCCAAAAGGAGACCCAGGCTCGGGTGCGAAATTCCACGTCGGTGCCGAAGAAAAGGGGAGCGACATCCATGGACAAAAACCAGAGACACCAAGCCAGGGGAAAGGTTAAAAAGGGAAAACGGACAAAGTAGAGGGCGACGGTGCCAATGATTAAGGTGCTGATTTCCATCAGGAACCAACTGCCCCGAATCCAGGTGTAAAAGTTAGCGTACTGTCCCGGATCTCCCTGGCTCCAAAAGCCCAAGGCCCGCTGGAGACCATAGACCGCGAGGGGCGTCATCCACACCGCGGCAGTGAATAAAAGTCCGCCTGGGATGGTTAACCCCTGCCGGAAGGAGAGCCAATAGCCACAGGCACTTAAGCCCAAGCCGTAAACCAGCGCCAGGGCGAAAATGCCCCAGCCCCCTAAATTTTCCCAAGCCAAGGTTAAGAAGAGTCCGAGGGCCGCCATCACCACCAGGGCGCCGCCATAGTAAGCCACGGTGACGCCGCTAAAACGAGGGCGAGCCTGGGCCCGCTCCCCCAGGGCCTGCCAGAGGGGGGCCACTTGCTCGGGACGTAGGAAACCCGCCTGGGCGGCCCAGTCTAAATCATCCTCGTAGAGGGGAATCATGGGAGGGAAGGTTAATCGATGTTCTTCAGTTTACGCCCTCCGGCGGCTAGGGAAAAACGGGGCAAAGTCAGGACTCCCGCCAGGATTAACCCCAACCAACTGACGGCGCTCACAAGATTGGCCCAGACTAGACCCCGAAAGGCGACGGTGACGGTATGGGCGCCGGGGGGGAGACGAACCCCGACTAGATGGTAATCCCGGTGGTGAACGGGAAAATAGGGCGCCGGTTGGCCGTTAATGTCTACCCGCAGGAGCCGGGGGTAATACAAAATCGGCAGTTGCACCACTTCCGCAGCGGAGTCGCCCTGGACTTGGCATTGGGTAATGGCGCCGACACGCCGGCAAGAATCTTGGGTTTGGGCCAGGGGAACGGCGCTGTCCGAGGGGGTTAAACCAATAACTTTAAACTGGTCAATTAACAACCTGGGAGGCGGACGGTGGGGATCGGGACTTTGCAGGGTGAAGGTAAACGTCCACTCGGGGTCTTTGTCCTCAACTTGAGGTAGGGGAATATCTAAATTAAAGGCCCGTTGGTCAAGGTTAATTTCCCCAAGGCGCTGTTGATTGAGATCCACAGTCACGCTATCGGCGCTGAGGTCTTCCTCGGGATCTAATTGTCCCGTCAGGATTAAGCGGGGAGCGCCGCCAGGGGCCGGTTTGGGGTAGCGGAAACGGGCGAGATAACCTGCGGGAACTTCTGTCTGTTCCGGGTCGGGAAATTGGGCGAAGAGTTCCAAATTACGGGTTAAAAAGGTGTTCCAACTGCCAAAACTGGGAATCCAATCCAGCGCCGTCACCGGGAGTTCGCTATTGCCCAATAACGGGCGGCTGGGGAGGCGGTGGAGGTAATCCAGGGCGCCGGAGTTGCGAAATAACGGCTCTTGAATCACAGACGCGACGGTAACGTTTCCCCTGGGAACCGGCAACCAAGGCCGGTTGAGCAAAATAATGACTAAAATTCCCAAGATTAAATGGCGCCGGTCTAGACGTTCCCGAAAAATTAAGACCACTCCCCAGGCGCTTAACAAGGCCCCTGTCCACATGAGATGGGTCAAAAAGCGGAAAGTAAATTGGGTCACCCACAACTGGCGGGGTAGAAAAGCCCAAATATCCACGGGACTCCAAAGCAGGAAAAAAGCGAGGAGAAACAGGCTTAAAACCGGCGTAAATAAAGATTGAACCGGAGCTAATTTAGCGGGGATCGGTTTCTGCCCCAAGTGATAGTAAGCCACGGCGCCCCAACCCGCCAGAAAAATCCAACCAATGGCCGGGTGTAGTCCGTAGGTGGCGGCGACTCCCTCCAGGCTTGGCTCCGGTGGTAGGGAAAGGGGGGAGAGTAAATTGGCCAGGGGCGTCATCCAACGAGTGTCAAAGGGGCTGATGGTATTAATCTGACGGCGGATGGAAAGGTAGGGGGACTCCAGTAAAACCGGCGCTAGAAAATAGAGCGCCAAGCCCCAAGCCCAGAGATAACTGAGGCTTAAAAAGAAAATCGTTTTTTTAAACGCCCGGGGCCGGGAACTGCGACAGAGGAAAACAGCGCCGAGGAGGATTAAAAAAAGGGTGGTGTAGAGAAAGGTAATAATATGGGTGACGGCTAAAGCAAACCAAGCGATGGCCGCCAGAAGGGCGCTTCTTAAATTAGGTTTTTGGCAGACTCGCCAGCTATAAAATAAAACAATCGGTAAAAGACCCTGGGCGAAGGATTCCGTGAAGGCTCCCCTGGCGTGGATATTATTTAAAAAATAGGGGGCGCTCATATAGGCGACCCCCCCTAACAGCGCCGCCACCGGGGAAGCGCTGAGAGCTAAAGCGAGGCGAGAGATAAACAACCCCCCCGTCACTAAAGATCCCCAGAGAACCAGCCGATAGGCGCTGTAGGGATTATCGGGAGTAAGGAATTTATAGATTAATCCCGCTAAGGTATAGGGCAACTGACTATAGAACTGAAAACTGGGATAACGCCAACCGTTATTTTCCAAGGGTGCCACCCGCAGGGGAAATTGCCCTTCCTCCAGCGCCAATTTGGCCTGAACGATCCAGCCCACATGGGAGACGCTTTCTAGGCTACTGGAAAAAATTATCTTTGACGAAGCCAACGGCGCCAGTAGCGCCAGCGCGATGATACCCAACAGCAAGAGCCAAGCCAATACAGTCCGGTGGGGTCGGCTCCGGCGCTTGACCCATTCCGCCAGGGGATTTTCCCAAAATAGCTCCCGCCAAAAGGCTAGTAGGAGTAAACCAAGCGCTAGTAAACCGACAGAGGTTCTAAATTGCTGGAGGACGGCTCCTTCAACCCAACCCCAATATCCCGGCAACCCCAGCGCCAAAACCAGACTCACTAACCCGGCACTGAGAAAAAAGACAGGATCCCTGCGATGGCGCCAGAGCGCCGGTAACCGTTGATAAAGCGAACGCTCCCCCAGAAGCAACCCAAGATTGCCGAGGATAACCAGAGCGACGATAAAACTAGCGAGGGGGATCAGCATAAAAAAACGAAACTGAGCGGGCATTCTCCCAGCGCCGAAACCTAATCATACGCTGATTTTCGGCGGAGATAAGCCGATAGAGTAAGATAAGCGTTTGTCCCCGTCTTTGTCTGGCTATGACTGAGCTTGCCCGCCTTTCGGCGCTGGAAATCGCCCAACTGATTCGCCGTCGTCAGCTTTCCCCCACGGAAGTCACCGTCTATTTTCTGCAACGGATCGAGCGCCGGAACCCGGAACTGGGCAGTTTTGTGTATGTGGACGCGGAAGCGGCGCTGGCGGACGCCCAGGCGAAAACGGAACAGTTAATGACCTTGGCTCCCGAAGCCTTGCCGCCTTTTTTCGGCGTTCCGACGGCTATTAAAGACCTGAACCGAGTGGCGGGAATGCCCACGGGCTACGGCGTGGCGGCACTCTACGCTCAACCCCAACCGGCGCCGGCGGACGACGGTATTGTGGCTCGTCTGCGGGAGGCAGGGTTCATTCTGCTGGGAAAAACCGCCACTTCCGAGTTAGGCTCCTTTCCCTACACCGAAACCCCCGGCCTGCCGCCAGCCCGCAATCCCTGGAATTTGGACTACACTCCCGGAGGCTCCAGCGGCGGCGCCTCCTCTGCGGTGGCGGCGGGGTTGATTCCCGTGGCCCACGGCTCCGACGGGGGCGGCTCTCTGCGGGGCCCCGCCAGTTGCTGCGGGTTAGTGGGACTGAAACCCAGTCGGGGCCGCATTTCTAACGCGCCGGTGGGGGATTATCAAAGCGGCATTGCCTCTGGCGGCGCCTTAACCCAAACCGTAGCCGACAGCGCCGCCCTGTTGGATGTCCTAGCGGGTTATACCACCGGCGATCCCTATTGGCTCCCGGCTCCAGAAATTTCCTTTCTAGAGAGTTTAGAGCGACCGTTGCCCCGGATTAAAATCGCCTTTACCACCCAAATGCGCCCCTTCCCACCGGCGGACGAGGTCAGTCAACGGGGAG